>JBQCCP010000020.1:0-3489 GCA_051962095.1 Rhodanobacteraceae bacterium
CGACGGCAGCGCACCGACGCTGGTGCTGCATGCGCCTGGCATGAAACCTACGGATGGGCGCTACGTTCGGGTCGAACTTGCGGAATTGCCGATCGATACTAACTGCCGCCTCGATCTTGCCGCGGCGCTAGGAATGCTGGCGGATCGACATGTCAACGAATTGCAGGTCGAAGCCGGCCCCGTGTTGTGCGGCACGCTGGTTGAGCAAAGCCTCGCCGACGAATTGCTGTTGTACGTCGCGCCTGTCCTGCTGGGCGACGGCGCGCGGCCGTTGCTGGCGCTGCCGCCGCTGCCCGACATGGCCGCGCGCCATCACCTGCACGTTGTCGAGCAGCGTCGTGTCGGCAACGACTGGCGGCTGCTGTTGCGGCCGGCCTAATACGGAAGCGCCGTCGTTCCCATCAGGTATGCGTCCACCGCGCGCGCGCATTGGCGTCCTTCGCGAATCGCCCACACCACCAGCGACTGACCGCGGCGCATGTCGCCGGCGGCGAACACCTTGTCGACGCTGGTGCGGTAACCGGCCGCGCCATCGGGTGCCGCTTTCGCGTTGCCGCGTGCGTCGCGTTCGACGCCGAACGCGTCGAGCATCTTTCGCACTGGCGAAACGAAGCCCATCGCCAGCAGCACCAGGTCGGCGCGGATCTCGAATTCGCTGCCGGCGATCTCCGTCATTTCCCGGGTCTTCCACTGCAATCGCACCGCGGTGAGGCTCTTCACGCGGCCTTGTCCATCATCGTTGAAGCATCGGGTCCCGACCGACCAGTCGCGCCGGCAGCCTTCCTCGTGCGAACTGGAGGTGCGCAATTTGAGCGGCCAGTACGGCCACGTGAGTGCCTTGTCTTCCCGTGCGGGCGGTTGCGCCAGCAATTCGAACTGGGTGACGGAAGCCGCGCCCTGTCGATTGGACGTGCCAACGCAATCGGAACCGGTGTCGCCTCCGCCGATCACCACGACGTGCTTGCCAGTTGCCACGATTTGCCGGGGCACCTCGTCGCCGGCATTGAGACGATTCTGCTGCGGCAGGAACTCCATCGCGAAATGCACGCCGGCAAGTTCGCGGCCGGGCAACGGCAGATCGCGCGGCGTTTTCGCGCCGCCTGCGAGGATCACCGCATCGAAGTCATCGTGAAGTTGCGATGGCGTGATCGTTTGCACCGCGTCGCAGCCCGTTGCGTCCCGTGACGCGCCCACGTACACGCCGGTGCGGAACACGACGCCCTCGACGCGCATCTGTTCGATGCGGCGATCGACGAGGTGTTTTTCCAGCTTGAAATCGGGAATGCCGTAACGGAGCAGGCCGCCCACGCGATCATTCTTCTCGAACACGATGACGTCATGGCCGACCCGCGCGAGCTGCTGCGCGGCGGCGAGCCCCGCGGGGCCGCTGCCCACGATCGCCACCCGCTTGCCGGTCCTGCGCGCGGGCGGCCGCGGCACCACCCAGCCTTCTTCCCAGCCGCGATCGATGATCTTGTGTTCGATCGACTTGATGCCCACCGGGTCGACGGCGATGTTCAAGGTGCAGGCGGCCTCGCAAGGCGCGGGGCAGATGCGTCCGGTGAACTCGGGAAAATTGTTGGTGGCATGCAGCACGTCCAGCGCGCGTTTCCAGTCCTGCCGGTAAACGAGATCATTGAAATCCGGGATGACGTTGTGGACGGGGCAGCCGTGATGACAGAAGGGAATGCCGCAATCCATGCAGCGTGCGGCCTGCCGGCGGGCGGGCTCGTCGTCGAGTCCGCGCGCGAACTCGCGCCAGTGGCGCTTGCGTACGGCCGGTGCTTCGATGGTTTCCGTTTCGCGCTCGAATTCGAGAAAGCCGGTAATCTTGCCCATCGTCAGATTTCCGTAGGGCGGGCCCTGGCCCGCCGTTGCGACACTTGCATTTCGGCGCGTCGAGACCCGCCCTACGCGTTTGCGTTTTCCACCATCGGAACGACATTTTTCCGCTTTGATTCGGCCAGCGCGCGCCGGTATTCGTGCGGCATCACCTTCACGAAATGCGCGCGCGTGTTCGCCCAGTCGGCGAGAATTTCCTTGGCGCGGAAGCTGCCGGTGTAGCGGAAGTGCGCGTCCAGCAACTGGCGCAGGATGGTCTCGTCGGTGGCGGACGCGCTGCCGCGCACCGGCACGTGCCAGTGTTCCCGCGGCACGCGCAATTCCTGTTCCACGCCGGACAGCACCGGCTCCAGCGCAATCATCGCGAAGTTGCAACGCCGTTCGAATTCGCCTTTCGGGTCGTACACGTAGGCCACGCCACCCGACATGCCCGCCGCGAAGTTGCGCCCGGTTTTGCCGAGCACGGCCACGGTGCCGCCAGTCATGTATTCGCAGCCGTGGTCGCCCACGCCTTCCACCACCGCGCGCGCGCCGGAATTGCGCACCGCGAAGCGCTCGCCCGCGACGCCATTGAAATACGCCTCACCATCGGTGGCGCCGTACAGGACGGTGTTGCCAACGATGATGTGGTCGGGTCCGAAGCCGCGGAAATCGTTCGGAGAACGCACGATGATGCGCCCGCCGGACAAGCCCTTGCCGACGTAGTCGTTGCCCTCGCCGACCAGATCCAGCGTGATGCCGCGTGCGAGGAAGGCGCCGAAACTCTGTCCCGCGGTGCCGTCGAGTTGCACGTGGATGGTATCGTCGGGCAGAGCCTCGTGACCGTAACGGCGCGCGACTTCGCCCGACAGCATCGCGCCCACGCTGCGGTTCACGTTGCGCACGTCGACGATGAAGCGGGTTTTCTCGCCGCGCTCGAGCGCCGGCTGCGCCTTCTGGATCAACACGTGGTCCAACGCACGGCCCAAGCCGTGGTCCTGCTCCTCCGCGTGGCAACGCGCGATGTCGCCTGGTACCTCGGGGCGATGGAAAACCCGCGCAAAGTCCAGCCCCTTCGCCTTCCAATGCTCGATGCCGGCGCGCATGTCGAGCAGGTCGACGCGTCCGACCAGGTCGTTGAAACGGCGGATGCCGAGTTGCGCCATCAGCTTGCGCGCTTCCTCCGCCACGAAGAAGAAATAATTCACCACGTGTTCGGGCTGGCCGGTGAAGCGGCGGCGCAGCAAGGGATCCTGGGTGGCGACGCCGGTGGGGCAGGTGTTGAGGTGACACTTGCGCATCATGATGCAGCCTTGCACCACCAGCGGCGCGGTGGCGAAGCCGAACTCGTCGGCGCCCAGCAGCGCGCCGATCACCACGTCGCGCCCGGTTTTCATCTGGCCGTCGGCCTGCACACGGATGCGCCCGCGCAATCGGTTGATAACGAGCGTCTGTTGCGTCTCGGCCAGGCCGAGTTCCCACGGCGTGCCGGCATGCCGGATCGACGACCACGGCGAGGCGCCGGTCCCGCCATCGTGGCCGGCGATCACCACGTGGTCGGCCTTGCACTTGGCGACGCCCGCGGCCACCGTGCCGACGCCGACCTCCGACACCAGCTTCACCGAAATCGACGCACACGGATTGCAGTTCTTCAGATCGTGGATGAGT
>JBQCCP010000021.1:0-4709 GCA_051962095.1 Rhodanobacteraceae bacterium
GTACAAAAGACCAATCAGGAAGAAGATCGAACCGAAGAACGTGTAGATGAAGAACTTCAGCGTCGCGTACACGCGGCGCGGACCGCCCCAGATGCCGATCAGGAAGAACATCGGGATCAGGATGGCTTCGAAGAACAGGTAGAACAGCAGTGCGTCCATCGCGCAGAACACGCCGATCAGCAGGCCTTCCAGCACCAGCATCGCGGCCATGTACTGGTGCACCTTGTCCTTGATCACCTGCCACGCACCGGCGATCACCAGGATCGAGGTGAAGGTGGTCAGCACGATCAGCGCCACCGCGATGCCGTCGGCACCGAGGTGATAGCTGGTGTTGATGCCGGGAATCCAGCGCAGGTTTTCCTGCAACTGGAAGCCGCCGGGGCCGATCTGATACTGCGCCAGCATCACCAGGCTCAACGCAAAGGTGACGACGGTGAACGCCAGCGTCAGCCAGCGCGCCACATGCGGACGCGCGCTGCCGGCCAGCAGCACAAGGATCGCGCCGAGGCACGGAAACCAGATCAGGACACTGAGGATGGGCCAGGTGCTCATGCGGGTTCCTTGATGAGGGACCGGGAATCGGGGACCGGGAACCGGTTTCCGACGTCAGCACACGAGTTCATCGCAACCCCCAGAACCACAGCCCGCCCAGCAGCAGGATCAAACCCACGATCATCGCGAACGCGTAGTGATAGAGAAAACCGGTCTGCAGCCGGCGGAACACGCGCGAACCGCGCTCGACCATGGATGCCGAACCGTCGATCATCACGCCGTCCAGCATCGTGCGGTCGCCTCCCTTCCAGAATGCGCGGCCCAGCTTCACGCCGCCGCGCGCGAACAGGTTGTAGTACACCTCGTCCACCCAGTACTTGCGGGTGAGCATCTTGAAGATCGGCAGGAACATCCGCGCCGCGCGATCGGCGACGGCGGGATTGAACACGTACACGTAGGTCGCGACCAGGAAGCCCGCAACCGCGATCCAGAACGGCGCACTCAGGAACGCGTGCCAGAACATCGGCACGGTGCCGTGGAATTCATCGGCCATGTGCGCCAGCACGTCGTGGCCGGGCAGCACCCTGATCGCGCTGCCGAACCAGCCGCCGTACAGCAGCGGCTTGATCGCGACCCAGCCGATCAGCACCGACGGAATCGCCAGCAGCACCAGCGGCACGGTGATCACCCACGGCGATTCCTTGGGCGGATGCTCGAGTTCGCCCGGATTGTGCGCGTGATGCGGATCGTCCGAGGTCGACTTGGTGTGCGGACCGCCTTCGACGCGGCCATGTCCCTCGCCCACAACCTTGAACCGTTCCTTGCCGTGGAAGGTCATATACAAGAGGCGGAAGCTGTACAGCGCCGTCACGAACACGCCCAGCAGCACGCACCAATACGCGTAGGTCGCGCCCACGATGTGCGCTTCGCCCACCGCCTCGATGATCTGGTCCTTCGAGAAGAACCCCGAGAAACCCGGCGCCGCGCACAACGCCAGCGAGCCGAGCCACATCGTGATCCAGGTGATCGGCATGTATTTGCGCAGGCCGCCCATCCGGCGCATGTCCTGCTCGTGGTGCATCGCCACGATCACCGAGCCCGCGCCGAGGAACAGCAGCGCCTTGAAGAACGCGTGGGTCATCAGGTGGAAGATGCCGGCCGCGTAGGCCGACACGCCCAGCGCCGCCACCATGTAGCCGAGCTGCGACAATGTCGAATACGCGATCACGCGCTTGATGTCGTTTTGCACGATGCCGACCAGGCCCATGAAGAACGCGGTCGTCGCGCCCACGATCAGCACCACCGACAGCGCCGTCGTGGACATTTCGTACAACGGTGACATCCGCGCCACCATGAAGATGCCGGCGGTGACCATGGTGGCCGCGTGGATCAACGCGGAGATGGGCGTCGGGCCTTCCATCGAATCCGGCAGCCACACGTGCAACGGCACCTGCGCCGACTTGCCGCAGGCACCCACGAACAGCAGCAGGCAGATCAATGTCGCCAGCGACCACGGATGCCCGCCGATCACCTCGATGGTGCGGCCGGACAAGGTGTCCGCGTTCGCGAATACCGTGCCGTAGTCCAGCGTGTGGAACGCGTACAGCACGCAGGCGATGCCGAGGATGAAACCGAAGTCGCCCACGCGGTTCACGATGAACGCCTTCAGCGCGGCGAAACTCGCGCTGGGGCGTTCGAACCAGAACCCGATCAGGAGGTACGACACCAGGCCCACCAGCTCCCAGCCGATGAACAACTGCAGGAAGTTGTTGGCCAGCACCAGCAGCAGCATCGAGAAGGTGAACAGCGCGATATAGGCGAAGAAGCGCTGGAAACCCGGATCGTCGCGCATGTAGCCAATGGTGTAGATGTGCACCATCAGCGACACGAAGGTCACCACCACCAGCATCAGCGCGGTCAGCCGGTCGACCAGGAAGCCGATGCCGATCGTGAGCTTGCCGACTTCGAGCCAGGTGTAGACGTCGGCGTTGAACACCGGCGCCCCGCCCCACACCAGCCGGTAGAACACCACGCAGGACAGCGCGAACGAAATCGCCACCGACACGATCGCGATGCCCGCTGCGCCCGCGCGGCCGACCTGGTTGCGCAGCAGTCCCGCGATCAACGCACCGACCAGCGGCGCGATCGCCAGCACTATCAGGAGATTCTGGCTGATCACGCTTGCACCTCATGCAGCACAATGTTTTCCCGGCTGGCCGCGTCGAAGGAGGCGCGGCATCGTACGGAGCGATGTGGCATCCGGCGTCTCCTAGTAACGCAGCGAATCGATTTCGTCGACGTTGATCGTGCGACGGTTGCGGAACATCAACACCACGATGGCGAGCCCGATGGCCGATTCGGCCGCCGCCACCGTCAGGATGAAGAACACGAACACCTGTCCCGACGGATTGCCGAGGAAGCGCGAGAACGCGACGAAGTTGGTGTTGACGGCGAGCAACATCAGCTCGATGCACATCAGCAACACGATCACGTTCTTGCGGTTGATGAAGATGCCCGCGATCGAGATGCAGAACAGCACCGTCGCGAACACGATGTACCAGGAAAGGGGGATGCTCATGCCTGTGGCTCCTCCCGGACGGGTTCGACGGCCGCGGACTCCACGGTGGCCATCTTGACCAGGCGCACGCGTCCCCGTGCGTCCACCGCCGACTGCGCGGCCGGATTCTGGCGCTTGGAGAAGCTGCGCACCCGCAGCGCCAGCACCACCGCCGCGACCAGACCCACGGTCAGGATCAGGGCCGCGATCTCGAACGGCAGCAGGAAGTGCGTGAACAACGCCGTGCCCAGCCACTCGATGTTGGACGTGCCCGCGGGGTTCGGGCCGGCCTGCACGTCGAACGCCTTCACGCCGATGATGCCCAGCATCTCGACCAGCATGATCACCGCGGCGCCGATGCCGATCGGCAGGTACTTGATGAAGCCCTCGCGGATCGGTTCGAGGTCGATGTCCAGCATCATCACCACGAACAGGAACAGCACCATCACCGCGCCGACGTACACCACCACCAGCGCCAGCGCGAGAAATTCGGCCTCGGCCAGCATCCACAGGCAGGCCGTGGAGAAGAACGTCAGCACCAGCGCCAGCACGCCGTGCACGGTGTTCTTCACCGACACCACAGCGAGCGCGGCGCCCACCGCGACCACGGCGAAGGCGATGAAGCAGACCATCTGGAAGATCGAGTGATTCATACGGGTCTGCCCCCTCACCTGTACGCCGCGTCCACGGCGCGATTGGCTGCAATGCTCGCCTCGAAGCGGTCGCCCATCGCCAGCAGTTGCGGCTTGGTGATGATGTTTTCGCCGCGGCGTTCCATGTGGTATTCCAAAATATCGGTCAGCACGATCGAATCGACCGGGCAGCTTTCCTCGCAGAAGCCGCAATAGATGCACTTGAAGAGATCGATGTCATAGCGCGTGGTGCGGCGCTGGCCATCCGATGCGCGCGGCGCGGAATCGATGGTGATCGCGAGCGCCGGGCACACCGCCTCGCACAGCTTGCACGCGATGCAGCGCTCCTCGCCGTTGGGATAGCGACGCAGCGCGTGCAGCCCACGAAAACGCACCGAACGCGGAATGGTTTCCATCGGGAAACGCAGCGTGTACTTGGGCTTGAACAGGTACTTCAGCGTCACCCACAGCCCCGCCGCGAGTTCCAGCAACATCAAGCTCTTGAGATAGTCAATCACTCGTTTCATTCAGGGCCTGCCAATGCCATGCCAAGCGGATCGCGTTGCTCCCGCAGTGGTCGCCAGAGGAGGGGCGCGCCGCAGCGCCAGAGTGGTTCTCTGGACAAGGCGCGCGCCGATGGATGGCGGCCGCTGCGGAGCAACCCTCCGGGCCGGGCCATTTGCCCGCATGGCTGCGTCATCACTCGTCTATGTATCGACATACATCTTCCTCGCTCTTCCTTGCCCTGCAGGCAAATGGCCGACGGCGCGACCACTTGGCATGGCATTGGCTAGCCCTAGTGCCCTATCGTCACCACGCCGAAGAAACGGAACAGACCCGCCACGAAAATCCATGCGATCGAAATCGGGATGAACACCTTCCAGCCGAGCCGCATGATCTGGTCGTAGCGGTAGCGCGGGAAGGTCGCGCGCAGCCACAGCAGCGACGTCGCGAACACGAAGAACTTCAGGAACAGCCACCACCAGCCCGGCTGCGAGAACCAGCCGAAGTGCCAGCCCTGGAACGGG
>JBQCCP010000022.1:0-48216 GCA_051962095.1 Rhodanobacteraceae bacterium
GACTATTCGCCGCCGTTCGTGCGTTCGATGTCGTTCCTGCTTTCCAATTTCTGGAACAAGCTGTACGACGGCATCGCGATGCACCATTTCGATACGCTGCGCGCAATCGCGCCCGGTTACGAAGTGGTGTACGTGCCGAGCCACCGCAGCCACGCCGACTACCTATTGTTGTCGTACCAGCTCCACATGAGCGGCGTGGTGGTGCCCCACATCGCGGCCGGCGTGAACCTGAACCTGCCGGTGCTGGGCACGTTCCTGCGCAAGGGCGGCGCGTTCTTCCTGCGCCGCAGCTTCAAGGGCAACGCGCTGTACTCGGTGATCTTCAAGGAGTACATGGCGCAACTGATCGAACGCGGGGTGCCGATCGAATACTTCGTGGAAGGCACCCGCTCGCGCACCGGGCGCCTGCTGGCGCCGCGCTTTGGCCTGCTGTCGATGACGGTGCGCGCCTTCCTGCGCGCGCCGCGCCGGCCGGTGCTGTTCCAGCCGGTCTACATCGGCTACGAAAAACTGATGGAAGGCCGTGCCTACATCGGCGAGCTGTCGGGCCAGAAGAAGGAAAAGGAAACCTGGCTCGCGCTGTTGCGCGGCGGGCGCAAGGCGCTGCGCCAGCACTACGGCCGCGTCACGCTGAATTTCGGCGAGCCGATCGAACTGACCGCGCTGCTGGACGCCGCCAATCCGGATTGGCGCAGGGTCGGCGACAGTCCCGACAGCAAGCCGGAATGGCTGAATCGCGCGCTCGACCAACTGGGCGAGCAAATCCTCGTGAACACCAACCGCGCCGCCGACGTGAATCCGATCAATTTGATCGCGCTGGCGCTGCTCGCCTCGCCGAGGCACGCGCTGGCCGAAGCGGACCTGGTCGCGCATATCGAATTGATGAAGGCGATCCTGATCGAGTTGCCGTATTCGGACCGAACCACGGTGACGCCGATGGCGCCCGCCGACATCGTGGCATACGCCGAGCAGATGGGCTGGATCCGCCGCATCAAGCATCCGCTCGGCGACGTCCTGGCGGTGGAAGGCGAAAAGGCAGTGCTGCTTTCCTACTTCCGCAACAACGTGCTGCACCTGTTCGCGGCCGGCGCGTGGGTGGCGTGCTGCTTCATCAACAACCGGCGCATTGCGCGTGAGGCGGTGGCGCGGCTGGGCCGTGCGGTATATCCGTTCATCCAGTCCGAACTGTTTTTGCCGTGGGACGCGGATGGTTTCACGGCGCGCATCGAAGCGCTGATCGATTTTCTGATCGCGCGTGGTCTGCTGGCGGGCGGCGAAGGCCGCCTCTTGCACCTCGCAGCCGGCCGCGAGGACGACGCCTACCAGTTGCGCCTGCTCGCGCACTGCCTGCTGCAGGCGTTCGAACGCTATTACATCGCGGTCGCCGCGCTGGTGAAGAACGGACCGCACACATTGACCGCGGGACAGCTGGAAAACCTGTGCCAGCTCGCTGCACAGCGACTGTCGCTGCTGTACCAGCAGAGCGCGCCGGAATTCTTCGACAAGAGCCTGTTCCGCGGCTTCATCCACAAGCTGCGCGAGCGGCGGATCATCTGGACCGATGAAGATGGCAAGCTCGAATTCGACGCGGTGCTGAACGACGTCGCCCGCGATGCGCGCCTGATTCTCGCGCGCGAAGTGCGGCAGTCGATCCTGAAGATCACGCCCGACGTGGTGGCCGGCGAACCCACGGAATAAACCGCTGCCTGTGGCGGCAATTCAGCGCTGCCCTTGCGTTGGGCTTCATTGCATTCAGCCCAACCTATACTCGCAATGTAGGTTGGGCTGGCGCCGGGCTTCATCGGCGGAAGCCCAACGTGGCTCGCGCATTCGTTGGGCTTCGCATGCGCTCAGCCCAACCTTCGTTCGCCATGCAGGTTGGGCTGACGCCGGCTTCATCGGCGGAAGGCCGACACCATCCGCGCGTCGCGCCATCAACGTCCGAGCCTCGTCGCCAGTTTGAGCCGCAACGCCGGCCACTCCGGCGCGATGATCGAATACTCGACGCTGTCGCGGATCGTGCCGTCGTGGCGACGCTTGTGCTGCCGCAGCACGCCGTCACGGTGCGCGCCCAGCCGCTCGATGGCGTGCTGCGAACGGGTGTTGAGGATGTCGGTTTCCCAGCCGACCGCCGCGCAATCGAGTTCGGCGAACGCATGATCGACCAGCAGCAGCTTGCAGGCGGTGTTGACATGGCTGCGCTGACGGCTCGCGCCATACCACGTATAGCCGATCAGGATGCGCGGCACATCGGACTTGTAGTCGTAATAACGCGTGCTGCCCGCGATCGCGCCGTCGCGCTTGTCGCGCACCGCGAACGGCAGTGAATCTCCAGCCGCCTGCATGGCCAGCGCCGCTTCGACATACGCCCGCATCGCGCCCGGTGGCGGCACGTAGGTGACGCGCAGGTTCCAAAGCTCGCCGTCGGCAGCGGCAGCTTCGAGGCCGGGAACGTGATCGAGTGTCAGCGGCTCCAGCCGGACGTGATGGTTTTCCAGCGTGACGGGCTCAGGCATCCAAGTCGGGGATCAGCTTGTTCTCGAAATACGCGATCATGTCCTTCAGCTTGAGCTTGCGCTTTTTCAGCCTGCTCAACTGCAACTGGTCGCAGGAGGCATCGCCGGCGAGCTTGGCGATGGCCGCATCGAGGTCGCGGTGTTCCTCGCGCAACTCGGCCAGGCGCCGGACCAGCACGGCGGGATCGTTCTCGGAGTGCATGGCGGCAGTGTAGCGCCGCCGCCGGGCACGCTAAACTGGCCCGTTCATGCACGCCGTCGAACACCCACTCCGCACCCACGCCCGCAAGCAGGCGCACGAAGCCGCGCGCCTCGCCAAGCGCCTGCGCCACGCGGCCGGCCGCGCGATCGCCGACTTCGGAATGATCGAGGACGGCGACCGGGTGATGGCGTGCCTGTCGGGCGGCAAGGATTCGTGGACCCTGCTGGACCTGCTGCTGTCGTTGCAGGCGAAGGCGCCGGTGCGGTTCGAGCTGGCCGCGGTGAACCTCGACCAGAAGCAGCCGGGTTTTCCGGAACACGTGATTCCGGATTACTGCCGCGCACGCGGCGTGCCGTGCCACGTGATCGAGCAGGACACCTACAGCGTGGTCACGCGCGTCGTGCCCGAAGGCAAGACGATGTGCAGCCTGTGCTCGCGGCTGCGGCGCGGCGCGTTGTACGCGTTCGCGGAACGCGAGGGTTTCAACAAGATCGCGCTGGGGCATCATCGCGACGACATCCTCGCGACGTTTTTCCTGAACTTGTTTCATGGCGGCACGCTGAAGGCGATGCCGCCGAAACTTCTGTCGGATGATGGCAAGCACGTGCTGATCAGGCCACTGGCGTATTGCCGCGAGGCCGAGATTGCCGAATATGCCGAGCAGCGTGCGTTCCCGATCATCCCCTGCAACCTGTGCGGTTCGCAGGAAAACCTGCAGCGCAAGGAGGTGCGGCGGATGCTGGATGCGTGGGAACGCGACCACCCCGGCCGCAGCGAAATCATGTTTCGCGCGCTGTCGCACGTTGCGCCGTCGCATCTGGCGGACATCGGATTGTTCGATTTCGCCTCGCTCGGCGCACGCGGTGAGACGGTGCCGACCGATGCTCATGATTGGCTATCGGGTGAAGCGGGGGACGGGTAGCGGGAGTGCCAGTTCCGATGCACGCGTTTCACTGGATCCTCGTTTCCGCCCTCCTCACGATCCTCCTCCAGGCCCCGGCTCTTCGAATGTTCTTCCGCAACCTCACCTTGTTCCGCTTCTCGCCCTCCGTCGCCAAATCGCTGAAAGATCTGGAGGCGGCCTTGGCCGACCACGCCTTGCGCGCCTGCGGCCCGCTGGAGGTGGCCACGCGCGGGTTCGTATCGCCGTTCGGACCAGAATCCGAAGTCCTGAGCCACACCGTCGGCAAGGCCACCCTGGTCACCCTTGGCACCGAGGAAAAGCTGCTCCCGGCGGCGGTGATCAACGCCGAGCTGGGCAAGCGCCTGCGCAAGGAAGCTGAACGCCGCGGCCGGCCGGTCGGCGGACGCCAGCGCCGGGCCATCAAGGCCGAGGTGCTGGATACCCTGCTGCCCCAGGCCTTCGTCCGGCCGTCGCGGCTAAACGCTTATCTGGATTCGAAAAACGGCTGGCTGGTGCTGGACACGGCCAGCCGCAAGGCCGCCGAAACGGCCCTGACCGCGCTGCGCGAGGCGCTGGGCAGCTTTCCGGCCCAGCCGCTGGCCGCCGCGGAAACCCCGCGCGCCCTGATGACCCAGTGGCTGGCGCATGGCAAGCTACCGTCGGGACTCAATCTCGGCGACGAGTGCGAGCTGCGCGACCCGGCTGGCGGGGCCATCATCCGCTGCCGCAAACAGGAGCTTGAAAGCGCCGAGGTTCGGGCGCATTTGAAACAGGGCAAGCAGGTGTTCCAGCTTGGCTTGCAGTTCGACGATCGCGCCAGTTTCGTGCTCGGCGAGGATCTGGTGATCCGCAAGTTGCGCTTTCTCGACGTCGTGCAGGATTCGCTCGACGCCGACGGGCGCGACTCGGCCGAAGCCGAGCTGGACGCGCGTTTCGCGCTGATGACGCTGGAACTCGAACGGATGTTCGAGGGTTTGGAGCAGTGGTTCGGGCTGGAACGCCCCGATGAGGGCAAGAAGGCTGCATGATTCCGCAAGGCGACTTCCTGGAACTGGCGACGGGCAAGGGCGGCACCATCAAGGTGCTGAAGGCCATGCACCCGCGTGCGCGTCGCCTGCGCCTGTCGGTCACCTCGCACGGTGCGCGCATCTCGTATCCGCGCGGAACCCACCCCGCGCAGGTGTACGCGTTCCTGCGTGAAAACAGCGACTGGCTGGAGCGCAAGCTATCCGAACTGCGCGTGCCGCGCCGCGGTCCCCCGCCGCTGAAACCCGGCGTGCCGACGCTGATCCCGTTGCGCGGCGAGAGCATCGAACTCACTTGGCGCGAAAGCGAATACCCCCGCATCGAATATCTCGGTGACGAGTTGCGGCTGCATGTGCCGCGTCCGTTCACCACCGCGATGCCCGCCGCGCGCAACCTGCTCGCCGCGTTCCTCGAAACCCACATGCGCCGCGATCTCTCGCGCTGGATGGCGCATGCTTCCGAAAGCCTCGATGCCGCGCCGACCGGGCTTCGCATCAAGTCGCTGAAAAGTTTGTGGGGCAGCCTCGACGCGCGTGACCGCATCACCCTCGATCTCGCCTTGGCGCTCGCCCCGCCCGCCGCGCTGCGCTACGTGCTGGTGCATGAAATGTGTCACCTCAAGGTGCGCAGCCACTCGCCGCGTTTCTGGGCGCGCGTCGGCGAACTGATGCCGGGCTACCAGGCCCAGCGTGACTGGCTGCGCGAACACGGCGCCATCCTCAAGGCGGAGATGGAACGGCTGATCGCGCCCGGCGCTTGACGCTCGATCGCGCGCGCCGCTAGCTTCACCCGGCCGCGCGGGCGGCTCGCAAGGGGAATCCGATGAAGGCGTGGATGCGGTTCGTCGCCGTGCTGGTGGCGTGCATCGGAGTGGCTGCGTGCCAGCGCACACCGGACTTGAGCAAGCTCGGTTCGCCCGCACATCGACTGGTCGGCCACTGGGCGACCAGCGACGGTAACGAGGAGTTCTTTGGGCCCGTGGATTCGATGGGTTCGGGTACCTTCACCGCGATGAAGTCCGGCGACAAGTCGTCGCAGCAACGCTATCGCGTGGTGGACGAGGAGCCGCGCAACCAGGTCGTGCACATCGCGATGGTGGACGATAAGGGCGTGGATGGCGATCCGCGGACGATCGCGATTTCCCCGGACGGCGAATCCGCCATGGTCACGCAGGGCAATTCCTCGCTGGCGCTTGCGTTGGCGCGCATGGACGATGCGGCGACACCGGGACAATCGCGCTACGTGCTGCCGCCGCCGTCGGCTTCCGTCGCGCCATCGCGGTACGCGCGCTACGCCGGCACGCGCGGCGATGATCCTCCCGTCAATCCCGCGTTCGGGCCGCCGGCGAATGCGCCGGACGGCATGTACCGCTACGTGCTGATCGGCTACGACGGCATGACGCCGCTGTACGCATGGAAGCGGGTGTCCGACGTGTCGGGCCGGCATCTCGATGACAAGGCCGTCGCCTATTCGCGTGGCATGTCACGCCGCCACGACTACACGGCCTGGCTGCACTCGGTCGCGTTCGCGATCCTGCTGGTCACCACGCTGCTGTTCCGCAAGAACATCGACGAGAAGGTCCTGCTCGGCGGTTGGGGCGCGGCGGTCGTGATCGGCCTGGTCGGCGTGTTCGTGCTCGACGCGCCGATCATCGCAGGGCTCGTGGAAGTCCTCATCGGATTCTTCCTGCTGGTACGCGGGCTGTTCCCGAAGTCCGACATGCTGGCGTGATGCGACGTTCTGCCGCTGCCTCTCTGCGCCGGGACGCGGCGATCAGGGCAGCAACACGAAGCGGGTAATCGACTGCGCGACCTCGCGCGGTTTTTCCATGATCGACATGTGGCCGCAGCCGGTGAGTTCGGTGACGCCGATATTGGGCGCGTGCGTGAGCCCGGCACGGATCGCCTGCAGCGCGGACACGTCGATGATCCGGTCCTGCATGCACCAGATCGCGAGGGTCGGCGCGGTGATGTCGGGTAGTTTCGACTGCAACGCGTTGCGCGCATCGGGTGCCGCGAGTTCGCGCAGCACCTTGTCGTCGAACGCGCGCTCGTCCTTCGACTTGTCGATGAACACGTCCTGGATGCGCGGCGGCACCCAGGGCGGCTTGGCGAACAGCATCGACTCGAGATGCTGGAATTGCGCGCGACCGTCGATGTCGAACGGGCTCTTGCCGGCCTTGAGTTCGCGCACGAAGCCATTTTCCCTGAACGGCACGCCGGACGAATCTATCAACACCAGCGCGGCGACATCCTTCGGATACTTCGCCGCGTAAAGCCCCGTGATCGCGCCGCCCATCGAGTGTCCCGCAATCGCGATTTCGCCGAGGTGCAGCGCCTCGACGAAGCCGTGCAGGCGGTCGACCTGCGCAGCGTAGCCGTAGTCGGCGTTCGGCAAACGCGTGGACGCACCCCAGCCCGGCAGGTCGGGGATGATCACCCGGAAATTGCCGGCGAGGTATCGCGCGGCCAGCAGCCAGTCGGCGTGCGAACCGCCGAAGCCGTGCACCAGCACCAGCGGCGGTCCGTTTTCCTTGCCGCCTTCGACGTATACCCAGCGCGTGTCGCCGACCTGCACCGATGCCCGGTGCAGGCCGTCGCGCCAAGTCTGCCATGCGATCGCGCCGCGCAGCAGCCATTGCGGCGCGATGAAGTACACGCCCAATCCAATCACCGCCAGCGCGATCACCACGCCGCCCAGGATCTTCAGGCGGCGTCCCAGTCGCGCGAGCAGCACGTCGCGGGCGGGATTGTTCGACATCGCTCAGCCCTTGCTGGCTGTCGGGGCTGCCTGCTCCTGCGCCGCGCGCGCCTTCGCGAACAAGCGCTCCACCGCCATCTGCGTCAGCGGGTGGTAGCCGTGCTTCGCCTTCGCATAGACCTTCTCGGCGTACACGAAACCTTCCGGCGTCTGCACGAAGGCCTTGTACACCGGCATCGTCAGGTACAGGCGGCCGATCCGCGCCACGTGCTCGGCGGCGGCGGGCCACACCGACTTGTCACCCGCCGCGATCGCGTGCACGTACCAGCGCATCCCGATCTCGGCGTTGGGCGTGCCGGTGAGGTGCCATGCGGTGTCGAGCTGCTGCATCTTCGCGAGCGGTGGCGCATCGGGCAGGCGGTCGAGGAAATACATCCACTCCTGGGTATTCCAGGTTTTCGCATCGAGCTTGCGCGCAACGAGCGTGCCGGCGAGGAACGCCGCGCGTTCCTTGTCGATCGCGTCGAAGCGCGGCGAGTCCGGAATCGGTGCGTCCTTCGGAATGCCGGCGCCGTACACCCATTCCTTTACCTCATCCCAAGTCATCCTGCCGGGATATTTGTCGATCAGGTTGGGCTTCAGGTACGCCAGCATCTGCTCGGTCGTGATGCTGTGCCACGCGAAATGATTGAAGTAGCTCTTCAACCAGGTGTCGAAACGCTCGCGCCCGAATTTCTGCTCCAGCGTGCGCAGGAACCACGAACCCTTGTCGTAGGCGACATCGGAAAGTTCGTCGTCGGCATCCACGTCGCGAGGTTGCGGCGCGAGGCGCTGCGCGTTCTCGGGCATGCCGCCGATGTTCTTTTCGAGGTTGCGGATCGCCAGCAGGTTTTCTTCGTCCGCCAGTTCCTTGCCGTAAAGCGCCTCGGTGACACGACCCTGCACGTAGGTGGTGAAGCCTTCGTTCAACCAGCCGTCGCGCCACGTGGCCATCGTGACGAGATTGCCCGACCACGAGTGCGCGAGTTCATGCGCGACCAGCGACACCAGCGACTTGTCCCCCACAAGCACCGTCGGCGTCGCGAAGGTCATGTTCGGATTTTCCATGCCGCCGAACGGGAACGACGGCGGCAGGACCAGGATGTCGTAACGGCCCCAGCGGTACGGGCCATACAACTTCTCGGTGGTCTCGATCATCTTCTCGGTGTCTTCGAACTCGTGCGCGGCTTTCGCCACCACCGAAGGCTCGGCGTACACCGCGCTGCGCGGACCTGTTTCACGCACGTCGAGATCGCCGGCGCCGATCGCCATCAGGTACGAGGGAATCGGGTGCTTCTGTTCGAAGTCGAAAGAACCGTCCAGCGGATGCTTCGGATCGTTGGGCGCGCTCATCACCACGCGCACGTTTTTCGGTGCGGTGACGTGCGCGGTGTAGGTGAAGCGGATCGCGGGAGAGTCCTGCAGCGGGATCCAGGAGCGCGCGTGGGTGGCCTCCGATTGCGAGAACAGGAACGGCAGCTTCTTGTAGGCGGTCTGCGCGGCGGTCAACCATTGCAGGCCGCTGGCGTCCGGCGACGTGGTGTAGGCGATCCGCACCCCGTGCGGATGCTCCGGCGCCGCAATGGTGAGCTTCGAGCCCATGTTCGGCACGGCCGCCGCGAGTTCGTACTTCAGCGCGCTGGCGTGGCCCTTGCCGTCCAGCGCCTCGACCGAGGCGATCTTCAGGTTTTCGGTGTCCAGCACCAGGTTCTGCGCCGATGCACTTTTCCACTCCAGCGTGAGCGTGGCGACGCCGTCAAGTTGCTTGTGCGGGAAATCGAGCTTGAGGTTCAGGTCGATGTGATTGACGACAACTTCCTCCGGCTGGGCGTAGGAATGTCGATCCGCGGTGGCCTGCGCCGCGACGGGCAGCACGAACGCGCCAAGGGCAAGGGTGGAAAGCAGGCGCATGAGCGCTCCTGTGACAAGCGAAATCCCGAGTATGCCAGCGCTCCGGGTCCCGCGCCTGTGCGGAAAGTGGCGCACATCCACACGCGCCGCCGTCATAGAATCCGCGCTTTCCTCGCGCGGAGATCGCGGCATGCCGACCCTGTATATCGCCAACCAGAACTATTCGTCGTGGTCGCTGCGTCCCTGGGTGTTGTTGCGTGAACTCGGGATCCCGTTCGAAGAAAAAATCATGCCGTTCCACGGGCCGGCGTTCACGACATTTTCGCCCAGCGGCAAGGTGCCCTGCCTCACCGACGGCGCAACGGTGGTATGGGATTCGCTGGCGATCACGGAATATCTTGCCGAGTCCCATCCGGGTGTATGGCCGGCCGACAAGGCAGCGCGCGCCTTCGCGCGCTGCGCTGCCGCCGAAATGCACTCGGGTTTCACGGCACTGCGCACGCAGTGCGGCATGAACTGTGGCATCCGGGTCAAGTTGCATCGGATCGACGCCGCATTGCAACGTGACCTCGCGCGCCTGGACGCGCTGTGGAACGACGGCCTGCAGCGCTTCGTCGGACCATTCCTCGCCGGCAAGGACTTCAGCGCGGCCGATGCGTTTTACGCACCGGTAGCCTTTCGCATCCAGACCTATGCGCCACCGCTGGACGATGCGGCAACCGCCTACGCGAAACGCCTGTTGGCGCTGCCGTCGATGCAGGACTGGTATCGCGCGGCGCTCGCGGAAACCTGGCGCGATGCCGGGCACGATGCCGAGGTCGCGGAATGGGGCAAGGTTACCGAGGATTTGCGCGCGGCCTGACGCAACGTGTAGCCCGGACGTAGCGAAGCGACTGCGTTTGCAGGATTGCAACGCGAACGCCGAAGGCAGTCCGAAGGATGAGCGACAGGGATGTCGCGAATCAATCCGGGGTGCTGGTCTGCCCCGGATTGCGGCGCTGCGCGCCTTCATCCGGGCTACGGGCATCACGGCAATTCGTCGGCGCTGTGCGGGTCCTCGCTGTACGGGTGCATCGTCGCGAGGAATCCCGGCTGCGACTGCACGCGCGCGATCCACACGCGGAAGTGCGGATAGGGATCCAGCGAAATGCCGGCTTCGTCCGCGCGGCTGGCGTACGCGAATACCGAGATGTCGGCGATGCTGTAGCGGTCGTTGGCGAGGAATGAACGCGCGGACAATTCGCGTTCCAGGATGCCCAGCGTGCGCAGCGCGCCTGCCCGTTTCACCTCGACCAGCGCCGGCGAACGCTGCGCCAGCTTCCCGGTGAGCGTCCAGTAACGCAGCGAACCGATCACCGACTCCACGCGTTCCTGCTCAAAATGCAGCCACTGCTGTACCCTGGCGCGCTCGAACGGATCGCTCGGCAGGTACGGCGTGCCGTCGGCGAGGTACGCGAGGATCGCGTTCGACTCCGCCAGCGTGCGACCGTCGTCGAGCCGGATCGCCGGGACCGTGCCGGTGGGATTGATGGCGAGGTATTCGGTGGCGCGCCCGGCGCCCTCGAAGATGCTCACTATTTCGGTGCGGTACGGGCTGCCGAGATGGTGCAGCAACTGGCGTATCTTCCAGCCGTTCTGCGAAGCCGGGTAATCGAACAGGGTCAGCATGGCGGGCTCCATCGTTGAATGCGCGAAGATTGCCAGTCCAGGCAATGGCATGCCATCCGTTTTTTGCGCAAGGGCGGCTCAGGCCAAACGATCGACAAAACTTTCGGTCGCTTCGACCAGTTTGTCCACGATGGCCGGCTCGGAGGCGGCGTGTCCCGCCAGCACGACGTGGAATTCCGCCTCCGGCCATGCTTCGTGCAGGTCGAACGCGGTCTTCGCCGGACAGATGATGTCGTAACGACCGTGCACGATCACGCCCGGAATGTGGCGGATGCGCCCGATGTCGCGCAACAATTGGTTCGGTTCCAGGAACATCCGGTTGCGGAAGAAGTGCGCTTCGATGCGCGCCAGGCTCACCGCCACTTCCGGCGCAGAGAATTCGGCTTCGGCATCGGGGCTGGGCTCCAGCGCGATCGCGCTGCCTTCCCACGCACCCCATGCGCGCGCGGCGGCAACGCGCACCGCATCATCGTCGCTGGTCAGGCGTTTCCAGTAAGCCTCCAGCATCGCGTCGCGTTCCTCGGGCAGGACCGCTGCAGCGAAGCGTTGCCATTTTTCGGGAAAGATCCGCGACGCGCCGCCTTCCTCGTACAGCCAGCGGATTTCCTCGGGTCGGCCCAGGAAGATGCCGCGCAGTACCAGACCGGTCACGTGGTCTGGATGTGTTTCGGCGTAGGCGAGCGCCAGCGTGGAACCCCACGAACCGCCGAACACCAGCCAGCGCTCGATGCCGAGATGTTCGCGAATCCTTTCGATGTCATCCAGCAGATGCTGCGTAGTGTTGGCTTCGAGGCCGGCGAAGGGCGTGGACTTGCCCGCACCGCGCTGGTCGAACAACACCACGCGCCAGCGTGCGGGATCGAAAAAGCGCCGGTGATAGAGCGACAAACCCGCGCCGGGGCCGCCGTGCAGGAAAACCACCGGCAGGCCATCAGGGTTGCCGCATTGTTCCACGTACAGCGTGTGGCCGTCACCGACGGCAAATCGCTCGCTGCGGTACGGCTCGATTTCTGGATACAGCTCGCGCATGGTCCGGTGACTCTAGGGACACGCCATCTTCAGGGCCGGTCCCCACGTGTTGCGGAAGGACATGATGTAGTGCACCTGCCCGTGGCTGTCCTGGCCCCTGTAAATGCCTACCGGCGCGGGCTCCTGATCGGGATTCCAGTTCACCGTCAAGCCGCTGCGCAAATGCATGTGCGACGACTCGCTCACGGCTTCCAGTTCATGGCGGTTGGCACGGCGAAGCTTGAACACGCTCGAATAGGAACCCCAGTAGCTGCCGATCGCGCGCAACTGGTAGTCCTCGTCGGTCTGGCGCACCTGGATCATGAAATCCGAATTGTTCGAGCCCCAGCTTTGCGGGGTCACGCTGAAACAGCCGAGCAGGTCGTCGACGGACTCCGCGCCCACGTGCATCTGCACGGCCTGCTCGCTCTTGGCGCAGGGCGTGTCCTGGTACGCGACCTGCCCGCCATGCGTGCATTTGTAGACCTGCGCCGAAGCCACGGATGAAACCAGCAGCAACAGCAACGCCAGCATGTAGCGCATCGGTCCCCCTGAAACGTACGTTGATCAGATCTTGTAGCCGCGATGGATCGCCACGATACCGGCCGACAGGTTGCGCACCTGCACGTTGCGGAAACCGGCGGCTTCCATCATCGCCTTCAGCGTTTGCTGGTCCGGGTGTTTTCGGATCGATTCGGCGAGGTAGCGATAGCTGCCTTCGTCGTGCGCGACCAGTTTGCCGATGCGCGGCAGCACCTGGAACGAATGGAAGTCGTACAGCGGCTTCAGCCAGCCCTGGTTGACGCGCGAGAACTCCAGGATCAGCGCGCGGCCACCGGGTTTCAGCACGCGCTGCATCTCGCGCAGCGCCCGGTCCTTGTCGGTGACGTTGCGCAGGCCGAACGCGATGGTCACGGCCTCGAAGGATTCGTCCGGGAACGGCAGCGCTTCGGCGTTCACCTGCGCCCAGCGCAAGCCCTGCAGCAAGCCGCGATCCAGCAGGCGATCACGTCCCGCGTGCAGCATCGCGGCGTTGATGTCGGCGACGACCACTTCGCCCCGGTCTCCCACACGCGGCAGCAACAGCGCGGCGATGTCGCCGGTGCCGCCCGCGAGATCCAGCACGCGATCGCCTTTGCGGATGCCGGAGGTGGCAACGAAGAACCGTTTCCACCAGCGATGGATGCCGAACGACATCAGGTCGTTCATCACGTCGTACTTGCCGGCGACGGAAGAAAACACCTCGCCGACCAGTTTCTGTTTTTCGGCCACCGGAACTTCGCGGTAGCCGAAGTGGGTGGTGCCGGTTGGATGGGGTTCGCTCATCCGCAAATGGTAGCGCAGAGGCAGGCAAGCCTTCGAAAAAACCACCCTTGTGGGTGACGGATTTGTCGTAGCCGGACGCAGCGAAGCGACTGCGTTTGCAGGAGCGAAACGCGAACACCGAAGTCGGCCCCCGCGAATCTATCCGGGAGCCCCGGATTTCGGCGCGATGCGCCTCCATCCGGGCTACCAGGCCGATCACCTCACCGGATTGCCATCCGCATCGATCACGCGCACCTCGCCGAGGTTCAACGCGCGCACTGGCTGCTCGATCTTCGACAGGTCACCGACGATCACCCAGGTCAGGTGATCCGGATGGATCACTTCCTTCGCCGCCGCGTTGATGTCCGCATCCTTCTGCGCCTCGATGCGGCCTTTCAGGGTCTGCACGTAGTCGTCGGGGCGGTCGTACTTCACGATGCCCTCGACGGCGCCCAGCACCGCTTGCGCGGTTTCGTACTGGCCCGGCATCTTGCGGATGTCGTTGTCCTTGATCTTGGCGATTTCCTTGTCGGTGAGCGGCTTGTCGCCGATCACCGCACGCGCTTCCTTCAGCACTTCTTCCGCGGACGGCGCGGTCTTGTCGGTCTGCACCGGCGCGTACATCAGGAACGGCCGCTGGCCGATCGCACCGGGGCTGAAGCTGAAGGCGCCATAGGCCCAGTGCTTGTCCTCGCGCAGGTTCATGTTGAGGCGCGAGGTGAAGGTGCCGCCGAACGCCCCGTTCATGGTGCCGATCTCGAGGTTGTTGGGCGCCTTGGTGGACGGTGCGACGAGACCCGCGATGATCACCGACTGCTGCGCACCCGGGCGATTCACCAGGTACACGCTGGCCTTCGCCGGATACTCGACCTTGGCGAGGTTCTTGGCCGGAATCTTCGTGGCCGGAGCCTTCCAGTCACCAAAGACTTTTTCCAGTTGCGGGATGATCGCTTCCAGCGTGGTGTCGCCCGCGACCAGCAGCTTCATGTTGTCCGGTCGGATGTAGTCGTGCACGAAGCCGCGCATGTCGGTCGCGGTCAGCGACTTGATCGAAGCCTCGGTGCCCGAGCCGGTGAACGGGATCGCGTACGCGTTGCCCTTGCCGTACAGGATCGGCGGCAGCAGGCGCAACGCGACCGCCGTCGGCTGGGTCTTCTCCTGCGCGATCCCGGCCAGCCATTGCCCGCGCAGGCGCGCGAGGTCGGCGTCGCGGAACGCGGGATTGCGCACCACGTCGGCATACAGCGTCAGCGATTCGGCGAGCTTGTCGTCGAGCGCGCTCATCGCGGCGATGCAGGCGTCGAGATCGCAGCCAGTGGAGATGTCGGCGCCGAGCCGCTGCTTGCGTTTGGCGATCTCGACCGAGTCGAGATCCCTGGTGCCCTCGTCCAGCATCCCCATCGTGAAGCTGGAAGTGCCGAGCTTGCGGCCCTGATCCGCGGCGTAGCCCGCATCGAACAGCGCCTCGACGTGCACCACGGGAATCGTATGGCGCTCGGCCAGCACCACTTCGATGCCGTTCTTGAGTTTGCCATGCTGCAGTTTCGGGAAAGTGAGATCGGGGAATGCCGTCACGCTGGGTACGCCCTTGCCGCGATCGACGTCGCTGCGGGTGACCTTGTAATCGCCCGCGGGCGAAAGCTGGTCGGCCGGACGGCCCGGGATCGCGGCGCGGCCGGCAATGTCCGCGGCATCGGCCGCATCGACCTTGCCCGGCGCGACCGTCAGCGTGTAATCGCCCTTCGACAGCCACCGGTCGGCCGCGGCCTTCACCTCGGCGGGCGTCGCGGCCATCGTGATGACGAAGTCCTTCTTCCAGGCGCCCGGATCATTGCGGTACACCTGCCCTTCGGCCAGCGTCACCGCCTTGCCCGAAAACCCGCCGACGCGCTCCAATCCGTAGATGGTCGAGGTGCGGTAGGTGGTCTTGGCGCGCGCGAGCTCGTCGGCGGTCGGGCCGTCCTTCAGGAACTTCGCCCATTCGTCCGCGACCGCGGCTTCGACCTGCTTCGGATCGGCGCCTTTCTTCACGTCAACCTGCAGCAGGGTCATGCTGGCAAGTTCGAAGCTCATGTTGCCGACCGACACGTCGTCGGCCAGCTTGTCCTTGTAGACGAGCCGCTGGTACAGCCGCGAGGTCTTGCCACCGCCCAGCACCCGTGCAGCGAGATCCAGCATCAGCCGGTCACTGCCCTCGGCATCCAGGCCCGGTGTGTTCCATTCGCGGTAGATGCGCGTCTGCGCAACGTTGTCGGACATCGTGCCGGAAGTCGAATGGTCGCGCGCCGTGACCCAGGCCTGCGGCCGCGGCACGCGCGGGCCGGCGGGGATGTCGCCGAAATATTGCATGGCCTTTTCGCGCGCCTGTTCCGGCGTGATGTCGCCGACCAGCACCAGCGTGGTATTGGCCGCGCCGTAGTAATCCTTGAACCACTGCTTCA
This sequence comes from Rhodanobacteraceae bacterium, assembly GCA_051962095.1. Classification (GTDB taxonomy): domain Bacteria; phylum Pseudomonadota; class Gammaproteobacteria; order Xanthomonadales; family Rhodanobacteraceae; genus 66-474. Next base: position 15,661 of record JBQCCP010000022.1, read on the forward strand.
CGGTGTCGAGCGAAGCGGCATTCAAGTCGGCCATCGAACCGATGGTGTCGTGGTGGTAGGGATGATTGGCCGGGAACGCGTTGGCCTGGATGTCCTCGAACGCGCGGCCGTAGGGCTGGTTCTCGCCCTGGCGCTTCTCGTTCTGGACCACCCCGCGCTGCTCGTCCAGCTCGGGCTGCCCGATCGCGCCAAGCAGATGCCCCATGCGGTCCGACTCCATCCACAGCGCCATGTCCAGCGCGGTGGTCGGCACGGTCTCGAAGTAGTTGGTGCGATCAAGCCAGGTGGTGCCATTCATGCCGGTGGCACCGACCAGCTCGAACGGCCGGAAGTATTCGTCCTTGTGGTTTTCCGAACCCTGGAACATCAGGTGTTCGAACAGATGCGCGAAGCCGGTCTTGCCTTCCGGCTCGTAACCGGAGCCGACGTGGTACCACACGCTCACCGCCACGATCGGCGCCTTGTGGTCTTCGCTGACCACGACGGTCAAGCCGTTCGGAAGCGTGAAGCGGGTGTAGGGAATATCGATCTTGTTGGCGTCCGATGCGGCCTGTGCCGCGCCCGCGAACGACGCGATGCCTAACGCTGCGACCCACGCCAGCCAGTGCGTGCGCATGATGGTGTCCTCCCCGGACCTTGAGTGGTCCGGCAAACCTAGCCGGGCGCATGCGATAAAGCAATCGGCCGGAACGCACGTTGCCGATGGCGGGTTTACACTCGACGCATGCAACGCTGCCTCGTCACCGGCGCCAACCGCGGACTCGGATTGGCCTTCGTCACCGAACTGCTGGAGCGCGGCGCGCGCGTGCTGGCGTGTTGCCGCGATCCTTCGCAAGCCAGGGTGCTGGATGCGCTGGCGGCGGCGAACGACGGCCGCCTCGCGATCCACAAGCTCGACGTCGCCGATGCCGCCGCGATCGACGCCCTGCCGCAGGCCGCGGCGAAACACCTGCAGCGCATCGACCTGCTGGTCAACAACGCCGGCGTGCTGGTGTCGGGCGAACGCTTCGGCAACGTCAAGGCGGAATCACTGGCGGAGAGTTTCGCGGTAAACGCCACGGCGCCGCTGCTGATCACGCAGGCGCTGGCGCCGCTGCTGGCACTCGGCAACAAGCCGCGGGTGCTGTGCATCACCTCGCAACTCGGCTCGATCGCGCAGGCCAACGGTTTCCGCACCATCAGCTACGCGATGAGCAAGGCCGCGCTCAACATGGCGGTGAAGCGCCTGGCCGCCGAACTCGCGCCGCGCGGGATCGTGGTGCTGACCGTGCATCCAGGCTGGGTCAAGACGTCGATGGGCGGCAAAAGTGCGACCCTCGCCCCGGCCGACTCCGCGCATGCGCTGCTGGGCCTGATCGAGCACGCGCATACCGGCGATGCCGGCAAATTCCTGGCCTACGACGGCGCGGAATTGCCCTGGTGAAGCTGTCTCAGCCGTCCCAGCCGCGGAAGCACTGATCGTCGAGCAATCAGGCATGGTCGTACATAACGTGATGCAGTTCACATTGCGGCAGCCGGAACGCCGGTTTCCGCGCCAAATGGCACAGGCGATGCTTCGATCCCTTGACCGGGCGTCCGCGCCTGTGCCAGCAGGGGGAAACAGCATGAAAAGCGAACTGATCATTCTGCGGGGCCTCTATGCAATGACGGCTCTGGTGGTGGTGTTCGGCATCTGCGCATTGCTGATTCGCGCGCACTGATTCCGCACCCGTTGCCGTGTGCGAGGCGGCGGTCCGGAACCATCCGGCGCACAGCGCGCCGGATGGATATGGTCGTGCGCCGGTGATAATCCCCAGGTGCTGCACGTCATCCTCTACCAACCCGAAATCCCGCCCAACACCGGCAACGTGATCCGGCTGTGTGCGAACACCGGCGCGTCGCTGCACCTGATCCGCCCGCTGGGCTTCGAACTCGACCACGCCAAGCTGCGCCGCGCGGGACTCGACTACCACGAGTTCGTCGACGTGATGACGCACGACGATCTCGATGCGTGCCTCGCGTTGCTGCAGCGCCCGCGGCTGTTCGCCCTCACCAGCCACGCGACGCGTCGCTACACCGACGTTCGCTTTGCCGACGGCGACGCTTTCCTGTTCGGCCGCGAGACCAGCGGCTTGCCCGGCGAAGTGCTCGCCTCCATCCCCGAGCCGCAACGCCTGCGGCTGCCGATGCAGCCCGACAACCGCAGCCTCAATCTTTCCAACGCGGTCGCGATCGCCGTTTACGAGGCGTGGCGGCAGTTGGGCTTTCCCGGAGGGATCTAACGCAGCAGAATCCACACACCGAGAGCCGCAAACAATGCCGCGGCGGCAAGTCGCGTTGCGCGCAGCGGCAGCCGCGCGGCGAAGCGTGCGCCGAGGAACACCACCGGCACGTTCGCGAGCATCATTCCCGCGGTGCTGCCCGCGATCACTTGCCACAGCGGGTGATAGTGTGCGCCCAGCACCACCGTCGCGATCTGCGTGCGATCACCCAACTCGGCGAGAAAAAACGCGATCACAGAGACCACGAATACGCCACGCCCTTGCCGTGGCGGCGCATCGACGGGTTCTTCCTTCTCCGGCAACAGCGCCCATGCCGCAACGGCGAGAAACGACAGCCCGATCAGCCAGCGCTGCACTTCCGGCGTCATCCACTGCGCCAGCCACGCGCCGAGTTCGGCCGCGATCGCGTGACTGAGCAGCGAGGCGACCAGGATGCCGGCGCAGATCGGCCACGGTTTGCGGAACTTCGCCGCCAGCACCAGCGACAGCAGTTGGGTCTTGTCGCCGATTTCCGCCAACGCGACCGCGCCCAACGAAACAAGGAAGGCTTCCAAGGAGATCTCCGGGGCCGGGTGACGCGCGACAATCCCGACGTGCGTTCCGGCCCGGACACGCGCGTCGCGACTGTCGGTCTCGCCGATCGCTGCGATCGCCTTGCGCCACGGCCTGCCGGCCGAGTGTGTTGACGCAGGCCCTTCGACGCCATGCCGAAGGCGGCTACTCCCCGACGGAGTGTCGCCAGCTTAAAGGCTCACCCTTGGTCACGCAACGCAGATGCTTTAAGCGAAGTGGTGTCGCGGAAATGCATTCGTCACGGTGGCGGCTGTCATTGGAGATCACGGTCATGACAGCCAACGCGGTGATCGTGGGCGATCGCATACAATCAACGGATGCCCGATCGCGAACCCAACGCCTGGATTCCCCACCCGCTGCGCAAACTGGGCGGCCTTGCACTGACGCTCGCGCTGAACCGCCTGGTCGCGCTCGATCCCGACACGCGCGAAGCGATCGGCAAACTGGAAGGCCGCCGCATCGGCGTGCACCTGCGTGGGCCCGACATCGCGTTCTCGATCGCCGCGCGCAATGCGACGCTGCAGATCGAACCGCCACCCAACGCGCGCGACGACGGCAACACCAACGATTTCGAAGTCAACGCGACGCCGGGCGCGCTGCTCGCGATGGCGCTGGACCGCGACAGCGAGGCGCGTCCCGCGGGCAAGGTGGAGATCGCGGGCGATGCCGAACTCGCGCGGCGTGTGCAGAAGCTGGCCCGCGAGTACCGGCCGGATTTCGAAGCCGCGTTCGCGACCGTGTTCGGCGAAGTCGCCGGCACCGCGATCTCGCGTGCCCTGCACGACGCCGCGAAGTGGGCAGGCCAGAACGCGCAGCATTTCCGCGACGACAGTATCGACTGGCTACGTGACGAAGCCCGCCTGACGGTGCCGCACGCGGAAATGAATGCCTTCCTCGACGAGGTCGACGCACTGCGCGAGCGCGCCGATCGCCTGGCCGTACGCGTGTCGCGCCTGGGGAACTAGGGCCTGTTCACGCCATGCCACGTGGCCGCGCCGGCGACCCTTTGCTCGCAGGGCAAGGAAGAGTGAGGAAGATGTATGTCGATACATAGACGAGCGATGACGCAGCCATGCGGGCAAAGGGCCCCGGCCCGGAGGGTTGCTCCGCAGCGGCCGCCATCCATCTGTGCGCACCTTGACCAGAGAACCACTCTGGCGCTGCGGTACGCGCCTCATCTGGCGACCGCTGCGGAAGCAACGCGGCTCGCGCGGCATAGCGTGAGCAGGCCCCAGCCATGACACCCCTGCGCCTGTTGCCGCGCGTGCTGCACGTGGCCGCGGTGCTTGTGCGTTACCGCGTCGACGACCTGATCGACGAACAACATGCGATGCGGCCGCTGCGCTGGGCACGTGCGTTGCTGCCGCGCCGCCGCAAGATCGCGCTGCTGCCGCGCGGCGTGCGCCTGCGGCTCGCGCTCACCGAACTCGGGCCGATCTGGGTGAAGGCCGGCCAGGTGCTGTCCACGCGCCGCGACCTGATTCCGGAAGACGTCGCCGACGAACTGGCGCATCTGCAGGACCAGGTGCCGCCGTTTCCGGGCACGGTGGCCCGCGCAATCATCGAGGAATCGCTGGGCAAGCCGATCGGCGAGTTGTACGTCAGCTTCGACGAAACCCCGCTGGCGTCGGCTTCGATCGCGCAGGTGCACGCCGCGCGCCTGCTGCCGGGCGCGATCGGCAAGGCCGTTCCCGGCGGCGTGCGTCATTCCGCCCGGCCCGGATACGGGAACGCCGAGCCGCCGGCGACGGCCGTCCTGGAACGCGAAGTCGTGGTCAAGGTTTTGCGCCCGAACGTCGCGGCCAACGTGCGCCGCAATCTGGAGCTGCTGGACGCGCTGGCCTGGCTGGTGCAGCGCTGGCATCCGCAGGCCGACAAGATCCGCCCGCGCGACATGTTCGACGAAGTCGCCAAGACCCTGCACAACGAGCTGAACTTGCAGAACGAGGGCGCCAACGCCAGCCTGCTGCGGCGCAATTTCGAGAATTCCGACGACCTGTACGTGCCGCAGATCTTCTGGTCGCACACCTGCGAAAAGGTGTTGACGATGGAGCGCGTGCACGGCATCCCGGCCGATGACATCGCCGCGCTGGACAAGGCCGGCATCGACCGGCGCGTGCTCGCGGAGAAAGGCGTGCGCCTGTTCTACGAGCAGGTGTTCCGCGACAACTTCTTCCATGCCGATGCGCATCCGGGCAACATCTGGGTCGATCCCGCGCGCACCCGAGATCCGCGCTTCATCGCGCTGGACTTCGGGATCATGGGTTCGCTGCCGGACCAGGACCAATACTGGCTGGCGGAAAATTTCATCGCGATGTTCGAGCGCAACTACCGCCGCATCGCCGAACTGCATCTCGAGGCGGGCTGGATGCCGCGGCACATCCGCGTGGACGAGCTGGAAGCCGCGGTGCGCACAGTGTGCGAACCATACTTCACCCGCCCGCTTTCGGAAATCTCGCTGGCGGAGGTGGTGGCGAAACTCTTCAGCACCGCGCGTCGGTTCGAACTGACGCTGCAGCCGCAACTGATCCTGCTGCAAAAGACGCTGCTGAACGTCGAGGGACTGGGGCGCCAGCTCGATCCGGACATCGACATCTGGTCGGTGGCGCAACCGGTGCTGAAGCGTATCCTGGCGGATCGCTACAGCGCGCGCCATGCGCTCCGCGAAATCCGCAAGCGCATTCCCGAATGGTTGAGGATCGCGCCGCTGATTCCCGAGAAGATCCACGACGCGCTGGAGGCACTGGCCGAGGGCAACGGCCCACTGCAATTCGGCGAGCGCGAGCTGGAGCACCTGCGCGTGCTGCAGCGCGAAATCCAGCGCCGGATCCTGGCCGCCGCATTCGGCGGCGCGCTGCTGGTAGGCGCGGGTCTGGTCTTCGCACTGGGCGACCGCTACGGCATCTGGCCCCCGATCGTGCTCGCGGCGATCGGCGTCGCGAGTTTCGCGGCGGCGTGGCCATGGAAAAGGACGAAGGAGTAGTTCGCCGCGAAACCCGTAGATCTACGCTACGGCTTTGAGCAAGGTTGGCACGGCATCCGCACTTTTGCCCAAGCGCGACTCGGGCAAAATCACAATACACGGTTGGGCTGACGCCGGCTTCATCGGTGGAAGCCCAGCGTCACCGGCGAGCCCTGCTCGCGTCCCTACATTACCGCGATCCGCGTTGGGCTTCGCTGCGCTCAGCACCAACCTACTTCGCGCGACCCTGATTCGCGACCGCGGCCTCCTTGGCGGCGATCGCGGCGGAGTCGCCGAGATAGAAACGCTTCACCGGCTTCAGCGCCTCGTCGAACTCGTACACCAGCGGCACGCCATTGGGAATGTTGAGGCCGGTGATGTCGGCGTCGGAAATGCCGTCGAGGTATTTCACCAGCGCGCGCATGGAATTGCCGTGCGCGGAAACCAGTACCCGCTGGCCCGCCAGCATCGCGGGCGCCAGAACTTCGTGCCAATACGGCAGCACGCGCGCGACGGTGTCCTTGAGGCACTCGGTAAGCGGAATCTGCGCGGGTTCGAGCTTGGCGTAACGCGGATCGTTGGCGCAGAAGTTTTTGGCGGGATCCAGCGGCGGCGGCGGCACGTCGTAGCTGCGGCGCCAGATATGCACCTGTTCGTCACCGTGCTTGGCCGCGATCTCGGCCTTGTTCAATCCGGTCAACGCGCCGTAGTGGCGCTCGTTCAAACGCCAATCGGTGAGCACCGGCAGCCACGCAAGGTCCATCGCATCCATCACGCCCCACAGGGTGTGCACCGCACGCTTCAGGACCGAGGTGTGCGCGACGTCGAACATGTAGCCTTCGCGCTTCAGCAACCCGCCTGCCTCGCGCGCCTCGACCCAGCCCTGGTCCGACAGGTCGACATCGGCCCAGCCGGTGAAGCGGTTTTCCCGGTTCCACAGCGACTGGCCGTGGCGGATCATCACGAGGGTGGGCATGTCTGAGTGCCTGTCAGGAAGTCCCTGCATTGTAGCGATGGTTGCGTTTGCTCCGTCGGCAGCCGCCGCCATGCGAACACTCCTTCCGAGGCCGCTGTTGTGAAAGTCAGCCCATGGATGGGCGTTCTGGCGCCCACGGCTTTCGAGAGGTATTGCTGACGGATATAACACCAGGGAGGCCGCGGTCAGGGGCGATTGCATGTCGAAAGTCGGGGTGACGTTGGACCTATTGTCATCACCACACTAGTCGGGCACGATCGGCCTTGGTCCACGCGCACCGCGCAGGAGGTTTTCGATGCGATCCGCACGTCTTTGCACCCTCGCCCTGGCCCTGCTGGCCCTGCCGCTCGCACTCGGTGCCTGCGTCAGCGGGGTCAACGGTTCCGTCGATGTCGCCGCGGGCTCCAGCACCCACGACGCCAGCACCGTGAACGGTTCCGTGAATGTCGGCGCCAACGCCAAGGCCGACAAGGCTTCCACCGTGAACGGCTCGATCCACATCGCCGAGGGCGCGCAGGTGGGCGATGCCAGCACCGTGAACGGCGGCATCACGCTGGGCGAGCACGCCACCGCCGGCAGCGTCGATACCGTGAACGGCCGCGTGACGCTGGACAAGAACGCGACGGTTTCCGGCGACGTCACCGCCGTCAACGGCGCGCTGAGCCTGGCGAGCGGGTCCGCCGTCAACGGCAAGCTCACCAACGTCAACAGCCACATCACCGTGGATGGTGCGCACGTCGGACAGGGCATCACCACCGTCAGCGGCGACATCGACGTCACTGGCAACGCCGTGGTCGACGGCGGCATCACGGTGAAGAAGCCGAACGACAACGGCGTCCTCGGCATCCACTTCGGCACCGACAACATTCCGCGCATCACCATCGGTGCGGGCGCCACCGTGAATGGTCCGCTCACCTTCGAACGTCCGGTGAAGCTGTACATCAGCGACCAGGCGCACGTGGCCGGGCCGATCACCGGTGCCGAAGCCGTGAAGTTCTCGGGCAATGCGCCGCCGACGTCGGGTTCCTGACGCCAGCTGACGCGAAACAACCGGGACGCCACGCGTCCCGGTTTTCCCGTATTCCGCAAATTTCTCCTGGAGAAGCCCCGGGTTTGCTCGCCGTCGCGGCGAAAGCCGGTGCCCGGTGACTTTCGTTCAATGCGGTGAAGTGCGAAGTCGCTGGGCCATGGACGGCGCGAGTATTCCGGGATGGCGGGCGGCAGTCGATCACCCGGCGAGGGCACCCGCGATCTGTACGGCGGCCCACCGCCCGCTCTCGGCCGCGCCTTCGGTACACGGAATGCCCATGTAATCGCCGGCCAGGACCACGCGCGAATCCGCCAAGCCGCGCCGGCGATACGCGTCCAGCTGCGTCGCACGTCCGGGCGGCGAACAGGGCGCCGCTTCCGGCCAGCGATGCACCCGCACGAAACCCGTCCGCGACGCCAATCCGGGCAGGTAGCGTTCCAGCTCCGGGATCACTTCGCCCAGCACCTCGCCTTCCGACGCATCGATGAGGCGCGCGCCGGCCGCACCATCCAGCATCACGTTCAGGAGTTCGCCGCGCTCGGCGTAGTGCGGGCACTTGCGGGACTCGAACGCAAACGCCGCGACCACCCTGCGCTCGCGCCGCGGAATCAGCACCGCATAGATCTCTTCGAGCGCGCGATCGCAAGTAATGCCTTCGGGAACGCCGAGGCTGATGTTGAGCGTGGCGCTGTAAGACGTATCCAGAAGGCGTGCGGTGATTTCGTTCATGGGGGGCCACAGCTTGCGCGCGGTGCCGGCGGTGGTGGCGAGCACGACAAAATCGGCGCGAAAGGTTTCGCTGGGTGTCGCGACCTGCACGCCAGCGGTGCCCTGTTCGATGCCGGTCACGGGCGACGACACCCGCACGTCCAGGCGTTTTGACAGCGCTTCCGGCAGCGCACCGAGGCCATCCGCCAAGGCGGACACCGATTTGCCGCGAGCGCCGAAACTCCACACCATCGCGGGCAACGCCAGCGCCATGCCTTCGGGCGGCTGGAAGTAGAAGCTTTCCAGCATCGGCTCGAACAGGTATTCCAGCGCGTCGCTGCCGAAGCGTTGGGCCAGCGAGTGCGCCGCGTCCTCATGATCGAGCGAACGCCAGCCCGCATAGTCGTTCAGCGGCAAGTCGCGCGCGTCGTGCGCCAGCTTCAGGCTCGCGCGCGTGGCGCGCACCGCATCCTTCCAGCGCAGCAGACCGCTGGAAGGCAAGGTCCACGGACGTCGCGGATGGATGCGCCGCACCTTGCCGTCGCGCACGATGCCGGTCCAGCCCGTTACGCCGTGCACCTGCGCCGACAATCCCAGCGCATCGACCAGCGCACCGATGACGGTATAACCGTCCGACAGGAATTGCGCGCCGCAATCGACCACCCAACCCTCGTGGCGATCGCTGGTCATGCGTCCACCGACGCGATCCGACGCTTCCAGCACGACCACGTCGATGCCGCGCGCGGAAAGATGATGGGCGGCGCTCAAGCCCGCGATGCCGGCGCCGATCACGATCGCGGAACGCTTCATCGCCGGCCCTTCAGCGCACGCGCGCCTGCGCTACTCGCCCGCCGGCAGCACCGACAGGACTTCCTCGACGGTGGTCAGGCCGCGCCGCACCTGCGTCGCCGCGGAAATGCGCAGCGGCTGCAGCCCCTCCTGCAGCGCACCGCCGGTGAATGCGCCGAGATCGAGCTGTGCCGTGATCATGCCGCGCAGGCGCGGCGAGATCGTCATCATCTCGTACACGCCGGTGCGGCCAAGATAGCCGGTGTTGCGGCATTCGAGGCAGCCGACCGGTTCGTACACCTCGGCCGGCGGCGGCAGCACCCAGCCGCGCGTCAGCACGGCCCAGGTTTGCGGGTCCTGTTTCGCCTTGACCTTGCAATGCGGGCAGAGCGTGCGCACGAGGCGCTGCGCGACCACGCCGGCGAGCGTCGATTGGATCAGGTAATGCGGCACGCCAAGGTCGAGCAGGCGCGTGATCGCGGACGGCGCATCGTTGGTGTGCAGCGTGGACAGCACGAGGTGCCCGGTGAGCGACGCCTGCACCGCCATCTGCGCGGTTTCGAGATCGCGGATCTCGCCGACCATGATGATGTCGGGGTCCTGTCGCAGCAGCGTCCGCACGCCGGCCGCAAAATCGAAATCGATCGCAGGTTGCACCTGCGACTGGTTGAATTCCGGCGACACCATTTCGATCGGATCTTCGACGGTGCACACGTTGAGTTCCGGCCGCGCCAGGTGCTTCAGCGTCGAATACAACGTCGTGGTCTTGCCCGAACCGGTCGGCCCCGTCACCAGCACGATGCCATGCGGGCGCTCCACCATTGCCCGCCAGGTCTTTTCTTCTTCGGACGAAAATCCGAGCTGCGCGAATTGCTTGACCACGATGTCGGGGTCGAAGATGCGCATCACGATCTTTTCGCCGAACGCGGTCGGCATCGAGGAGATGCGCAGTTCCACTTCGCGACCGCCCGCCGAACGGGTCTTGATGCGGCCATCCTGCGGACGGCGCTTTTCGGCGACATCCAGCCGCGCGAGGATCTTGATGCGCGCGGTCACCGCGGTCATCACCGCGGGCGGCAGTTCGAACACCTTGTGCATCACGCCATCGATGCGGAAGCGTATCTGCGCGGCCTCGCGCCGCGGTTCGAGATGGATGTCGGACGCGCGCTGCTCGAACGCGTACTGCAGCAGCCAGTCCACGATATGGACGACGTGGCGGTCGTCGGCGCCGATCTCGCCCGATTTGCCGAGTTCCAGCAACTGCTCGAAGTTCAGGATCGCGGAGCCGTCCATCGAATCCTGCTTCGCTTCGCGCGCCTTGGCGATCGAGCGCTGCACGCCGTAGAACTCCATCAGGTAGCGGTGGATGTCCAACGGGTTCGCCATGACGCGCTTCACTTCGCGCCGCAACATCTGCGACAAATCGGCGGCCCAATGCGTGTCGAAGGGTTCGGCGCTGGCAAACGTCACCGCGCCGCGTTCGACCGCGACCGGCAGGATGCGATGGCGCTGCGCATAGGCCTGGCTCACCGCCTGCGTCACCGCGGCCACGTCGATCTTCATCGGGTCGATCCTGAGGTACGGCAGGCCGGCCTTGTCGGCCAGCCATACGGTCAGCGATTCCACCGTCAGCGGCTTGCCGGGATCGGCACGGTTCTCCGGTTTGGCGCTCGCGATCACCACCAGCGGATGCAGTTCGACCGCGCCGCGACCCGCGCGGCTGGTCGCGCGGATGCGCTTGGCGTCCTCGGCGGCCAGCAGGCCGTCGGCGATCAACGCCGCCAGTACTTCGGCCAGTTCCAGGCGCCCGTGCCGGCCGAGCACCGCGGTGGAATTCGGGTTTGCCGCCATTGCCTGCCCCGCTGCCGAAAGCGCGCCCGATCCGCATGGACCGCCGGAAATTCGGGCCTCGCGGCTATACTAACGCGCTTTGCGCCGCGCTCCCGAACCGATGGCAGCACCGACTTTCCAGGACGTGATCCAGACCCTGAACCGCTATTGGGCGGAACAGGGTTGCGTGCTGCTGCAGCCGCTGGATCTCGAGGTCGGCGCGGGCACGTTTCATCCTGCGACATTCCTGCGCGCGCTCGGTCCCGATCCGTGGGCGGCCGCGTACGTGCAGCCGTGCCGGCGGCCGACCGACGGCCGCTACGGCGAAAATCCCAACCGCCTGCAGCAGTACTACCAATATCAAGTGGTGCTGAAGCCGAATCCCGATGACGTGGTGGAGCGGTACTTCGGTTCTCTGCGCGCGCTCGGCATCGATCCGCTGGTGCACGACTTGCGGCTGGTCGAGGACAACTGGGAATCGCCGACGCTGGGCGCGTGGGGACTCGGCTGGGAAGTGTGGTTGAACGGGATGGAGGTCACCCAGTTCACCTATTTCCAGCAGGTCGGCGGCCTCGAGTGCAAACCCGTGACGGCCGAGATCACCTACGGCCTCGAGCGGCTCGCGATGTATCTGCAGAACGTGGACAGCGTGTTCGATCTCGTGTGGACGACCGCGCCGCACGGCGTGGTGACCTATGGCGACGTGTTCCATCGCAACGAAGTGGAACAGAGCGCCTACAACTTCGAATACGCGGACACGAAAGAGCTGTTCCACCGTTTCGACGCCTGCGAAGCCGAGGCCAACAAACTGGTCGCGCTGGACTTGCCGCTGCCCGCCTACGAACAGGTGATGAAGGCCAGCCATGCGTTCAATCTTCTGGATGCCCGCCGCGCGATTTCGGTGACCGAACGCCAGCGTTACATCCTGCGCGTGCGCGCGCTCGCGCATGCCGTCGCGAAAGCTTGGACAGCGCTGCGCGAAATGCAAGTGGAGGCCGCGCATGGCTGAGCGCGCGTTGCTGGTCGAAATCGGAGTGGAGGAGTTACCCATCCATGCGGTGGACGACTTGGCACAGGCTTTCGCGCGAGGCGTGTGCGACGGCTTGTCGAAACGCGGCATCGCCGCCGATGTCGAACACGCGCGGACCTTCGCCACACCGCGCCGCCTTGCGGCATGGGTGCCGGGCGTAGCCTTCACCCAACCCGAGCAGCGCAGCGAAAGCCCAGGCCCGTACGTCAACATTGCCTTGGACGCGGATGGGCAACCTACCAAGGCGTTGCTCGGCTTTGCCGGCAAGGCCGGTGTCGACTGGTCGCAACTCGAACGCACGACGGATGCGAAGGGTGAGCGTTTCATGCACCGCAGCGTTTCGCCCGGTCGCACGACTGCCGAACTGCTGCCTGTAATCGTGCGCGAGGCCGCGGCCGCGCTGCCGATTCCGAAGCCGATGCGCTGGGGCGATCATGATTTCGCGTTCGTGCGTCCAGTGCATTGGCTGGTGATGCTGCACGGCGACCAGGTGATCGCGGGCGAACTTTTCGGCGTGAAGAGCGGCCGGCAATCGCGTGGGCATCGCTTCATGCACCCGACGCCGGTGCATCTGGTGGACGCCGACAGTTACGCGGAACCGCTGCACGCGGCAAAGGTGCTGGCCGATCCGGCCGAACGCCGCCAGCGCATCCGCGATGAAATCGCGCGCGTCGCGCCGGCCGATTGCACACCGCACCTTGATGATGCATTGCTCGACGAATTGGCCAATCTCAACGAATGGCCAGTCGCAATCGCCTGCACTTTCGACCGCGATTTCCTGGCAGTGCCGCACGAAGCGCTGGTCACCACCATGCGCGCCAACCAGAAGTTCGTGCCGGTGTTCGACGCCGACGGCAAGCTCACCGAACACTTCATCGGTATCGCGAATCTGGAATCGAAAGAACCCGAGCAGATCCGCCACGGCTATGAGCGCGTGATTCGCCCGCGCTTTGCCGACGCGAAATACTTCTTCGACGAAGACCTGAAGACGCCGTTGGCGTCGTACCAGCAAGGCTTGCGCGACGTCACCTACCAGAAGGCGCTCGGCAGCCTGTGGGACAAGACCGTACGCGTGGCGGAACTGGCCAACGCGATCGCCGAACGCCTGTTCGCGCAAGGCATCGACGTCGACGCGGCGCAGGCGGCACACGCCGCCGGCTTGTCGCGCTGCGACCTGCTGACCCGGATGGTCGGCGAATTCCCCGAGTTGCAGGGCGTGATGGGCCGTCACTACGCGGCCGCGCAAGGCGAAGCCGTCGAAGTCGCGAACGCGTTGGAGGAGTTCTATCGGCCGCGCAATGCTGGCGATGGCATCGCCCAAGGCGCGCTGGCGCAATGCATGTCGCTGGCCGACAAGCTGGACACCTTGGCCGGCATTTTCGCGCTCGGCATGAAACCGACCGGCAACAGGGACCCATTCGCGCTGCGCCGTGCGGCGCTTGGGGTTGCACGCACGCTGATCGAGGGTGGGCTCGATCTCGATCTCGCCCTACTGCTGAAGGACGCGCTGGCGGAAATTCCCGATGCGGCTTTTTCAGCCAAACAGAAATCGGGCGAACCGCTCGCGAATGGGAGCATGGCAGAACGTCGTGCGGACATTGCTGCAGAGCTGCACGCATTCATTCTCGACCGCCTGCGCGGCTACTACACGGAGCAGGGTTTCACGTCGCAGCAATTCGAAGCGGTGGCCGCGCTGCGGCCTGCCAGCCTCGTCGATTTCGACCGCCGCCTGCGCGCCGTCGCGTCCTTCGCGCAACAACCCGAGGCGGAGAACCTTGCCGCTGCCAACAAGCGCGTCGCCAACATCCTGCGGAAGGAAGGCATCGACGCGGAAGCGGCCGCGCAACGTGAACTGGATACAGCCCTGTTGCACGAACCCGCCGAGCAGGCGCTTGCGCAGGCGCTGGACGCGGCTCGCGCGGACAACGCGCCACGCCTTGAAGGCGTCACCGCAGAGCGCGACTACGCCGGTGCGCTCAAGCGCCTCGCGCAACTGCAGGCGCCGGTCGATGCCTTCTTCGATGGCGTGATGGTGATGGCCGAAGACCCCGCTCTGCGCGCGAATCGCGTCGCACTGCTGGCGCGGATCAAGGCGCGCTTCGACGCCATCGCCGACATCGCCTTGTTGTGATGGCAATGCAAGCTGCAACTCGCACCTTGCCTCCTGGTTTGCTGAGTCAGGAGCAAGAGATTTCGAAGTGGTCGCCGTTGTTGCGCATGTGACGGGTGGCACCCACCGCGTGCACGATAGGAACGTTCGTGGTCTAGCCGTGCCAGCCGTCGTCGATCATGCCGCACCCGCTTGAGAGGGCGTTGCACTGAACTCGGCCGTTGTGACGCAGGTGCTGCGCGAGGCGCAGAGTCGCCCTGGATGAGAGCAACTTCGTGGTCCTGGTCTCTCCGCATTGTTCGTCCCGAAGCTTTTGCTCCGGGACGAATAGAGGCTCAGTTGGCTGGTCCCGGGTGTGACAAGCCGCAATCCTTGGCCAGGAAGCTTACGATCAGGTTGAGCGTTTGCCGCTGCTGACTCGGATACCACGGCATGCTGTGCGGCATGTCTGGAATCCAGTGGAACTGGGCCGGAACCTTGTCCTTGACCGCCTCGTAGAACGGATGGGCGTGAATGCTGGGCGGTGTCCGCACGTCGCGATCGCCATCGAACAGCATGATCGGAAGGTGAGCCTTGTCGACGTTGCGCATCGGGTCCATGCCCTTGACGGTCTTCCCCTGGAGGATGCGCTGCAGGCGATTGTCGCTCCACGACGTATTGAGCCGCCCGAGGTTGGCCACCGGCGCCCCGGCAATAGAGCACTGATACGGCGACGGACTGCGGACGTCCGCGGCCACCGCGGCAAAACCCCCGTACGAATATCCAAAAATGGCGATATCGCCGTTTTGGGTGATACCCTGCGAAATCAACCATGCCGCCCCGTCGTCGAGATCGTCCGACATCTTCTTGCCCCATTCCGCGTCGCCCGCAAGCCAAAGCTTGCGGCCCAGCCCCTGCGAGCCTCGATATTGCGGGCGCAATATCGCATAACCTCGCGAGGTGAGCATGGGCACCCAACCCGTGGCGTCCCAGCCGAGATAATCCCGCGCCCAAGGTCCCCCATGCGGCATGACTATTGCTGGCGCAGGAGCGTCGCCTTTTTTCCAGCCGGCCGGCAGATCAAGAATGGCAGGAATCTCCATTCCGTCCCGCGCCTTGTAGGTCACCCAACTCTCTTGTCCAGTGAGCCCAGGCTTGATCCAGGGCCGCTCGCCGCCAAGATTCACCACCTGCTTTTTGTCTACAAGGAGGTGATAAGCAGCGGGATCATTCGCGCTTTCAGTCGTGAACAGAACCTTGGAGAAATCGTCCGTATAACTATCGATATGGACCTGTTGTCCCGGGAAGGCCTTCTCCAGCCCAGCCTGGATTCCCTTCAAGGTCGGATCGACATAAACGGTCTGGCGGAACGGGCCATCGACAACGAAACCGACGATCTGGTTGAAGTTGCTGCGGCGAGTGCTGAACAACAAGGCACTGATCGAATAATCCTTGTCGGCAACCAAGGGTTCCGGATCGAACTTCTGCGCGACCGGATCGTAGACGCGCGCCTGAACCTTGTCCGAAAATTGATCCGTCAATACGTAGTATTTGCCTGAAGCCTCGTCCCTGCCGACCACGTCTACGGTATGGCGGTCGGAAAGCTTCGTCGTCAAAGGTGTCTGCAGGTCAAATTGGCCAGTCTTCGGATTGAGTATGTATATCTTCTGTTCGTAATCGCCACTCGTCGGCTCGATTTCCGACTTGGCCAAGACGTCACCGGTACGAGAGTCGAACAGCGAGGGAACAGTTCGGGTACCGCCCGTGAACAGCAGTTTCGTGGCCCCGGTCTTCAAGTTGTAAAGATAATAATTGCTGACGAGACTGACGCCGCTTGCCCGTTCGATAACCACACTGCCCGGATCCAGCGGCAGCATGTTCACGAGACGCGCGGTACCGCTGATTTCGAGACAACGTCGGGTCGACTCGCTCACACCGATGTTGCGTACCTTGTCGCTTGCGAACGCTTCGTCGAACTTCTTCTGGTCATCGCCCGTCAGGTAAGCCTTCGTAACGAAGGTTTTGGTGGAACCGACGGTCTTGCCTTCTCCGCATCCACCAAGATCCCCCGTCCACTCTTGCCTCGCCACCGCCAGGATCTTGTCAGCCTTTAATGCGAAGGCGGCAATGAACTTCATTCGATCGCCAGAAGGTGTGATCACGGTCGGCCCGGATGACAGCGAGGCGGTATCCCACGTGGCCAACGCAGTATTGTCCGGGTCTTTGGGCGCGGGAATGAGACCCACGAGATGCTTGCCGTCGGGGCTCATCGATAACGACTGCAGTGCTGGCAGACGCGCCAGGTCCTCAATCGAAATAGCCTCGGAGGCATGCGCCGAGAAGGGACCACAAAGCACTCCCAGAACGCCCGCAATCAAAATCCGGCAGAACACATTCCGCATCTTCTTTACTCCGCTTTGATACTTTCCCCAGTGCGCAGAACTTCCCTAGGGAAAGTAGCGCCGCCCCTTTTCACGATAACACAACAACAGCGTTCCACAGGCGAAGCTTTCTGCTTTCACCAGCTTCTTCTTCCTGTGGCCAAGCCACGCAGTTCTGGGCTGCGCGCAGACCGCAAAGCCACAAACCGAGAAAAAAGGAGGCGACAATGTTGTCGCCTCCTTGCAGACACAACCCTTTGCATCAAAGCTTGATGTTCAAGCGCGCAAAGTATGTGCGGCCAAACCAGTCGTATTGCGAAGCTGCAAGCGCTGTATTGCCTGCCAGGTTCTCTGTACCGATCGTGCCGGATACCGGGGGCGGCGTCCGATCCGTCAGGTTGCGTACGCCGAAAGTGATGTTCAACTTGTCGGCGTAATTGTAGCTCGCGGACACGCTGTGCCTGAGCTGCCCACCCATCCTGATCACCTCGGTGGTATCGGCCAGACCGAGATAAGTGAAGACGGGATCTTCGAACCTCCAATCGGAGGAGGCGCTGGTGTAGAAGCCCTGCCAATTGTAGGTCCAGTCGCCACGCTTGAGGCTCGCGTTCATGATGCCAACCCAATGCGGGTTACCAATAGAACCCGTGAAGTTGTTCATGCCGAATCCGCTGGCTTCGGAGCTGCTGAACACCTGCTGGATGTGCTGCATCGTGTACGTGAACTCCGCGTCCAGCGAAAGCTTGCCGAACGAGAAGTCCTGGACGTAGTTCATCTGCAGGTCATAGCCACGATCGCGCTCCTGGTTGACGTTGACGTAGGTGGCATGGACCTGGGTGATGTTGTAAGGATTCGTTCCCGTGCCCGGATTGCGCTCGAACATGCTGCAGAAATCGTTCGGGTACACCGGTTTGTTATAGCAGGACCTGACGATGCTGCCACCGCTGAGCGAGGCGATTTCGCCGCGGATGTGATAGTCGAAGTAATCCACTGCCACGTTGAGGTTGGCGAACGTCGGAGACCAGACGAAGCCCAGCGACTTCGCGCGGGAGGTTTCGGGCTTCAGGAAGCCCTTGCCGCCACCTTGGGAAACCTCCGCCGTCGGGCCGTTCCCGGTATAGGTCCCGGGAATGCCCGCCGCCGCGCAGTTCTTCTGGATGAACTGGTTGGAGCTTTCCGCCCAATTGATGCATGGATCGATTGATAGTTGCGACACGAACCCGGTCTGGTTGGCCAGATACAGTTCGTACAACGCCGGCGCGCGATACGAGGTACCAATGGTGCCGCGGATGCGGAATGTCGGGATCGGCTGCCAGTTGAGGCCGTATTTCCAGACATTGGCCGAACTGCCTACCGAACCATATTTGAATTCGCGACCGGAAAGGTCGACGTTCAAAGACTCAACGCCCGGGAGGCCCTTGAGGATCGGAATGCCGACCTCGCCGAACACTTCCGTGACATGATCGGAACCTTTTGTCTCGCCCGCGCCGGTGAGTCCCCACGACGCCGGCGGCGGCCGGTCATCGATCGACATGTGCCGGTAATCGGCACCAAAAGCGGCACTGATGGGGCCGGCAGGCAATTCGAACAGGTTGCCGTTGATCACGGCGTTGAGATCCTGCTGCTTGTACAGGGTTTTGCCCGTCAGGTATTCACCAATCGCGTTGTACAGCTCGCGAACCTTCGACCCATCCAGGAAACCTGGATCGAAGTAGTTGACCAAGCTTCTTCCGGTGATTTCATTGAGCGGATTGTTCCAGTCCCCGCTCTTCTCGGCGCTGATCGCTTGCCAGCTGTAGCTGCCATCCGATCTGGTGTAGCTGCCATTGACAGCCCACGACCAACTGCTGTTTCCGAAGGCGCCTGACAATCCGCTACGCAGATATTGGTAATTCACCGTGATCTTTTGGTTGAACGGGAAAAGCATTACGGGCTCGAACCCACTCTGCTTCGTACCGGCACCGCCGTAGAAGCTCGAGTCGGCAGTCGACCAACCATTGTCATTGAAAACTATGGGAAAGAACTGCCGCCAGTCGTCGTGATTGGTCGTGCGGCGATTAAGGATCAGCTGGGTATCCCAGTCCACGCTTCCGAAATTGAAGCTGCTGGCCAGGTAAGCCGTGCCCGTCTGGTTTCTATCGATCGCATAGGCTTCCCCGTAAGCCGGGAAGTTGGTGACTTGATCGTTGAATGGCGTGGGGCTCTGCGCGTAGGTGGTCCGCTGCGATTTGTGGTATCCGGGAACAGGGCTGTTGGGGCCGGTGCTGCCGTCCTTCGTCGGTACATAGCGAACACCACTGAAAGGATCGATGACGGTCTGAATCAGCAAGTTGTTGCAGCCCGCGAGATTGGTTCCTTCCAGGATTGAATGGTCCGGACGATCCACACGCTGGCCATTGGGTCCGTAGACCATATCGCGCGGGCAGTCGAGAAAGTCCCGTTGTCCGATCTTGAGGGCTTCCTGGCGATCGATTTCGGCAGCGAACGTGATGTTGCCCTTGTTGAAGTTCCAGCCGGTGCCGAGCGACGCCGAATACTGCTCGCCACCACCGTGCTCCGGCGCGGAGACGAAGAAATCCATCTCGGTGTGGTCCAGCCGCTTCTTGGTAATGAGATTGACCACGCCGGCAATGGCGTCGGAACCATAGATGGAAGACGAACCGTCCTTGACGATTTCGATGCGCTGGATGATCGCTCGAGGGATGACGTTCAGGTCGAAGTTGTTGACCTGGCCGCGTGTACCCGCCGGCCCGGGCCTCTGACCATCAAGCAGAACCAGCGTGCGCTGAGCACCCAAACCGCGAAGGTCCACCGGCTGGATGCCGGTACCACCTTCGATCACGAAACCGCCGAACTGACCGTTGATCTGCGTGGAGCCTGCAGCGGCTGCCGTCGTTTGCACAAAATTGGTGACATTGAACTGACCAGCTGCCATGTCTGCCTGGATCGGGACGACCTGTACGGGCGATGTCGTCTCGTACTCCGGGCGTTTCAGCAGAGAACCCGAAACGGTGACCGCTTCCAGTGTCTTCGGCTCTTGCTTGGTCTTTTCCTGCTGCGCGCCGTTGGATTGGGCAGTGGACTGGTCCTGCGACGGTTGCGGCGCAGTGGTGTCCTGTTGAGCGTACGCCGCGCCAGCCACGAATAGGCTGGCACAGATGGCGGATGCCAGAAGCTTGCGATTCATCAGGAGTACTCCCCGTAGTGCTGTTGATCTGTAGGTTGACCTGACGTCCGGCATTCTCTCATCGAGAAAGACGGGCGAAAGTTTAGTTGTCCGCTAACTGATTGATTCCACGACACAGTGAAGCGCTTGGTTAATGCGACATTCACATTGACGGCAAATTAACACACCTGCGATCGTTGTGAAAGCCACGCGAATGGTTGCATTGTGTCAAATAAACTAGTCTCGACGACGAGCCTTCGCCGAACGCGTCCGCAGCGTCACGCCCCGGCGACATCCCCGCACCCGAGGTGAACGCCCTTGCACGACAGCTTTCGTTGGAGGGCGCTCCGCGCTAACATGAAAGTTCTGGCCCGTATCCGTGCGCGGCCGCGGCGCGCCTCATCGGCGCGAGCCGATTCACCACGAGGAATTCCCCCCATGCGAAAGCTTGTTGTTGCGTCGTTGCTGGTTGCGCCACTGCTGTTGGCCGGCTGCGGCGGGTCCAATGAATCCGGCGGCGCTTCGTCCACCGCGACCTCATCGCCTTCTTCGGCGGGCATGCCCGCGTCCGCGGCAACCGCGGTGATCGGCACCGTCACGGTCGAGAATCCACCTACCGCGATCACGCCGGACGCCAAGCTGGAACTGTCCCTGGTGGATGTCACCCAGCAGCCGAGCGTCACGGTGAACAAGCAGGACTTCAGCCCGCCGAAGTTCCCGCAGGCCTTTCGCATCCCGTTCTCGTCGTCGGCAATCAATCCGAACGACCTGTACGTGCTGCAGGCCACCATGCAGGACAACGGCCGCACCTACTCGACCAAGTTGCAGCAGCCGGTGCTGACGCATGGACAATCGGCCAACGTGAACCTGGCGTTGGTGGCCGAACCGACGGCGGCGGAAAAGATGCTGGCCGATTTCGAGAACGCCAAGCGCCAGACCGGCGGCATGAAGGTGAAGTCCGGCACCTCCAGCAAGATCGGCGAATCACACAGCTGGCAGGTCTTCAGCGACATCCATGGCGTCGAGTTCATCATTGAGCAGGTGAACCTGGCCGACAAGGGTTTCACCAAGACCCAGTACGCCTACCGCAATGGCCTGCCGTGGGTGGTCGTGCAGGAACAGATGCCCAAACCCGATGCGCCGGTAACTTCGACGGCAAAGATCGGCTGGGATGACAACGGCGTGCTGGTATTGAACCAGCAGGTCAGCGGCGGCAAGACCGACAAGGTTTCCGACGACGAGGCCAAGTCGCTGCACAAGCAGGCCGAAGCGGAATACAAGAAGTTCGCGAAGGAACACTGAGCCTTTCGCTTCGTCCATAAAAAAGCCGCGGTCGTGAGACGCGCGGCTTTTTGTTTTGCGACAACGGGCTCAGAACCGGAACTTGGCGCCGATGTTGAGGCTGTTGACGCGCTGGCTGGAATCCGAGAAGCGGCCGTCGTAGCCGATCCATCCCGAGAAACTGGGCGTGAAGTCGGCTGCAAGACCGACGCCTGCGCTGCCCCAGTTCCTGTCAGGAGCGAAGCCGGGCAGTGCGAACGTACCGGGCATGCTGACCAGGCCCGCCGTGACGTCGCGCGGATCGGCGTCGCTGTCGTGGTTCCACGCCACCCGGGCGTACGGATGCAGAAGCGCGCTGCCCGCCTGCAGGTTCGCGCTCACCTGCCAGCCCAGCGTGCCGACCAGCGAATGGCGGTCCTGCTTGCCGAAGGTCATTGCGGTGGCGTCGTTGCCATTTTCACTGTAGCCATTCACCTGGACATGCTGCCAGGTGATGTCCGCATACGGGCCGGTGCGCCAGTTGCCGAAGTCGACCCACCAGCCGCCGGTCAACGCGAACGCCACGTGCGAACCCGACGTGTCGCCGTCTTCGTAGCGGACGGCCGGACCGATCGGGATGTTGCGATGCACGTTACTGTAACCCAGGTGCCCGAAGCTGCCGATCGCACCGACATACGCATCCTGCCAGCCCCACATCACGTAACCGGTAGCCAGGAGATCCTGCAGCTTGAAGCCGCCGGCGTTGCCCGCGAAGTCGTCCTTCTGCTGGCCAATGGTGAAAGCCATGCCGGCGGTGAGCGCATCGGACGGATGGATGTCCGCGCCGACGCTGAGCGTGTTGACGTCGTTGCTGCTCTTGGGTGAATTCACCTGCGCATCCAGACGCTGGCGCGCGTAATCGTAATTCGCCCACAACCGCAAACCATTGCCGGGCGCGCCCGCGAGACTGGCGTTGGCCTGGTCGAGTACCGAGCGGTTGAGGCTCTGGTTGATCTGCAGCGGCGCCTCGCCCAGCAGCGACATTTCGCCCGGCGCGGTGATGATCGACTCGACGTATTGCGCCAGCATCGCGTGGGTGGCGGTGGTGGGATGCACGCCGTCAGCGAACACATAGGTGTTCTGGGTCCCGGGTTGGTAGGTGCTCGTCGCGCCCGGCGTGCCGGGCGGCAGGCATCCGAATGAACTGCCGGTGCAGGCCGGCGCGGTGGTGTTGGTGAACCCGTAGCGGCCCGGATCGGAAATCAGTTCGGTCAACATCGCAAAGGTGTTGACCGGAATGATGTTGACGCCGGCATCCGCCAGCCCCGCATTCAATGCGCTGTTGTAGGTAATCGACAGGCCGGTCAACTGGCCGGCCGCAGTGGCACCCTGCGCCAGCGCGGAAGGCGTGAGGCCGATGTTGGGCAAATTGAACACCATCACGTAGCGCGCCCCGGCCTGGCGAAGCTGCCCGATCATGCCGAGTTCGGTGGTCGCGGCCTGCTGCAGGTATGCCTGGATCTGGGCCTGGTCCATCAACGAGGATACGCCGGCGCCTGCGGTCACCTGCGCCACAACCTGCTGCGTCACGATGGGCGTGATCTGCGCGGTGAACGCGGCAATCGCGGCGGGGTTGTTGGGGATCATGTTGTTGGCGATGGCTGATTGCACCTGGGCCGCGATGTTCTGCTGGATCAGTTGCTGCGCGGTCGCTGCCGCCGCGCCGGATGTCGCCGCGTAGAACACGTCGTTGGCGCCACCCCAAATCGCGTACAGTGCATTCGGATCGGCCTTGTTGCCCGTCGCTTGCAGATACATGCCGAGCTGCGCCGGCAGAAGCGGCACGCTGGATGGCGTGCCCGGCGAATTGTTGAGGAGGCCCGCCCCGCCGAACGCGAAGTCGGTGCCGCCGGCCAGCGCAGGCGTCATCGGCACGCCAAGATAATCGGCAACGCTTTCGATGCCGGTCTGGCCCGGATTGGTGGTGAAGCGCACGATCTGCGGCAACTGCGAGGCCAGCGACAAATTGCCGTTGTCGCTCAGGCTGTCGCCGAACACCACCATCTGGTCGAACAAACCCGCGTGCGCGGACGGTTGTGCTGCAGGCGGCGCGGATTGCGCGAAGGCGGCGGAACTGGCGAGCGCCAGCGCCACGGCGCAGGCGAGGTGACGCGGACGGAACATGGGAAGCTCTCCGGGTGCCGAACGGCGGACGCGCCAAGCCTAATACAGACGTTTGTTTTGTTCCATCCGCGGGCGTATGGGTGACTTGCGCCACTACCGCGAATGCGACCGCCGCAACCAGCCCACGCAGCAGCAAGCTATGAATCGATGGGCCGCCAGGCTGCGCCGTCTAAATCCGGTGTGATGCTCGCGCCGCTATATCAGCGCGAGCACCGAGCGCGCGCACACGCCCTCAGCAACGCCACCCGCGGCTCTGGTCAAGCTGGCAATACGCCCAATTCCCGCAAACGTTGCCGCAAACCGTCAAGTTTGGCTCCATAAAGCGCACTGCGGGCCGTATCGACTCGCAAAGGCTGTCGCACCTGCGCGGCGCTCGGCATACTCAACACAGCACGAGATGTCCTGTGGAACGCAAGACAGGCGGGGTCGAACGGCAGCCCACAAAAATCGAGCAACCGACGAGTCGTGGTATCCGGACCGGCGACCAAGGCCTCGTATTCAAGATCGAACACGCGGGTTGGGAACTTTTCGATCCAGAAACGCGTCAGCCGCAGGAAGTTGGCGCAGTAGTCGGCCATGTCGTCGAGATCGCAAGAAAATCCCGCAATTCCGGTGAAGTACTGACGGTAACAAGCGAGACACGTCTCCAGCGGATCACGCCTTACGATCACAACACGTGCCGCTGGCAACATCGTCAATGCCGCGCCCACCAGATACCAGTTGAGAAGATTTTTGTCGGTAAATCGCGGTTTGGCCCGCCGCCACCGGGCAGTGCGCGCGAGGTATTCGTTTCCAAGCCGCTGCCAGTCCTCTTTCGTTGCATCAGGTACCCAGGATGGAAAGGTCGATCCGCGACGTTGCGTCTCAGCCCCGATCACTTCCCGCAAATCATTGATCTCGTTGGCCCCCTCGATTTCGGGGTGCGAAGCCAGGATCTGCTCGACCAGCGTCGAACCAGAACGCGGAAGACTGACGATAAGGATGGCCTCACAGCCCAGTCCCGCATCCAGCGGCGATGGTGTCGCTGTATTCGCAAATATGTGCAAGATCGAGTCCACGCGTTCGCGCTCTCCCGCAGCATTTCCCTTCACCCGCTTTCGCTGCGAAGCTTTGACTAATCCGAACACCTCAAAAGCGTGCGCATAGTCGCCTTGGTTTTCCAACGCCTTCGCAAAGGCAGAGCCCAGCAGCTCACGATCGTGGTCGTGCAAATCTCCTCGCTCAAAAGCGTGCTGCAGACGTGCCGTGTCCTCGCCGTCAAAGCGAACGGTATTGAGGTTGGATAAGCCGAACCATGCTTCCGCATTGTCGGGGTCACGGCGCAGCGCTTCGCGAAATTCCGCTACCGCAACTTCGATGTCACCCAGGGTCGCGTTCGTTCGGGCCAACGCCAGCCGGGCCGGAAGGTGTGCAGGATCAAGCTCGAGGGTGCGCCGGAACGCCGCGACTCCCTCCTTCGTGTGCGCCTCCTTTTCAAGAGCCTTGCCGAGATTGAACCACGCGGAAGAGGATGCTGGTGCGATTTCACAAGCACGCCTCAGGTGAGTCAGAGATTCGGCAACCTCACCTTGCTCATACAAAGCGATACCGAGCCCAATGCAGAGGGCAAAATCTTCAGGCGATGCCGCAAGGGCCCGTCGAAAACATTCTATCGCCCTGAAATGATCGCCCCGGCGCTGGGCAGCGACCGCCAACATGCGGATGGCATCCATATCATCAGGCGCCAATGCGAGCACGTTCATGAGCGATTGCTCGGCGGCATCAAATCGTTGTTGTTCCCATTCCCTGCGCGCCCTCGCCCACAAGCGAGCAGCCACTGGCGAGAGTGGCATTGTGCGTCCGGTGTCTTCGTTGGCTGCCATATCTCAACTGGTCGGCTTAGTGAACGCGATAGCTTAGGACAGTCACGAAGCGACTGCAGAAAAATGTGCCATGCCGACAGGCGCGCACCTGGTGGTTGCACGGCGTGTCTTGCTCGACAGAGTCAGGGAAGAAACTAGATCTTGGCCACAAACCGCGTCGACCTGCCACGTTGTCTACGCGGCGCGCGGGTCGCGTTGGCGGTGAAGGTGCACCAGCAGCAGCGAAATCGCCGCGGGCGTGACGCCGCTGATGCGGCGCGCCTGTCCGATCGTGGCGGGCCTCACGCGTTTCAGCTTGGCCGAAACCTCGGCCGACAAGCCGCGCACCCGCTCGTAATCGAAGCCGTCCGGAATCGACGTGGATTCGTGCCGGCGCTGGCGTTCGATCTCGTCGCGCTGGCGGTCAAGGTAACCGGCGTACTTCGCCTGCACTTCCACTTGCGCCGCGACGTCTTCGCGTTCGACGGCGGGGCCGAAGCCATCCGTCGACGTCAACGTCGCGTAACCGAGTTCGGGGCGGCGCAGGAGATCCAGCGCATTCGCTTCGTGCGCAAGGGTGATGCCGCGCTGCGATTGCAACACCATGCCGAGTGCATTCGAAGGCGTCGCCCAGATCGCTTTCAACCGCACAGTCTCGCGCTCCACTGCATCGCGCTTCGCGCGCATCGCATCGAAGCGCGGCTGCGACACCACGCCCAGTTCGAACCCTTTTTCAGTGAGGCGCAGATCGGCGTTGTCCTCGCGCAGGTGCAGCCGGTATTCCGCGCGCGAGGTGAACATCCGGTACGGCTCGATCGTGCCGTTGGTGGTGAGGTCGTCGATCAGCACGCCAGTGTAAGCCTCGTCGCGGCGCGGCCACCAGGGTTGTTCGCCGCGCACGGCGCGCGCAGCATTGAGGCCGGCGACCAGGCCCTGCGCGGCGGCTTCCTCGTAACCGGTGGTGCCATTGATCTGGCCCGCGAAATACAAACCGGCGATGGCCTTGGTTTCCAGCCACGGCTGCAGGCCGCGGGGATCGAAATAGTCGTACTCGATCGCGTAGCCGGGCCGCGTGATGTGCGCGCACTCGAATCCCGGGATGGAGTGCACCAGTTCCACCTGCACGTCGAACGGCAGCGACGTGGAAATGCCATTCGGATAAATCTCGATCGCGTCCAGCCCTTCCGGTTCGATGAAGATCTGGTGCGAGGTCTTGTCGGCGAAGCGCACCACCTTGTCTTCGATGGAGGGGCAATAGCGCGGGCCGGTGCCTTCGATCTTGCCGGTGTAGAGCGGCGAACGATCGAGGCCGGCGCGGATGATCTCGTGCGTGCGCTCGCTGGTGTGCGTGATCCAGCACGGCACCTGGCGCGGATGCTCGTCGCGCGAACCGAGATACGAGAACACCGGCAACGGCGCGTCGCCCGGCTGTTCCTCGAACACCGAATAATCCAGCGTGCGCGCGTCGATGCGCGGAGGCGTGCCGGTCTTCAGGCGGTCGGCGCCCAGCGGCAATTCACGCAGGCGCTGCGCAAGGCGCGTTGCGGGGGGATCGCCGGCGCGACCGCCCGCGTGATTTTCCAGACCGATGTGGATCTTGCCGGCGAGGAACGTGCCGACCGTCAGCACCACGCGCGACGCGCGGATCATCAAGCCCATCTGCGTGACGACACCGGCGACACGGCCGTGTTCGATCACGAGGTCGTCGACCGACTGCTGGAAGATTTCGAGATTCGGTTGCCGTTCGACGATGCGCCGAATCGCGGCCTTGTACAACGCGCGATCGGCCTGGCAGCGCGTCGCGCGCACCGCGGGACCCTTCGACGCATTCAATGTGCGCCACTGGATGCCCGCGAGATCCGCCGCGTGCGCCATCGCGCCACCCAGTGCATCGATCTCTTTTACCAGGTGTCCTTTCCCGATCCCGCCGATCGCGGGATTGCAACTCATCTGGCCGATGGTTTCGATGTTGTGGGTGAGCAGCAGCGTGCGCGCACCACGGCGCGCGGAGGCGAGCGCGGCTTCGGTGCCCGCGTGACCACCGCCTACGACAACCACGTCGTAATTCGTTACGTCAGAACTGGCCATACGTTGTCACTTGGTTCCACGCAACGCGCGATCACGCCGCAGCAGCACCGCGACATTGTGAATTCCTGTTTGCAATTCCCGATGCGAATCGTTGCGAAACGTTACTGCCAACGTGCATCGCGCACGTAATCCTTTGCCTACCGGGCAACGTCACAATCTCTTGCAAAATTCCGGCGCGCCTCCCGATGGTTTGGCATGCGCCGTGCACCAACACTGTGCGCTCCCGCCGATGCAGTCGCCAGCGCGACAGGGACCGGGCACAGGGACCGGTCTCGCATCGGCGGGAAGCACCAGGATTGGTGCGAAAAGGAACTGGCGCCCGGCGGTCATCAGGAACAGGGGGAATCCAGAGTAACCGAGTTCCGGGCGCCAGATTCAGGAAAAACATCGGGCGCCGAAGTGGCGAATCAGCGCAACTGCCCCTTTGGCGAAAGAGTATCAGCGCCTGTGGATGAACGCCACTTGAAGCATTCACTTTCCGGCGGCGCCTTCACGGACCAGACTTTCAGGAGCGTGTGATGAACCATGTCGCAATGACCAATGAAGAATGGCAAGAGGTGTACCGGCAGCACGACGAGCTGGTCCACATGGCCGAACTCGAGCTGCGGACGGAAGAGATCCGCGAGGTGCGCCCGGCCGGCGGCCCCCAATACGGCAAGCCGGTGGAGCTGCAGTTGCACGAGCTGGACACCGTGATCGCCAATATTCCGCATTGACCGCACTCGGACCGCCCGGTCCGACTCAGGGAAAAAGGGAGCGCAGCGCGCTCCCTTTTTCATGCCTGCGGCACACGTCCCTCAGGGAATCTGGACCCGGTGCGCGGCCGTGGGGGGCGGCGGTGCGGCCCGGAACGGCGCCACCGCCGCCGGAGCGGAGCGGGCTGCCGGGGCCTGCGCGCGGAATGCCTGCCCGGTCGGCATCATCGCCCGGCGCCGGTCGGCGAAGCCAGATTGCACGGACACCGGCGACCCGGACACGGATGCCATCGGCATGCGTCGATTGGCGAAATCGGGTCCGGCCGGTACCCGCGGCATCGACACGGGCCGCGCAGGAATATCGAAGCGTTCGGCCGCCAGGCTGTCCGGAGCGCGCACGAAATCGTGCGGCGCGAACCGCACGGACGGCAGCGGCCGGCGGCCGGCAGACCATTCCACCGCGCGCGCGCGCATCCCGGCGGACGGCTCTGCGCCGCGCAAGCCCGGCGGTACGCGCGGGTGATCGGGGTGCAGCCACGGATGCGGCGGGGAAGTCGCGACCGGATCGTGCCCGCCGTGCCCATGGTGATCATGATGGCGCCAGCCATGGCGGCAGCCATCCCGGCATCCCCAGAACGGAACGACAGTGGAATACCCCCAATAACCCGGGAAATTCCACCCGCTCGAGAGACCGAAGCCGGACCCGGGCCAGTATCCGTATCCGCCGTAACCATCGTAGTAACCGTAGCTGCCGGCGCCGTAATAGTCGTAGTCACCTTGGCTGGAATACGGCCCCTCGCTCGTGTAGTACCCGCCGCCATCCGCCACACCGGGCTGCACGTAGGCGTAATCCGCCACGCAACCTGCCAGCACCAGCGTCCCGGCAATCAGCCCCGCGATTCGCGCAGCGCGGCTCCATGCTCCCGATCCCGATGTCCCCCGCATGGCACACCTCCTTCGAGGCAGGTTCACACGACCGAGGATACGCGCGGCACGATTAGGTTTCGCTTAGTTGCCGGTGCCGCCCGCCGCCAGCATCCGGTTCAGGATTTCCGTGAGATCCGACGAGTGCCGCCCCTGATCCAGCAGGGCGCGCAAGGCCGCTTCGGCCGCTGCGCGGCGCTTGAGCTCGAGCCGCGTCCAGTCCTCGAAGGCCTTGGCCAGCCGCGCGGAAAGTTGCGGATTACGCGCGTCGATTTCAGCCAGCTTGTCCGAGAAATAGCGGTAGCCCGCACCGTCGGGATGATGGAACGCCACGGGATTGGCGCGTGCGAATGCGCCCAGCAGCGCATGCACACGGTTTGGATTGGCCAGCGTGAAGGCAGGGTCGGATTCCAGCGCCTGCACGCGTTGGAGTGTGGCGTGCGCGGGCACCGTGGCCTGCAGCATGAACCACTTGTCCAAGGTCAGTGCATCACCGTCGAAACGTTCGCGGTACAGGCGCAAGGCATCGTCCGCCTGCTCGGCAGCGTTGCGCACCAGCGCGGTCAAACCGGAAAGCCGGTCGGTCATGCCGTGCGCGTCACGACATTGCGCAAACGCGAGTTCGGCACCGGTGGCGGGATCGTGCCGCACCAGCAGCGCGAGCACGCGCGCTTTCAGACGGCGGCGTGCGGCGGCCCGCGGTTCGAGCAAGCCGGATTCGCCTGAATGAAGCTCGCGATAAGCCGAAGCGAGCGACGCGCCCAGCCGCCGTGCCAGCGCATTTTCCAGCGCCTCACGCGCGGCGTGCACCGCATCCGGGTCGAACGGCGCGTGGCGGGTGCCCAATTCGAGCTCCGACGGGGGAGTCAGCAGATCGGCCAGCAGCGCAGGATCGATATTGGCGCGGGTGGCGAACAGTTTTTGCAACGCGTCGAGCCAGGCGTCGGTGGCGGTGTGTTCACCACCGCCAGCAAGCGCTTCGTCGAACGCACGCGCGGCCAATTGCTGCGCGGCGTTCCAGCGGTCGAAGCCTTCGGTTTCGTGTTGCAGCAACAACGCGAGCTGCGCGGGCGCGTAGTCGAACACCACGTGCACGGGTGCCGAGAAGCCGCGACACAGCGACGGCGTGGGCGCAGAAGCCACGTTTTCGAATACGAAGCGCTGTTCGGCTTCGGTCAATTCCAGCACGCGTTCGCGCGCGACAGGCACGGCATCGCCTTCGAGTTGCAACGGCACAGGGACGCCGCCATAGCCGAACAGCGCGATGTTCACCGGGATCGGCACCGGCTGTTTGTGCGGCTGGCCCGGCGTCGGGAGCGTACGTTGCGACAAGGTGAGCGTATAGCGTTTTGACGATATGTCGTACTCGCCGCGCGCATGCAATTCCGGCGTGCCGGCCTGTGCATACCACGCAAGGTACGGCGACAAATCCACGCCATTGGCTTCACCCAAGGCGGCCAGCAAATCATCGATCGTGACGGCCTGTCCGTCGAAACGCGCGAAATACAGGTCGGCGCCGCGGCGGAAACCTTCTTTGCCCAATCGGCCCGCGATCATCCGGACCAGTTCCGCGCCCTTCTCGTACACGGTTGCGGTGTAGAAGTTGTCGATGGCCTGGTATTCGGCGGGGCGCACAGGATGCGCGAGCGGGCCTGCATCTTCCGGAAACTGCACGCGCCGCAACGTCGCCACGTCTTCGATGCGCTTCAGCGATTGCGAATGCATCGCCTCGCAGAAGCTGTGTTCGCGGAAAACGGTGAACCCTTCCTTCAGCGAAAGCTGGAACCAGTCGCGGCAGGTGACGCGATTGCCGCTCCAGTTGTGGAAGTATTCGTGCCCGATCACCGCCTCGATGCGGCGGTATTCGTCGTCGGTGGTGGTGTCCGGATCGGCCAGCAGGTACTTCGAATTGAAGACGTTGAGGCCCTTGTTCTCCATCGCGCCCATGTTGAAATCATGGGTGGCGACCACGTTGAACACCGGCAGGTCGTAGTTGCGGCCATACGCGCGCTCGTCCCAGCGCATCGCGCGTTCCAGCGCGTCCATCGCGTAATGGCAGCGATCGATCGCGTCGGCCTCCGCCCAGAGGCGCAGCACGACGTCGCGGCCGTCGGCGGTGCGATAGCCGCGCTCGATTTTTTCGAGGCGCCCCGCGACCAAGGCGAACAGATAGCTCGGCTTCGGATGTGGATCGACGAAGCGCGCGAAGTGGCGGCCGCCCGGCAGGTCACCCGACTCGGTTTCCTCACCGCCGGCCAACAAAACCGGGAACCGTGCCTTGTCGGCGATCAACGTGACGTCGTAGCGCGCCAGTACGTCCGGGCGATCGGGAAAGAACGTGATGCGGCGGAAGCCCTGCGCTTCGCACTGCGTCAGCAGGAACCCGCCATCGCGCTTGCCCGACAAATACAAGCCGCACAGCTGGCTGTTGCGGGCCGGGTCGATGCGTACGCTGAGTTCCAGCACGCTGCCGTCGCGCGCCCCGTGGATCACGAGGCCGGCGGCGTCGACCGCGTAGTCGGCCGGCGCAAGCGCACGGCCGTCCAGCCGCGCGGACAGCAATGCCACGTCCTCGCCGTCGAGGCGCAGGGGCTCGTCACGATCTTGGGCGAGTGTCAGCTTCGAATGCACCCGGGTTTCATCGACGCCGAGTTCGAACTTCAGTTGAACTTCGGTGGCGCGCCAAGCGGGCGGACGGTAATCGGCCAGGCGAACGACGGACTCCGCGGCAGGACGATCAGTGTTTTCTGTATCCATCAGTGCATTTTATCAGTCGCCGCGATCAAGAATCGGCGCGGGCCGATCCGGCGCCGCTCGGAAGCGAAATCGTGGCCGGTTTCATGTTTTGGCAATGCCGTCCATCTGGACGTCCGGACGCCCAAAGCATGGAACGTGTTGACAGCCGGCCGGCGCGCACGCTAGTTTCACATCCATGTCCGCTCCACGCGCGCCAGCACGCAAGTTCCAAACCGCGGTTCATCGCGAACAGGCGCTGCGCGCTGCCGCCGTCGCCACGATCATTACCACCACGACCACCGGAAACGGGTGGGCGTTCGTGCGCGAATAGTCTGCACGCAACGGTCCCGCCCTCGACGAGGCGGGCCGGCGCAAACCGACATTCGCCAGCGAGATGGGACCTCCGAAGGAGGTCACCGTGAACGCCTGCGCTTCGCCCGAATGCCGTTCCGCCCAGCCGGGCTTCGCGCCAACAACTGCGCCGCTCGCGCAAACCCGACACGAACGTTCCCTGGCGGTGGGCGTGATCGGCCCCGGTCGCGTGGGTGGCGCATTGCTCCGCCAACTGCGCGCCGCGCAGCCGCGGCTGCAACGCGACATGGGTCTGACCTTGCAGCTGTGCGGCGTGGCAACCCGGCAACGCATGTGGCTGGACTGCGACGATCCCGAACTCAACGCCCGCGACGGCGCCCAAACCTGGCGCCCCGCCGACCTCGAAGCCTTCGCGGACCACGTGCATGGAGACGGGCGCGCCACGCTGCTGGTGGATTGCAGCGCCAGCGAGGACGTCGCCTCGCGATATCCCTCCTGGCTGGCGGCCGGCATCCACGTGGTGACGCCGAACAAGCTTGCAGGCAGCGGCCCGCTGGATCGCTGGCGCACCATCCGCAGCGCGTGCGCAGGTGGCGCGCGTTTCCGTTACGAAACCACCGTGTGTGCGGGCCTGCCGGTCGTGCAGACGTTGCGCGACCTGCTCGACACCGGCGACGAACTGCTGGGCATCGAAGGCATGTTTTCCGGCACGCTGGCCTGG
>JBQCCP010000023.1:0-5238 GCA_051962095.1 Rhodanobacteraceae bacterium
CAACGCCGACCAGACCATCGAGCGCATCCTCAATTTCTTCCCCGAGGCCGCGCACAAGAACATCCTGATGAACCTGGCGCTGAACCTGAAGGCGATCATTTCCCAGCGCCTGGTGGTCGGCAAGGACGGCCGCCGCCGTCCGGCGGTCGAGGTGCTGATCAACACGCCGCACATTCGCGATCTGTTGCGCCGCGGCGAGGTGCACGAGATCAAGCTGGCGATGGAGCGCAGCCTGGAGGAAGGCATGCAGACTTTCGACCAGTCTCTGTTCCGGCTCTACAAGGAAGGCACGATCGACCTCGAGGAAGCACTGTCGAAGGCCGACTCGCGCGACGGTCTCGCGCTGAAGATCCGGCTTGCCGAAGGCGCCAGCGGTACCGACCTGCCACAGGACGATCCCTACGGGCTCGGGGTTTCGATGTGACCGCTTGCTGTATCGCCCGTCCTGCGCCCTCGTCGTCATTCCGGACGCGCGCAGCGCGATCCGGAATCGGTTTTCACACGTAGCTCCTGGACTGAACCGCTCCGGGCGAACAAAACCGATTCCGGATTCCGCTCACGCGGAGCGCGAGCGGCCCCGGAATGACAAGATTGTTGATGAGTGTCGTTCGGCTCGCCTCAACAGGAAGCGGATAGGCGCGCGACGGGCGTCATCCTTTGTGACGGCTGCTCAGGAGGCAAGTGCTCACACAACGCGCGCGAGTTCGGCCGCTACCTCTTTCGCCGCAGCGAGCGTCTGCGCAATGTCGTCGCGGGTGTGCGCGGTCGAGACGAACAGGTTTTCGTACGCGCCGGGGTGGAACAGCACGCCCTTGCTGAGCATGCCGCGCCACCAGCGGTCGAACAGCTTCTGGTCGGCGTGGCGTTCGGCGTCGCGGTAGTTGTGGATGGGCTCGCGCGCGAACCAGACCTGCATCAGCGGCCCCACGCCCACCACGTACGCGGGCAGGCCCGCTTCGTGCAGCACGCGGCCCAGGCCAAGGCGCAGTTCGTCCGAAATCGCATCGAGCTTCGCAAACAATCCCGGCGTGGCCAGTTCATCCAGCGCGGCATTGGCCGCCGCGATGGCGATGCCGTTGGCGGCGTAGGTGCCCGCCATCGAGACCGTGCCGTTGGCGACCAGCGCCATGATGTCGGCGCGCCCGCCGCACGCGGCGACCGGGAAGCCGCCACCCAGGCCTTTCGCGAACACCGACAAGTCGGGCGTGACGCCGAGGCGCGCCTGCGCGCCGCCCAATCCGAGCCGGAACCCGGTGATCACTTCGTCGAACAGCAGCACGATGCCGTGGCGCGTGGTCAGCTCGCGCATCGCTTCGAGATAGCCCGGCTTCGGCAGGATACAGCCGGTGTTGCACATCACCGGCTCGGTGATCACGGCGGCGATCGAATCGCCTTCGCGCTCGATCGTGTCAGCCAATACTTCCGCATCGTTCCACGGCAGGATGACCAGGTTCTCTTCCACGCCGCGCGGCAGACCCGGGCCCTGCGGCACCGGCACCGGATGCGCATCGGGACCGGCCTTGGCGATGTCCGGGTGCTTGCTCCAGTACACCTGATCCGAAAAGCCGTGGTACATGCCTTCGAAACGGATGATCTTCGGCCGGCCGGTGAACGCGCGCGCGAGCCGCGTGGCATACAGCACCGCCTCGGTGCCGGTGTTGCACAGCCGCACCTGTTCCACGCACGGCACGGCCGCGATGATCTTCTGCGCCAGCCGCGCTTCGTCTTCGGTCGGCAGCGCGAACACGGTGCCGCGCTGCTGGATGAAGTCCACCACCGCCTGCGTGACGCGCGGCGGCCGGTGGCCCAGCAGCATGGGCCCGAGGCCCAGCAGGTAATCGATGTACTCGTTGCCGTCCACATCGGTGAGGCGCGAGCCCTGCCCACTGGCCGCGAACAGCGGGTACGGCGTCCAGCCCGACCAGGTCGCGCGCGCGGTGCTGTTGACGCCGCCCGGAATGGGTCGGCAGGCGGCCTCGAACAGCTCCGCACTGCGCGGCGTGTCGAGCCCCGCCGCGAGCGAGGCGACGTCAACGGTGGAAGCCATGGCGGCCTTGGCGGAATTCATGCCTGTCCTGCGGAATATTCAGGGGGTGGACGCGGGCACGAGCACGCGCCGCGGCGTGTACAGTTTGCCAGTGAGCAGCGCCGGCAGCAGCCCGATCGCATCGGCAAACCCGACGATCGAGGTGTGCGGAATCGCGGCGTGGCGGCAATGCTCGATCAGGCGATGCTTGGCGAACACGTAATCGGCCTCGCCGGCGGCGCAGAAATCCGAGGCGCCGTCACCGATCAGGAGTACGCGGTGGTGGCGATTGTGTTCGCGCACCGCGCTCGCGCATTTGCAGTGGCCGCTGCCGATCCGGCAATGCGGATCGGAGAACGGCGTTTCAAGCTTCCACTTGCGCGGCCCCGCCTGCACCAGCCGGTTGGCGAGGATTGGCAGGCCGTCGAGCTGGTAACGCGCCAGGATCGCGCGGATCGCGTAATCCAGCCCGTCGCTCACCACCCGCAACGACGCGCCCGCCGCCAGCGCGGCTTCCACGAACTGCGGGAACGCGGGATCGATGCGCAACGACGCAACGTGTTCGTCGATTTCTTCGCGCGAGGCGTCCAGCAGCGCGACTTGGCCGGCCATGCATTCGGCCGAGCCGATCTTGCCGGCGCGCCAGTCGCGCTCCAGCACCTGCCATTCGGGCGGTGCGAAACGGTCGAGCAGGGAGTCCGTGACGTCTTCGACGGCGATGGTGCCGTCGAAGTCACACAGGATGTTCCATCGGGTCACGGGAGTTCTCGGGGCATTGCCGCAAAGTGGCGGCATTCTAACGCCGGCATGCTTTCCGAACGCTTTCCCCGTGCGGCCGCGCCATCCGGCGTACGGAACCATTCAGCCGCAGGGTGGGCTGAGCCGAGCTTCATCCGGCGAAGCTCAACATCGGCGCCACGTCGGGCTTCCGCCGATGAAGCCGGCGTCAGCCCAACCCACAAATCCTTTACGGATGTTTCGGGAAACGCACCAGCACGCGCTGCCCAATCAGGAGCGGAGCCTCGCCCTCCTTCGCAGGCGCAAGTTCCAGCGTGCAATCGACGTCGTTCGCGAGCGCGCGTTCCAGCGGGTCCTGGGTCAATCCGGCCGGTTGCAGGACCTGTCCGACCCAGACCACGGTGGCCCGGTAGGTCGGCCCCGAGCCCGAATCGCGCACCACTTCCGCGGTCATGCCGGGGTGGACCGCGCCGGCTACGTCCACGTCGAGCTGCGCCTGCACGATGTGCGGGCGGTCGGGCAGCAGTTCGAACAGCGGCTGCGCGGACGACGCCGACACCGATTGCCCGATCGCTGCGTGGCGCATCACGACCGTGCCGGTCACCGGTGCGCGCAGCGTGGTCGCATCCATGTCGAGCTTCGCCGCGGCGGCCTTCTGTTCCGCCGCGTCCAACTCGGCCTGCGCGGCCGCCTGCCTCGCCTTCAGCGATGCCACCGCGTCGCGTGCCTGCTCTGCCGCCTCGCCGGTTGCCGCGCCCGCCTTGGCGGCCTCGGCGATGCGCGGTGCGCGCTGCTGGGCCTGCTTCAGCGATACCTGCAACTCGGCGAGTTGCGCCCTGGCCTGTCCCACGCCCGCCTTCGCGCTCGCCACCGCGATATTCGCGGCGCGTGCATCCAGCGTGGCCAGCATCTGACCGCGCTTCACGGTGTCGCCCTGCTTCACCGCGACGGATTCCAGCACCCCGTCGGTGCGCGCCGCCACCAGCACCATGCCGCCCTCGACGGCAACCTTGCCGCGCGCTACCGCCAGCCATTGCGAGGATTGCGCCGATGGCCCGGCGGAACCGCCCTGTCCGTTGCCGGACGAACAGGCGCCCAGCGCCAACGCCGTAACGGCCAATGCGATGCTGGCGCAGCGGAGGGGTTTCACGATGCGTTCTCCTCGCGGGACACGTAATCATCATGCGGCACGCGCCGGTCATTGAATATCACGCCGTCTTCCATTTCCAGCACGCGGTCGGCGTGCGTGACCAGGCGCGGATCGTGGCTGACGCACAGCACGGTGGTGTCGTGTTCGTGCGCGATGCGGCGCAGCGTGTCGATCACGATCTGGCCGTTGGCGGCATCCAGCGCGCTGGTCGGTTCGTCGGCGAAGAACAGTTCCGGTTGCTTCACCAGCGCGCGCGCAATCGCGACGCGCTGTTTTTCGCCGCCGGAAAGTTCGGCCGGCAGCAGGTGCATCCGATCGGAGAGCCCCACTTCATCCAGCGTGGCGCGGCCGCGCGCTTCGGCCGCGCGGTCGTCGATGCCCATGTAGCCGAGCGGCAGCATCACCTGTTCCAGCGCCGTAAGGGCCGGGAACAGGTTGAAGCCCTGGAACACGAAGCCGGTGTGCTGGAGGCGGAAGCGGTCGCGCGCGTGGCGATCGCCCCGGAACAAATCCTCGCCCAGCGCGATCACGCTGCCGGCGTCCGGCCGCTGCAGCCCGGACAGGATCGAAAGCAGGGTGCTCTTGCCGCAGCCGGATGGGCCAGCGATCAAGGTCAGGCGTCCAGCGTCGACGCTCAGCGACAGCCCGCGCAGCACTTCCGTGCGCACCTTGCCGCTGGTGTAGCCCATGCACAAATCGCGGGCGACCAGGGCGCTCACCGCAGCAGCAACGCCGGATCGGCGCTCCGCAAGGCGCGCACCGCGGCGGCGCCCGATACCAGCGCGATGCCCATCACCAGCGCCGCGCATGCGGCCCACGCGGGCAGGTTCAACTCCACCGGCACGTCCTGGAGTTTGGCGAGGCCGGTCAGGCCCAAACTCAACAGCACGCCCGCAATCAGGCCGCACACGCCGATCCATGCCGCCTGTTCCAGCACCACGCGCCGCAGCGAACCCAAGCCGACGCCGAGTGCGTGCAACGTCGCGTACTCGCGCACCGAGCCCGCGATCGCGCCCATCAGCGTCTGGCTGGTGATGGTCGCGCCGACGATGAACACCACGACCGCAAGGAAGATCACGCCGAGTCCCGCGCCGGTCTGGAACATCCAGTAGAACACCGCGCGCCGCGCGAAGCTGGACGCGGTCCACGCCGCGTAACCGTGCGCAGAGGCATCGATGCGCGCCGCCACATCGGTGGCGTTCGCGCCCGGTTTCAATTTGGCCACGTAGTACGCCACTTCCGTGCCGCCGGTGTCGTTGTCCAGCGCGCGTGCGGTATCCAGGGACGCCACCACGTTCACGCCGCCCAGCGCGCGGATGCCGCT
>JBQCCP010000024.1:0-11031 GCA_051962095.1 Rhodanobacteraceae bacterium
GATACACATGATCGCCCGGAAGGAAATTCGGCACGCCGATCGAGAAGTTGACGACGTCCTTGCCCTCGGCCTTGAGCTGCTTCGCCTTGTCGGCGATGACCATGATCGCGCTGGGCTTGGCGCGGCCGGTGCGGGTGGCGAGTCTGGGCATGGCAACCTCTCGAAAGCGACGAGGAACAGTGGTCGATTTTATCACGCGGCGTTGTGCACTGCCGCATTCGCCGCGTGCCGCGAAAACAAGGCCGCTCGACGACGGCCTTACGTCAAATCACCGCGAACACACGAACGGTTGCGCGCTCAACGCGCGTCGAGCCTGGCGTTCCACTGCTGGACGCGATCGGCCTGCGCGGCCAGCAGCGACGAAGCATCGCCTTCGATCGTGACCTTGTCGATGGTGTCGCCCTGGCGCACCGCGTTCACCACGGCCTGGTCGTCCGCGGTCACGACTTCGCCGAAGATCGTGTGCTTGCCATCCAGCCACGGCGTCGGCACGTGGGTGATGAAGAACTGGCTGCCGTTGGTGCCGGGACCGGCATTGGCCATCGACAGCTTGCCGGGCGCGTCATGCTTCAGGTCGGCGCGGCACTCGTCCTCGAACTTGTAGCCCGGGCCGCCGGTGCCGGTGCCGTGCGGACAGCCGCCCTGGATCATGAAATCGCCGATCACGCGGTGGAAGTTCAGCCCGTCGTAGAAACCGCGCTGGGCTAGGTTCACGAAGTTGGCCACCGTCACCGGGGCCTTGTCGGCGAACAGCCGTACATGGATGGGCCCCCTGGAGGTCTGGAACGTGGCGGTGAGATCACTCATGTCGGATTCCTGTCGACGAAACCTCCAGTCTACCAGCCTGAACGATGCGATCGAGCGAATCCGACGCCGCGGCTCGACAATTGATATAATTGGCAGATCGCGGCGTCTTTCATGCCGCCCTTCTCCCCTTTTCCTCGGCCGCAGCTGCGGCCGTTTCGCGTGCCCCAATGTCCATTCAAAACCTCCGCAACATCGCGATCGTCGCGCACGTCGACCACGGCAAGACCACACTGGTCGACCAACTGCTGAAGCAGTCCGGCACGCTGTCGGAGCGCGCGGCGGTGCCCGAGCGCGTGATGGACTCCAACGAGATCGAGCGCGAGCGCGGCATCACGATCCTGTCCAAGAACACCGCGATCCGCTGGACCGATCCGCGCGGCGAGGAATGGCGGATCAACATCGTCGACACGCCCGGACACGCCGATTTCGGCGGCGAGGTCGAGCGCGTGCTGTCGATGGTCGATTCGGTACTGATCCTGGTCGACGCGATGGACGGCCCGATGCCGCAGACGCGCTTCGTGACCCAGAAAGCCTTCCAGATGGGTTTCAAGCCGATCGTGGTAGTCAACAAGGTCGATCGTCCCGGCGCGCGGCCGGACTGGGTCGTGAACCAGACCTTCGACTTGTTCGATCGGTTGGGCGCCAACGAGGAACAGCTCGACTTCACCGTGGTGTACGCGTCGGCGTTGCACGGCTACGCGGGCAACGATCCGTCGGTGCGCTCGGGCGACATGACCCCGCTGTTCGAGGCGATCGTGAAGCACGTGCAGGCACCGCAGGTGGATCTGGAAGGTCCCTTCCAGATGCGCGTGTCGTCGCTCGACTATTCGAGCTACGTGGGCGTGATCGGCGTCGGCCGGGTGCAACGCGGCAAGATCCGCACCAACATGCCGGTGGCGATCGTCGACCGCGATGGCAAGCGCCGCAACGGCAAGGTGCTGCAGGTGCTGGGCTTCATGGGGCTCGAACGCCGCGAGGTGCCCGAGGCGCAGGCCGGCGACATCATCGCGCTGTCCGGCATCGAGGATCTGAGCATTTCCGACACGATCTGCGATCCGTCGGCGGTGGAAGCGCTGCCCGCGCTGACCGTGGACGAGCCGACGATCAGCATGACCTTCCAAGTCAACAACTCGCCGTTCGCGGGCAACAAGGATTTGTCGGGCGGCAAGTTCCTCACCAGCCGGCAGATCCGCGAGCGCCTGACGCGCGAAACGCTCCACAACGTCGCGCTGCGCGTGGAAGACACGATCGATCCGGACAAATTCAAGGTATCCGGACGCGG
Source organism: Rhodanobacteraceae bacterium (assembly GCA_051962095.1). Taxonomy (GTDB): domain Bacteria; phylum Pseudomonadota; class Gammaproteobacteria; order Xanthomonadales; family Rhodanobacteraceae; genus 66-474. The sequence goes on from JBQCCP010000024.1 coordinate 2,090, forward strand.
CGAACTGCACCTGTCGATCCTGATCGAGACGATGCGCCGCGAAGGCTACGAACTCGCGGTGTCGCGCCCGGAAGTGATCGTGCGCGAAATCGACGGCGTGCTGCAGGAACCCTACGAGCAACTGGTCGTCGACCTGGAAGAGCCATACCAGGGCGGCGTGATGGAGAAGCTCGGCACGCGCCGCGCGCAGCTCCGCAACATGGAGCCAGACGGCAAGGGCCGCGTGCGTCTCGAATACATGATCCCCGCGCGCGGATTGATCGGCTTCCAGACCGAGTACCGCACGCTCACCGCCGGTACCGGCCTGATGTTCCACGTGTTCGACCACTACGGCCCGAAGTCCGAAGGCGTGATCGGCAAGCGCGCCAATGGCGTGATGATTTCCAACGGCGCCGGTCCCGCGCCGGCTTACGCGCTGTACGGCCTGCAGGATCGCGGCCGCATGTTGATCGACGCGGGCGTGCAGATCTACGAAGGGCAGCTGGTCGGCATCCATGCCAAGGACAACGACCTCACCGTGAATGCACTGCGCGCCAAGCAGCTCACCAACATCCGCGCGGCGGGCAAGGACGACGCGCTGACGCTGACGCCACCTGTCAAGCTGTCGCTGGAGCAGGCACTGGAATTCATCGATGACGACGAACTGGTCGAAGTGACGCCGAAGGAAATCCGCTTGCGCAAGAAACACCTCACCGAAAACGACCGCAAGCGCGCCTCGCGACAGGCGGCTTGAGGCAGGCTGAACGAAACGGCACCTCCGGGTGCCGTTTTCGTATCCACCGCAAAACGCGCCTGCCGTAGCCAAGCCAAACCCGATACGATCCGCGCCTGCGTGCGGGCGGGCCACTCGTCGAAGCTGACGCCGCTCGCCTCCATCGCGCGGCTGGGAGGCAAGCCATGAATCTTCGTTGCACACTCATCGCCGCGCTGGTCGTGGCACTCCCTTGCACTGCGCATGCCGACGACGCTGCACCGCTGTTCGTGCCGCAGTTGCTGTCCGCGCAGTACACCTTCATCGACCAGCATCAGGACGCGCTGCGTTCGCCCTATTCCGGTCCGCTGAGCCTGAAGGTGAACGGTGACACCGAGCGGTCGCACACGTTCGGTGCGTATTTCGGCGTACAGCTTCCGGCGCACCTCCAGTATTACTTCGACGTCGAGATGTTCAAAGGGGAAGGCGTCAGCGGCGCCACCGGCGTCGGCGCGATCGTCAACGGCGACGTGGTGCATTCCGGCAACGCCGGACTCGGCAAGCGCGCCTACGTCGCGCGGCGCTACCTGCGCTGGACGCTGCCATTGGGCGGCACGACACACGCCGTCGAACGCGCCCAGGATCAACTGCCGGGCAGCGAATCCGCCCGCCAGCTCGAAGCCAAGCTCGGCCGCACTACGCCTAGCGACGACTTCGACAAGAACCGTTACGCCAACAGCGCGCGCACGCAATTCATGGATGGCGCGTTCTTCAACGCACTGGCCTGGGACTACGCCGCCGACACGCGCGGCTACACCAATGGTCTGATGCTGGCGTACGTGTCGCCGCACTGGACGCTGCGCTACGGTGTGTACCAGATGCCCATGCGCGCGAACGGCCAGACGCTGGATTGGCCATTGAAGCGGGCGCGCGGCGAACAGATGCAACTCACCCTGCGCGAATCGCCGGAAAGCTGGGCGCTGCGGTTGCTGGTCTATCGCAACATCGCGCGCATGGGGATTTATCGGGACGCGCTGCGCATTGCGGAAAGCACCGGCGCGACACCCGACATACGCGCCGACGACCGGGACGGCCGCCACAAGTACGGTTACGCGATCAACGCCGAACTGCCGCTGGCCGACGGCGGCGACACCGGCCTGTTCGCGCGCTACGGCTGGAACGACGGCCACACCGAGTCGTTCGTGTTCACCGAAGTCGATCGCGACGCCAGCCTCGGCGCACAGGTTTCGGGGGTGCACTGGCGCCGCGCGCAGGACCGGCTGGGCGTGGCGATCGGCTTTGACGCCTTGTCGCCGGACCATCGCGACTACCTCGCGGCGGGCGGCTGTGGGTTCCTGCTCTGCGATGGCGCATTGAACTACGGGCGCGAGGAAATCGCCGAAGCGTACTACGCCTTCCGGCCGTTCCCGCATTTCACGCTGAGCCCGGACTTCCAGTTCATCAGGAACCCCGGTTACAACCGGGACCGCGGACCGGCGCGCTTCATCGGGATCCGTGCGCACCTCGAATATTGACTCAGTCGCGGCAATCTGCGGGCAGGAACGTGCCCCGGATGTCCGGGCTGCTGCAATGCCAGCGCAGGCGCGCGGCATTGCCTACCGGCGAGATCACCACGTGGCCGCCACGGATCGCGGCATCGGCTTCGTTGCCGTAGGTGACCACCACCTTGCCGCCGGCCACGCGCACGCTGGTGACGTAGCGCGCGTGCAGCGCTTCCGGCTTCGGCAGGCCCAGCGCACGATTGTTTTCGGGCAGCATGCCGCGCTCGCCGATGTATTCGCCGACCAGTGCGCGGGCGCGTTCGGTCAATGCGAGACCTTCCGCTACCTGCCCGCGCAACACATGGCTCTGGTAAGCGGGCGCCACGAACGCGGCCAGGAAGCCCGCGACCGGCAGCACCAGGAACACGCAGGCGCCCAGCACCACCAGCGCGATGCCCCAGCCGGGCAGCCCATGTTGTCGAGGCGGGAACGCAGGCGCCGTCGCGCCATCCCCGGATTCCTCCGCGGCCATCCCGGCCTTGCGCAGCACGCAGCAGCCGGCCATCAGGTCGTGCAGCGCCTGTTTGCGCGCCGTCCAGGCCGCGAGCAGGAAGCCCACGCCCAGCGACAGGATCGATACGAGCTTCGCGAAGTAGCGGCCGCTGGCCTGCCCGAACCCGATCCGCCGTCCGCAGAGGTCGGTGACGCGCAACCCGAGCGCGAGTTTTCCGATCGTGGCCTGCCACGGCGACGATTCGCACACGGCGAAATACAGCCACACCACCACGATCCCGAACGGCTGCAACGCGAAATCCACCAGTCCCGCCATGGCCGGTTCGTGGCCGCCGCCCAGCAGCGTCCACGGCACCATCAGCCACACGCCGAAACACAACACCACGATCCAGTGGATCGCGGAGAACACCACGACGTCGATCAGCAACGCGGCAGCGCGCCGCCAGAAGCCCGCGTACAGGCGCGGCTGGAGGTGATGCGAAGGCAGCATCGACAAACCGTCCGTGGGCATGATCTCGGCCGGGATCGTGGGTGGTGGCGAAAATGGTGACACAGCCGCCGATTCGCGTCATCCGCGCAGGCGTTCCGTCTGAAGCGCACGTCGACCATGCAACAATGCCGGCCATGATTCCACGCACACGCACGGTATTGCCCGACGTGCTGGCGCCGGGCTTGCGCGTCGTGTTCTGCGGCACCGCGCCTGGCACGCGTTCCGCTCAGGAGGGCGCCTACTACGCCCATCCTGGCAACTATTTCTGGCGCACGCTGTCCAGGACCGGCCTGACGCCGCGCCAGCTTTCGCCGCACGAATTCCGCGAGGTGCTGCAGTTCGGCATCGGCCTGACCGACGTCGCGAAACACGCGTTCGGCTCGGATGCGGAATTGCCGCGCGGCGCGTTCGATGCGGCGTCGCTGCGGCGCAAGCTCGCGCGCTACAAGCCGCGCATCATCGCGTTCACCAGCAAGAACGCGGCACGCGCAGGGCTCGCGAACGGAGCGCTCAATCCTGCGTATGGCGAACAAGCGGAACCGCTGGCCGGCTGCCGCGTGTTCGTGTTGCCTTCGCCCTCGGGTCAGGCGCGGGGATTCTGGAACATCCAGCCGTGGCAGGCGCTGGCAAGCGCCGCAGTCGATTCGTAGGAATCGGGGCGCGCTCCTATGACCCCTGCACGCCCGACTTGCGCACGATCAACATCGCCAGTTCCAGCGACTGCTCGTAATTCAGGCGCGGATCCACCGTGGACTTGTACGCGCGCGCCAGGTCGGCCTCCGACTGGTCGCGCGCGCCGCCCATGCATTCGGTGACGTCCTCGCCGGTCAGTTCCAGGTGCACGCCGCCGAGATGCGTGCCCGCCGCGGTGTGGATGTCGAACGCCTGCTCCAGTTCGCTGCGGATGTTCGCGAAGCGCCGGGTCTTGATCCCGTTCCCCAGTTTTTCGGTGTTGCCGTGCATCGGATCGCACACCCACAGCACGCGCCGGCCGGTGGCCTTCACCGCTTCGATCAGGCGCGGCAGGTGCTGGCCGATGCCACCCGCGCCCATCCGGTGGATCAGTGTCAGGCGTCCGGGTTCGTCGTCGGGATTCAGGATGTCGATCAGCTGCTGCAACTGGTCCGTGTGCATTGCCGGGCCGATCTTGATCGCAATCGGATTGCGGATGCCGCGGCAGAATTCGACGTGCGCGCCATCCAGCGCGGCGGTGCGCATGCCGATCCACGGGAAGTGCGTGGACAGGTCAAACCAGCCCCACTGGCGCGGCACCTGGCGCGTCAGCGCCTGCTCGTAATGCAGCAGCAGCGCCTCGTGTGAAGTGTAGAACTCGGCACGCTGGAAACTCGCGATCGGACCGGCCAGCGTTTCCATGAAATGCATCGCGCCGGAAATGCCGTCGACCATGTGCCGGTAGTCGGCGGCCAGCGGCGAGCGCTCCACCCACGCGAGATTCCAGTACTCCGGATGGTGCAGGTCGGCGAAACCGCCATCGATCAACGCGCGTACGAAATTCATCGTCATGGCCGAACGCGCATGGCCTTCCAGCATGCGCTGGGGATCGGGACGACGCGCTTCCGGCGTGAAGTCGGCGCCATTGACCAGCTCGCCGCGATACACCGGCAAGGTCACGCCCGCGATGGTTTCGGTATCCGCGGAGCGCGGCTTGGCGTACTGGCCGGCGAAACGGCCGACGCGCAGCACCGGCATCCGCATGCCGTGCACCAGCACCAGGCTCATCTGCAACAGCACCTTGAGGCGATTGGCGATCACCTCGTTGTTGCAGTCAGCGAAGGTTTCCGCGCAATCACCGCCCTGCAGCAGGAAGCGTTGCCCCTGCTGGGCTTCGGCCAACAACCCCTTCAGCGCCAGCACTTCCCAGGATGTCACCAGCGGCGGCAGTGCGCCCAGCCGCTGCATGGCTGATTGCAGTTCCGCGGCGTCCTCGTAATGCGGCATCTGCGCCGCCGGATGCGCCTGCCAGCTGTCCGATTTCCACGCCCGCGCTTCCCGCACCGGACGCAGGGTCGTGCGCGGCAATGCTTCGGAACCTGCCATGTTCAGCTCCTCGTGGCGCGCAGCGCGCCCGCTCTGCCCAATCTATGCCCGCGCGGCCGCGGCAGCAACGCCCAGACACCGAACAGCACGTACCAGATCAGCGTCCAGCCGGCCATCGACAAGCCCAGGAACTTCCACGTCACCTGCGCGCAGTCGCCCGAGCCGCGCAGCATCGTGGTGATGAACTGGCTGAGCGGGATGTAATGTCCTTTCAGTTGCGCCAGCAGCATGTCAAAGCCCGCACCGCACGCGGGGATCTGGTCGGCGGGCAGCGATTGCAGCCACAACTGCCGCCCCGCCATCGCGACGCCGAACGCGGCGCCGATCAACACGAGCACGACATAGGTCCAGCGGCCACCGCCGCGCGGCGCGTGCAGTCCGCCGACGAGGAACCACAGCGCCATCCAGATGAACGCCACGCGCTGCAGGATGCACAGGTTGCACGGCATCAGGCGAAGCTGCTGCTCGGCGTACAGCGCGTACGCCAGCAGGCCCACGCAAATCAGGAAGCCGAGCAGGAAGGCGACGCGGAAAGACCAGCGGAATGGATTCATGGCGACGGACGCGCGGAACGGTTCGGCAACGTTAGCGCCTTTGCCGCCGCCTGTCAGCTTCCGGACTCGAGCCGCTCATGCCTTTTGCGCATTCCGCAAGCGGGTCCGGAAGTCGGCCAGGACCTCGCTGAAATCATCGCTCAGCAGGCGCTCGGCCGGTCCGCGGGATCGATTCGGCCATCAGGCCTGCTCCTGCGGCGGCCAGCCGTGGAGGAGTTTGCGCAAGCCGGGGTGGTGCTCGAGGAGCTTCGCGTAGGCGGCGGCGCCATCGGGCGCCAGCGCCAGCGTGCCGACTCGCGCCGGCCGGATAAGGTATCGCGGACCAGATGGTCGAACGCGGGCTCCAGCCGTGACGGCGGCACGTGCAGCCGTTCGCCAGCTGCTCCAGCCGGACCGGCTGGTCGTGGCCGAGCCGGATCAGCATCCAGGTCGAAAACGGATCGAGGTCGAGGCCGGTCGCCTCGGCCAGCCTGCGATAGATCCGGGCGCGGTCTTCCCGGTTCGCAAGCACCGGCAGCGCGCGCTCCAGTTGCTGAGCGGACGTGCGATCGCTCGGCATCGCATAGGTGTCGCCGGGATCGGTCGCGCCTGCGGTTGCGCAACCCCGTTTCGGGGATCAGCCAGGCAAGTGAAGGCGGCCACGCCGATGATCCCGGCGGTGAAGAACACCGGTTGCAGCGCCGCGGCATAGGCTTCGACGAAGCCCGCGTGCAGCGCTGGCGGCAAACGCCGCAGCTGCATCGGATCGGTCTGCAGTACCTCGGCCGAGATCCGCTTGCGGCCGTACAGGTCGCCCAGCTTGCCCCATGGCGGCGTGGAGATCGTGGACGCCCGCAGGTAACTGGTGACGACCCAGGAGCTGGTCCAGACCGCCGAGGTCGCCAACGATGGTCGGAAGCGCGATCGCGACGATGGTCTGATCGACCGCCGCCAGCAGCATGCCCAGGACCAACGCGTCGAAAATCAGGCCGATCCTTGGCCGCGGACCCGCATCGGGCGCGATCGAGCGCATCACTGCATTGTGCACGACTCCGGCGCCCAAAAACAAAAACCCCGGCCAAGGCCGGGGTTTCACCGCTCGATAAAGTTGACGGGTTCAGGCCTCGGCGGCGGCCGCCTCGGCTTGCGGGCGATCGACCAGTTCCACGTAGGCCATTGGCGCGTTGTCGCCGTCGCGGAAGCCGCACTTGATGATGCGCAGGTAACCGCCCTTGCGTTCGCGGTAACGCGGACCGAGTTCCACGAACAGCTTGCCCACCGCCTGCTTGTCGCGCAGGCGCGCGAACGCGAGGCGGCGGTTGGCGACGCCGTCGATCTTGGCCAGCGTGATCAGCGGCTCGGCTACGCGGCGCAGGTCCTTGGCCTTGGGCAGGGTGGTGCGGATCAGTTCATGCTTGATCAGCGATGCGGCCATGTTCTTGTACATGGCTTCGCGATGGGCACTGGTCCGATTGAGTTTGCGACCGGATTTGAGGTGACGCATGGTTTTCTCTCTTTATCGTTATGGGAGATCCGGAAACCTGTTCCGGATTCCCGCGGTTACCCGCTATTGAATGCAAAATCGCCTGTCGAAGCGCGCTGTCGTGAACAGTCAGGGCAGGAAGCCCGTTCCGGTGGTGCCTACCGAGAGTTCTTGGGAATTACTCGATCATAGGTGACGCCGCGATCAGGGATGATCGCAAAAACATGCCCGTTCTGGTGTTGCCATCCGTCGAATCGATCAAAGCGGCTCGACGACTCATGATGCAGCGATCATGGACGATCGCACAAATAAAAGCGCGAAGGTGCCCCTATCTCAACCCAACTGCATACCCGACGAAATCCCCGCCGGCGGCCAGTTCTCGAGCTTGGTGCCGAGCGCGAGACCCTTGGCGCCGAGCACGTCCTTGATCTCGGTGAGCGACTTCTTGCCGAGGTTCGGCGTCTTCAGCAACTCCACTTCGGTCTTCTGCACCAAGTCGCCGATGTAGTAGATGCTCTCGGCCTTGAGGCAGTTGGCCGAGCGCACGGTGAGTTCCAGGTCGTCGATCGGACGCAGCAGCAGCGGCGAAATGCCCGTCTTGTCCTTCTCGGACTCGGTGGCTTCGCGGCTCTTGAAGTCGCCGAACACGGAAAGCTGTTCGTGCAGCGTCTGCGCGGCCTGGCGCACGGCTTCGTCCACGGCCACGGTGCCGTTGGTTTCGACATCGAGCACCAGCTTGTCGAGGTTGGTGCGCTGCTCGACGCGCGCGGCGTCGACGGAATACGCCACGCGGCGCACGGGGCAGAACGAAGCGTCGATCTGCAGGCGGCCGATCGGACGCGCTTCCTCATCCGGGTTGGCGCGGCTGACCGCCGGCTGGTAGCCGATGCCGCGACGCGCCTTCAGGCGGATGTTGAGCGCGACGTCCTTGGTGAGGTGGCAAATCACGTGCTCGGGATTGACGATTTCCACCGTGTGGTCGACGGTGATGTCGCCCGCGGTGACCACGCCCTTGCCCTTCTTGGAAAGGGTCAGGTTGGCTTCGTCGGTGCCGTTGAGGCGGATCGCGACGCCCTTCAGGTTCAGCAGCACTTCGATCACGTCTTCCTGCAGACCTTCGAGCGTGGTGTATTCGTGCAACACGCCTTCGATTTCGGCCTCGACGATGGCCGCGCCCGCGATGGAAGACAACAACACGCGCCGCAGCGCGTTGCCGAGCGTATGGCCGTAGCCGCGTTCCAGCGGCTCGACGACGACGCGCGCGTGATTCGGTCCAACGGGTTCGACTTTGAGACCGCGCGGACGCAAAACCTGGGTGGAAGAGACTGCCATGGGCTACTCCGGAAGATCACAGGTGGAGCCACGCAGGATTCGGGCTCCGATAGTTCAACACCGGACGGGCGGACCGTCCGGCTTGCGTCGGTGGCGCTGGCGGCGACCGCGAGGTCTCGCCGCGCCCACTGCAACGCGTTACTTCGAATACAACTCGACGATCAGCGCTTCGTTGATGTCGCTGGGCAGGTCGGCGCGGTCCGGCATGGCCTTGAACACGCCCGCCGCGTTCTTCGCATCGACTTCGATCCAGCCCGGCTTGAGGTCCATGCTTTCGGAAACCTTCAGCGCTTCCTGCACGCGCAGCTGCTTCTGCGCGCGCTCGGTGAGCTTGATCTCG
>JBQCCP010000025.1:0-27682 GCA_051962095.1 Rhodanobacteraceae bacterium
TCAGTCCTGTCGAGCTTAATGTGCTGAATGGATCCAGCATCAGGATGCCCAAATGGTTTCGGGAACAGGGACATGGGACTATGGAAAGTTCATGTCACTCAGTTCAACCGCGATTCCGCAAGATCAACAAGAAGCGCGAACATTGAAAATCTGACACCAACAAAAAATACCGACTAACGATTTTGTGGCGGACAGATGCATATTTGACACAATAGGCATTTGCATCAACCAAGGATTGGCCAAGACCAAGCTTGGCGCCGTTTCCTTGCGCCGTGGGTGCCACAAAGTGCCGTGCCGCCACGCCGATCGCGGACGGTTTACCGACGGGCGCGCAGCAGCGATTAATGTGGACGAATGATTTCGCTCTCGCGCGACGGACTTCTGCCGAACTGCCGGTCGAATTCGCCGGCGACGTTGGGGTCAGCCAAGTTCGGCCAGTGGTCCGAATCGAAACCGGGCGCGTCCTTCAGCCGTTCGCGCGGGATGTCCAGCACCAGGCGTTCCTTTTCCGGATCGACGCGGAACGCCTCCCACGGTATCGCGAACAGTTTGTTGCCGACGCCGAGAAGTCCGCCGAAGGTCAGCACGCCGTAGGCGATCTTGCCGCTGGTGGCATCGATCATGACGTCCTTGAGGTCGCCAAGCGATTCGTCCTGCGGGTTGCGGACGTCGGCGCCGACCAGCGTGGATGCGGAAAGGAAACGGGATGAAAGGAATTTGACGGGCTCGGCCATGTGCATGCCTCCTTGCAGGTTGCGGATCGCGATGTCCGGCGATCCGGACTTCAGGGTATCGCCGGCGCACTGAACGCGAACGGTATTCGCGGAGCCTGGACGCAGCGCAACCGGCGCGGCGAACCTTGTCGCGATGCGCGGCGACATGGCCGGTCCTGTCGCTGCGGCTCTCGGATTGCGGATCATCTCAGGTCGCTGACGCGCCCGGTTCCGAACTCCAGGCCACGTGGTCACCGATCGTGAATCGGCGCGGCCTGCCGGTGTCTGGCTGGCATCTTCGGCTCCGCGCTCAGGCGATCGCCTTGTCCACCACCTGCTGTGCTTCGTCAAGAATGGACTTCAAGTGCTTGGTGTCCCTGAAGCTTTCCGCATAAATCTTGTAGATGGCTTCGGTGCCCGACGGCCGCGCCGCGAACCAGCCGTGCTCGGTGACGACCTTGACGCCGCCGATCGCGGCGCCGTTGCCGGGCGCCTTGTCTAGCTTGGCGACGACTGGGCTGCCGCCCAGGTTTTCCAGTTCGAGTTGGTTGGCCGTCAACCGGGCCAGCTTCTGCTTCTGCTGGTTGTTGGCCGCGGCTTCGACGCGGTCGCTGAAAGGGCGCCCCAGTTCGTTGGCGAGAGCTTCGTAGCATTCGCCGGGATCCTTCCCCGCCCTTGCGGCAATTTCCGCGGAGAGCAGCGCCGGAACGATACCGTCCTTGTCGGTTGTCCAGGCCCGGCCATCCAAGCGCAGGAACGACGCGCCCGCGCTTTCCTCGCCGCCGAAGCCGAGCGAGCCGTCGACCAGGCCGGGCGCGAACCATTTGAATCCCACCGGCACTTCGTAGAGTTTGCGGTCGAGCCTGCCGGCGATACGATCGATCAGCGCGGTGCTGACCACCGTCTTGCCGATCGCGACCGTATCCGGCCAGCGCTTCCGCTCACGGAACAGGAAATCGATCATCACGGCCAGGTAGTGGTTCGACGGCAGCAAGCCCGACGAACGCGTCACCACGCCATGGCGGTCGTGATCGGTGTCGCAGGCGAACGCGACGTCGTACTTGTCCTTCAACGCAAGCAGGCGTTGCATCGCGTATTCCGACGACGGATCCATCCGGATCTCGCCATCCCAGTCCACGGTCATGAACGCGAAGCGCGGATCGACTTCTTCGCTGACGACCGTCAGGTCGAGCTTGTAGCGCTCCGCGATCGGCGCCCAGTAGTGCACCCCTGCCCCGCCCAGCGGATCCACCGCGAGCTTCAAGCCGGCGCCGCGGATCGCGTCGAAATCGATCACGTTGCCGAGGTCGGTGACATAGGCATCGAGGTAGTCGTGCGTATGCGTGGCGGTGGCGGCGCAGGCTTGCGCGAACGGTACGCGCTTGACGCCCGCCAGTTTCTTTTCCAGATAGCGGTTGGCCTGGTCCTGGATCCAGGTGGTGATCTCGGTGCCCGCCGGCCCGCCATTGACCGGGTTGTACTTGAAGCCGCCGTTGTCGGGCGGGTTGTGCGAAGGCGTGATCACGATGCCGTCGGACAGCGCGCTCTCCCGTCCGCGGTTGTGCACCAGGATCGCGTGCGAGATCGCAGGCGTCGGCGTGAATTCACCGCCCTTCGACGTCACGATCTCGATGCCGTTCGCCGCCAGCACTTCCAGCGCATTGCGGAACGCCGGCTGCGACAGGGCGTGGGTGTCAAAGCCGATGAACAGCGGGCCGGTGACGGATTCTTTCGCGCGGTAGTCGCAGATCGCCTGGCTGATCGCGAGGATGTGCCATTCGTTGAAGCTGCCGTTCAACGAGGAGCCCCGGTGCCCGGAGGTGCCGAACGCCACCCGCTGCGATAGACTCGCCGGGTCCGGACGTATATCCGCATAAGCGCCCAGAAGCTTGTCGACATCGACCAGGATATCCTTCGGCGCCGGCTTGCCCGCGAGCGGGCTGATTTTCTCCGCGCTCATCGATTCGCCCGGCGTGCGGCGCGATAACGGCGGATCAGCGCGTTGGTGGAGCTGTCGTGATCAAGCTTCGGTTCGTCCGGCGCCTGCAGTTGCGGGATCAGCTTGTTCGCGAGTTGCTTGCCAAGTTCCACGCCCCACTGGTCGAACGAATCGATGTGCCAGACTGCGCCCTGCACGAATACGCTGTGTTCGTACAGTGCGACCAACGCACCCAGCGTGTGCGGCGAGAGGTTGTCGGCGAGGATCGTGTTGGTGGGCCGGTTGCCTTCGCAGACGCGGTGCGGCACCAGCCATTCCGGCGTGCCCTCCGCGCGCACCTGCTCCGCCGTCTTGCCGAACGCCAGCGCTTCGGTCTGCGCGAACAGGTTGGCCATCAGCAGATCCTGCTGGCCTCCCAGCGGGTTCAGCGAACGCATGAACCCGATGAAATCGCAGGGGATCAGCCGCGTGCCCTGGTGGATCAACTGGTAGAACGAATGCTGGCCATTGGTGCCGGGTTCGCCCCAGTAGATGGGTCCGGTGGCGACGTCGACGTGTTCGCCCGACAAGGTGACATGCTTGCCGTTCGACTCCATCGTCAACTGCTGCAGGTACGCGGGAAAACGCTTCAGGTACTGCGCGTAAGGCAGGACCGCCACGGTTTGCGCACCGAAGAAATCGTTGTACCAGACGGCCAGCAGGCCCAGCAGCAAAGGCAAGTTGGTTTCGGCTGGCGCGCTTTTGAAATGCTCGTCCATCGCGTGGAAGCCGGACAGCATGTCGCGAAAACCCTCCGGCCCGATCGCCAACATCGTCGAAAGTCCGATCGCCGAATCCATCGAGTAGCGGCCGCCGACCCAGTCCCAGAACCCGAACATGTTGGCGGTGTCGATGCCGAATTTCCCGACTTCCTCGGCATTGGTCGACACCGCGACGAAATGTTTCGCGACCGCCGCCTCGTCACCGCCGAGTTTCTGCAGGCACCAGTCGCGCGCCGCGTGCGCGTTGGTCAGCGTTTCCAGCGTGGTGAAGGTTTTCGAGCAGACGATGAAAAGCGTCTCCTCTGCGTCGAGGTCGCGCGTGGCTTCCACGAAATCGGTGGGGTCGACGTTCGACACGAAGCGGAACACCATGTCGCGCCGGCTGTAGTGCTTCAGCGCCTCGTACGCCATCACGGGTCCGAGATCGGAACCGCCGATGCCGATGGACACGACGTTGCGGATCGGTTTGCCGGAATGCCCGCGCCATTCGCGCGAACGCACCTTGTCGCTGAACGCGGCCATCCGCTCCAGCACGTCGTGCACTTCCGGCACGACGTCCCTGCCGTCGACCAGGATGCGTTCGCCGCGGGGGGCGCGCAGCGCGACGTGCAGCACCGCGCGTTTTTCGGTCTCGTTGATCTTGTCGCCGCGGAACATCGCGTCGCGGCGTGCGAACACGCCGCGCTCCTGCGCCAGTTTCCGCAGCAACCGCAGCGTTTCGTCGGTGACGAGATTCTTGGAATAGTCGAGATACAGGCCCGCACCCTCGACGGCCAGCCGCTTGCTGCGCTCCGGCTCAGCATCGAACAATTGCTTGAGCGTGGTGCCACGCAGCGAGCGCCAGTGGCGCGCCAGCGCCCGCCATTCCGCCGATTCCGTCAGTGACGTCATTCCAAGGGTCTCCAAATCTTCTTTTGGCGCGGATTTGCGCGAATAAACGCGGATGGGGCCAATGCAACAACCGTTTCGAGAAATAATCCGTATCCGCTTTGACTCGCGTTCATCCGCGTCCAACGTTTTGCTCCCCATCCCGAAGGCAAACCCCCTCACCCATGCGCGACCTCGACGGACTTGTCGGCGATGCGCTTCAGCAGGTCGTTCCACGACTTCACGAAGGCTGCGGCGCCGTCCCGTTGCAGCTTGCCGGCGAGCTCGGCGTCGTCGATGCCGGCCGCCTTGAACTGGGCGATCACCTTTTCGCAATCTCCGCCCTCCTTCGCCATCGGCGCAGCGAGCTTCCCGTGGTCGGCGAAAGCCAGCAGCGTCTTGTCGGGCATGGTGTTGATGGTGTCGGGCGCGGCCAGCGCCTCGATGTACAAGGTATCGGAAGCCTTGGGATCCTTGGTTCCGGTGCTGGCCCACAGCAACCGCTGCGGGTGCGCGCCGGCGGCGATGATCTTGTTCCAGCGGTCGCTTTCGCGCAGTTCGATATAAGCCTTGTAGCTGCGCTGGCCGATCGCGATGCCGAGCCGGTCCTTCAACTCCGCCGGCACCTTGTCGGCGACGGCCACGTCCCAGCGGCTGACGAAGATCGACGCCACCGAATCGACGTTCGGCGACTTGCCCTCGGCGATCCGGCGCTCGATGCCGCGCATCCAGGCTTCCGCGGAGGCGAGGTACTGCTCGCGCGAGAACAGCAGGGTCACGTTGATGGGCACGCCGCGGTAGATCGATTCCTCGATCGCGGGAATGCCGGCCGGCGTGCCGGGGATCTTGATGAAAAGGTTTTCGTGGCCGCCCTTGGCGTGCAGCGCGACCGCCGAATCGATGGTGGCGTGCGTTTCGTCGGCCAGCAGCGGCGAGACTTCCAGCGACACGAACCCATCGGCGCCGTGGCTGGCCTCGTGCGCCGGCTTGAACAGGTCCGCCGCGCGGATCAGGTCCTGCAGCGCCAGTTCGAAGAAAAGCTCCTCGCCTTCGCGGCCGTCGGCGATCAGTTTCGCGATCGCGTCGTCGTAGTCACTGCCGCCGGAGATGGCCTTGTCGAAGATCGACGGATTGGAGGTGAGACCGGTGACGTTGTAGTCGGCGATGTATTTCGCGAGCGTGCCGTCCTCGAGCATGCCGCGCGTGATATTGTCCAGCCAGATGCTCTGGCCGAGGTCGTGCAGTTTTTGGGTGGGGTTCATCGGTTCACTCCGTGGCGGTTGCCGGTTGCAAGGGGGAGAGGAAGGCGTCGAGCTGCATGCCGGCGAGATCGCCGACGCCATCCAGCGCAATCTGCGCCGGCGGGTATTCCTTGAGCGCGGCGGGATCGTGGGCGTAATGGCCCTGGCGCACGAACACCGTAGTCAGGCGATCGCGCCATTGGCGTTTCATGCCGTCCAGCACGCGCAATTTGTCTTCGATCATCACGTAACGCGCGGCCGGGAAATGCCGCACCACGTCATCCAGCATGCGTTCCTTGTGCACGTAGATCAAGACCCGGCCCTGCACCGCGTCGGCGATGCCGGACACGTTGATCTTGCGCGGCTGCAACACCACGTCGCCGTCGGAAAGCACCACGCAGGGGCCGAATTGCCCGAGGCGTGACACCGCGTCCAGCGCGCCGGGATACAACCGCGCGGCGAAGTCGTAGTCCAGCAGGTATGCCGCAAGATCCTGCGCACGCAATTCGTCCTCGCACTCGAGCCGAAAGCGCTGGATCGCGCCGAGGTAATCGGCGTAGCCGAGCTTCTCGCGAAGGTCCTCGTAGATTTCCCAGTACGTTTTCGCGGCAGCCGCGCCGAACACGTCGGCGATGTGCCTGTCGAGATCATCCTGCACGCGATCGTTGTCGAGCAGCGTGTTGTCGACGTCGAACAGGAAAACGACCGGCGCGGTATCGCTCATCGCGGTGCCTTTGGCGGCGGATCGAGTCCGGGATCATTCCAGCCGCCCGCGTCGGCGATCAGCGCGTCGGCTTCCTTCGGCCCCCATGTCCCGGGCTTGTACTTCAGCACCGGCACCTTGTCGCCGAGGATCGGATCGAGCACGCGCCAGGCTTCCTCAACGCAATCGTCGCGGGTGAACAGCACCGAGTCGCCGTCGATCGCGTCGCCCAGCAGGCGCTCGTACGGCGCCATCGCGGTGCGGACGTGGCGGTGCGCGATCAGCTCCACCGGCAGCCCCCGCATGGCCTCGCCCGGCTCCTTCACCAGCGCGCCCAGCGAGATGATCACGTCGGGACTCAGGCGGAAGCGGAAATGGTTCACCGCGCCGTCGGTCGGGCAATCGAAAACCTGCTGCGGCGGATTCTTGAGCCGCACCAGCACCTCGGTGCATTTCACCGGCAACTGCTTGCCCGCGCGAATGAAGAACGGCACGCCGGACCAGCGCCAGGTGTCCATGTGGATGCGCAGCGCGGCGAAGGTTTCGACGGTCGATTTCTTCGCGACGCCCGGTTCCTTCAGGTAACCGTCGAACTGCCCGCGCACCACGCCTTCGGGCCGGAGCGGGCGCATCGAACGGAACAGTCGCAGCTTCTCGTCGCGCATCGCATCGGCGCTGCGGTTCGCGGGCGGGCTCATCGCCAGTAGCGCCAGCTCCTGGAACATGTGGTTCTGCACCACGTCGCGGATCGCGCCGACCTCGTCGTAGAACTTGCCGCGGCCCTGCACGCCGAAATCCTCGGCCATCGTGATCTGCATGCTGGCGATGTGATCGCGGTTCCAGATCGGTTCCAGCAGCGAATTGGCGAACCGGAAATACAGCAGGTTCTGCACCGGCTCCTTGCCGAGGTAATGGTCGATGCGGAAGATGTCGTGCTCGCGGAAGAAGCGGTGCAGCGTGCGGTTGAGCGCGCGCGCGGACTGCAGGTCGCGGCCGAAGGGTTTTTCCACGATCACCCGCGCGCCCTGCGAGCAGCCGGACGCCGCGAGCCCCTTCACCACCGGCACGAACATGCTGGGCGGGATCGCGAGGTAGTGCAGCGGGTGCTGCGAGTCACCCAGCGCCTTGCGCAACTTCTCGTAGGTCTGCGCATCGCCGTAGTCGCCGTCGATGTACTGCATCTGCTTCGACAGTTTCGCGAAGGCCGCCTTGTCGACGCCGCCGTGTTCCTTCAGGCTGTCGTGCGCGCGCTCGCGCAAACGGTCGATGCTCCAGCCCGAGCGCGCCATGCCGATCACCGGCATGTCCAGCTTGCCGTCCTTGATCAGCGCCTGCAGGGCCGGAAAGATCTGCTTGTAGGCGAGATCGCCGGTGGCGCCGAAGAACACGAAGGCATCGGACTTGGCGGTGGGCATCAATTCGGTTCCTTTTGCAGAGTCACGCGAACGTGGTGCGACGCGCCGTCATCGACCAGCGCGATGCCGGCGCCCGAATCCTCCAACGTTACACCATCCACTTCGATCGCGGCGACGCCGCGGCAAGCGCGATGCGGATTCTCGACCTCGATCCGCCAGTGCGTGTCGCCGCGACGATAGGTCAGCGCAAATTCTTTCCACGCATGCGGAATGCAGGGTTCGATCCGCAGCCGGTCGCCCTGCAGGCAAAAGCCCAGCACCCATTCGACGATCGCGCGATACAGCCAGCCCGCCGAGCCGGTGTACCAGGTCCAGCCGCCGCGCCCCGTATGCGGCGCCACCGAATAGACGTCCGCGCATTCGACGTACGGTTCGACCTTGTAGCGCGCGCACTTGTCCGGCGAATCGGATTTCCGGATCGGATCGAAGATCTCCAGCAGCTCGCCGGCCTTGTCGCCGACGCCCAGCATCGCGAACGCGATCAGCGACCAGATCGAACCGTGGGTGTACTGGCCGCCGTTTTCGCGCAGGCCGGGCGGATAGCCCTTGATGTAGCCCGGATCGCGCCGGGTCTGGTCGAAAGGCTCGGCGAACAGCGGCACCACGCCTTCGCTCGGCCGCACCAGGTGTTCGTTCACCGCGCGCATCGCGCGTTCGGCGCGCCCGGGATCGCCGCGGCCGCTGATCACGGCCCAGGATTGCGCCATCGAATCGATCCGGCACTCGGTGTCCACGGACGAACCAAGCGGCGTGCCGTCGTCGTAGAACGCGCGGCGATACCAGGCGCCGTCCCAGGCTTTGGTTTCGAGCGCGAGTTCCTGCGCACGTGCGAAATCGCGCCAACGCGCCACGCGTGCATCGTTCCGTCGCTCCGCGAAGGGGGCGAAGTCGCCGATTACCCTGATCAGGAACCAGCCCATCCACGCGCTCTCGCCCTTGCCACCCGCGCCGACGCGGTTCAAGCCGTCGTTCCAGTCACCAGTGCCGATCAGCGGCAGGCCATGCACGCCGGTGGCGAGGCTCGCCTCGATCGCACGCGCGCAGTGTTCGAACAGGTTCGCGGTTTCCGCGGACTTGTCCGGCTTCGAAAACGCGTCCGTCTGGTCCGGCTTCAACGCGTCGGCATGCAGGAACGGCACGCGCACGTCGAGGATCGACGCATCGCCGGTCGTCCCGATGTAATGCGCGGTCACGAACGGCAGCCACAGGCGGTCGTCCACCATCCGTGTGCGCAGGCCGCGTCCCGAAGGTGGCAGCCACCAGTGCTGCACGTCGCCTTCCTCGAACTGGCGCGATGCCGACAGCAGGATGTGTTCGCGCGCGACGTCCGGCCGCGCGATGCACAGCGCCGCGACGTCCTGCAACTGGTCCCGGAAACCGTAGGCTCCGCTGGCCTGGTAGAACGCGGTGCGCGCCCACACGCGGCAGGCCAGCACCTGGTACGGCAGGCAGCGGTTCACCAGCAGATCCACCGAGCGCTGCGGCGTTTCGATCTGCAGAGGAGCGAGCACGCTGTCCCAGGTTTTTTGCGTGTCCGCGAGCAACGTTTCGAACTCCACGTGGCGATGACGTTCGACCAGCGCCTGCGCGTCCGCTCGATCGCCGCCCTCGCCCAGCAGGAACACCAGCTCGGCGGATTCATCGGGCGCAAGTTCCACGTTCGCGACGACCGCGCTGCGCCCGTTGTCATCGTTGCCAGGTGACGCGCCATCGGTATTGCAGCCGATGAACGCCACTGCATCCGGGAATTCCTCGCGCCAGGCGTTGCGCGCGAACACCGCCGCCCGCGGGGCGTCGGCTTCCATCTGCGTCGTGGGACGCGAATCGCTGCCGATGGGGCCGAGCATCCACGCAACCAACTGCGCGACGGAAATCCGGCGCGTGCGGCCACTGCGGTTGCGCAGGCGCAGGCGCGACATCTTCACCGGATCGGATGCGGCCACGCATTGCGTCAATTCGGATTCGATGCCGTGCACATTCGCGTCGAAACGCGCATAGCCGGGACCAAAACGCACGACGTAGGTGGCGCCGCCTGCGCGGACTGGCGACGCGGTCGCGCTCCATTCCGTGCCGTCATCGGTATCGCGCAGCAGGAACACCTCGCCCGGCGGATCGCGCACCGCGTCGTTCGACCACGCG
The DNA here is from genome assembly GCA_051962095.1 of Rhodanobacteraceae bacterium. Classification (GTDB taxonomy): domain Bacteria; phylum Pseudomonadota; class Gammaproteobacteria; order Xanthomonadales; family Rhodanobacteraceae; genus 66-474. Next base: position 9,779 of record JBQCCP010000025.1, read on the forward strand.
GTGACCTGGTTCTGCTGGCTGTTGGCCGCCCAGCAGTAGCCGCCGCCCGTGGCGGTCACGAGAAAACCGAAATCAGGGTTCGCGACGACGTGCGACCACGGCGCGGGCGTGTGCGCGCCTTCGCCGAGGACCGTGACGTACTCACTGCCACCGGTCGTGAAGCCACCGAGTCCGTTCCAGAAGTCCAGTTGCTTCGGCAATGGCGTGGAGGCAGGCTTGCCGCCACGCGTGCGCGTCGGTGGCCGGCTCTGCACTTCGAACACCGTACGGTCCGCATCGCCCGTGCGAAGCGCCACTTGCCGGGCCAGCGATCCATCGCGTCCGTCCAGCACGACGCAGGCCGCCGTCTGCAGGCCGGCAAGTACCGGCCCGTCCAGCTCGCGCTCGCGCAGCACGAATACCGAGCCCTGCGCCTTGTCCTGCTGTCCGGACTCGCCGATCGCATCTTGCAACTCGGCATGGAGTGCATCGGCCTGTCCATCGTCACCGGCATCGACGATCACCAGGTCGACCGGAAGCTGGCGCGCGCGCCACCAGCGTTGTGCCTGCAGCAACTCGTGCGCCAAACCTGCTTGCACCGGCTCGTCCAGGCGCAGCAGCACGATCGGCAGGTCGCCCGACACGCCCTTCGACCACAGCACCGGCGCGCCACCCTCGCCCTTCGCGATAGCTGCCGGATCGGCCCGCCACGACGTGTCCACACCGAGCAAGGCACCCGCCAGCTGGCGATACGCATCGGTATCGCGGCGGGAAGTTTCCGCACGATGGGGCGCTGACGCACGCGCGCGGGCAAACACCTCCGCGCACGCTGCCGCAGTCGAGCACCCGCGGATCAGGCCCAGCACTTCATCACGGGAACTGCCGATCGCAGTCGCGAATGCAGCGCGCCGGGTGTCGCCCGCGGCCACCGCGATACGCGTGCGCAGGCTGAAGATCGGGTCCAGCACCGTGCCGACGGTGCCGGACAATGGCTTTCCATCGACGATCGCCGCGGGCGCCGCCAGTGAGCCGTCGCGGCCGATGAAGCGCATGCGGTCGGTTTCCCATTCGCGCGCAACGCGCTCTTCGCCGTCCACGACCAACGTGTGCGCCGCCCATACGTCGGGTTCGGATGGATCCTTCTTGCGCCGCCACGCCAGCAGCACGCCATCCTCCATCGCCGTCTGCACGAACATCTTCGAATACGCGGGATGCGCGCGATCGCCCTGGTCGGAACCGAGGATCAACTCCAGGTACGAGGTCAATTCGATTTCGCGTTCGACCGGCCCGTCGTTGCGGATGCCGAGGCCGCGCACTTCGATCGCACGGCCAGGGTCGACCACGACTTCCAGCGTGGTGGTGACCGCGCCCTCGCGGCGCGCGAAGCGCGCCCATGCATCGTCGAACCAGTGACGCGCTGCGCCGCCGCATGGCAGCGGCGTGGCCGACCAGGCCGCACCGCTCGCGGCGTCGCGAAGATAGACGTAACCGCCCTGCCCGCCGTCCGGATCGCCCGCCCGCCAGCGGCTGACCGTCAGCCCGTTCCAGCGGCTGCAACCTGCACCCGCGGACGTCAGGAGCACCGAGTATCCACCTTCGCCCAGGAGGCAGGTGGCCGGATTCCTCCGTGCATCGGCTGGCATGGTCGGGCACCGTTCAACCGTGCGTGATCGCACAACATCGGGAGTATGCGCGCTTTCGCCTCAATCGTTCGTGAAAGCACCGCATCGGCAACCGATGCGGCGGCGCAGCTTGACCTCGGCGTCGGGGCGGCGAAGGATGGGACGCTTCGCCGCCCATGTTGCATCCGCCGCAGCCGGAGGAACCGACGATGACCGAGACCGCGACCGAAGCAGGAACGTGCCCCGCGCACGCGCTGGACGTGCCGGCACTGGAACCGCTGCCGCCAAGTGCCGCGCCGCAACTCACCTGCTATCAACTCGATCCGCGCGCCGCGCCGATCATCCCCGGGCGCCGCGACCGCGCGTGGATGGACGCTACCGGCGATCACTACGCATACCGCTGCCTGCCGCTTTCGATCGCCAACACCAGCGGTTGGGAGATCACCTGCCCGCTGGATTTCGAGGTGACCTGGAACGGCAACGAGGATCTCAACGCGATCGTCGCGCGCGCACCGGGCGTCGATCCGAATGCGTTGCGTGCGCTGATCACCTCGCACTTCGGCCACGGCATCCTCACCTTCCACACCGGCTGGCTGTTCCGCACGTCGCCCGGCTGGGGTTTGTGGGTGCGCGGCGCGCCGAACTACGCGAAGGACGGCATCCACGCGCTCGACGGCATGGTCGAAACCGACTGGCTGCCGTTCCCGTTCACGATGAACTGGCGCTTCACCCGCCCCTGCAGCGTGCGTTTCCAGAAGGGCGATCCGTTCTGCTTCATCACGCCGTGTCCGCACGCGCTGCTGGACCAGGTTGCGCCGAAGCGCGCGAACATCGACGACGATCCCAGTCTGAAAGCCGACTGCGCCGAATGGGGCAAGTCGCGCGCCGAGTTCAACCGGCAGTTGCGCGAGGGCGACCCGGCGGCCGTCGCGAAGAAGTGGCAGCGCAATTACTTCCACGGCAAGGCGGCCGGCGGCGACGCGCCGTTCCACGTCAACAAGCGTCGGTTGAAGCCCATCGGGTAGCGCGCGCGTTCGCGGCATCCGCCAGCACGCGTTACCATCGCTGTTTCGCGATGCGACGTGTCGCGCCCACGTTTCCCGGGAGAACGCCATGCAACTCGGAATGATCGGCCTTGGCAAGATGGGCAACTTCATGGCCCAGCGCCTGATGAAGGGCGGCCACGACGTGATCGGCTTCGATCCGAACGAGAAAGCGCGCGAGGCGCTCAACGATGCCGGCGGCCGTGCGGTCGATTCGCTCGACAAGTTGATCGAGGCGCTGAAGCCGCCGCGAGCAGTGTGGTTGATGGTGCCGGCCGGCAGGATCGTGGACGAAACCGTCGCCGCGTTGAACGACAGGCTCGACAAAGGCGACGCCGTGATCGACGGCGGCAATTCCAATTACAAGGACGACCAGCGCCACGCCGGATTGCTGTCGGCCAAGGGCATCGACTACGTCGATTGCGGCACCAGCGGCGGCGTGTGGGGCCTCAAGGAAGGCTACAGCATGATGGTCGGCGGCGACGCGAAAGTCGTCGAGCGGCTGCGGACCCTCTTCGAAGTGCTGGCGCCCGCGAGGGACAAGGGCTGGGGGCGCGTCGGCCCGGTAGGCGCGGGCCATTTCGTCAAGATGGTCCACAACGGCATCGAGTACGGGATGATGCAGGCGTACGCGGAAGGCTTTTCGATCTTCAAGCACAAGGACGAATTCAAGCTCGACCTCGAACAGATCGCCGAGATCTGGCGCTACGGATCGGTGGTGCGTTCGTGGCTGCTCGACCTCACCGCGAACGCGTTGCAGCGCGATCCGGAAATGGAGGGGCTTGCACCTTACGTGGTCGATTCCGGCGAAGGGCGCTGGACGGTCGCCGAGGCGATCGATCTCGACGTGCCCGCGCCGATCATCACCGCGTCGCTGATCGAACGGCTGCGTTCGCGGGACACCGACTCGTTTTCCGACAAGCTGCTGTCGGCGATGCGCAACGAGTTCGGCGGCCACGCGATGAAGAAGGAATGACCCGCGTGCCGGCCGCCCTGCCCGCGCAAGTCGTGCGCTGGCACGTGTTTCCCGATGACGCCTCGCTGGTGGCGAACGCACTCGCGCGGGTGATGGCCGCGGCGCGCGATGCGGTCGCGCAGCACTGCGCGTTCGACATCGTGCTGGCTGGCGGCAACACGCCGCGCAAGCTGTACCGCGCCTTGCGCCATGCGGATGCCGACTGGATTCGCTGGCACATCTGGTTCGGCGACGAACGCTGTGCGCCACCGGATGATCCCGAGCGCAACAGCCGCATGGCGCGCGACGAATGGCTGGATCACGTCGCGATTCCCGCCGCCAACGTGCATCCCGTCCCCGCCGAATCCGGCGCGCGCGAGGCGGCGACGCTGTATGCACGCGCGCTGCGCGGCGTCGATGCGTTTGATCTCGTTCTGCTGGGTTTGGGCGAGGACGGCCATACCGCCAGCCTGTTTCCCGGCTACGACTGGGGCGTGCACGCCGATTCGCCCGACGCGATCGCGGTGTTCAATTCGCCCAAGCCGCCGCCGGAGCGTGTCAGCTTGAGCGCGCAGCGCCTGTCGCGTGCGCGACACGTATTGTTCCTCGTTGAAGGCGCCGGCAAACGAGATGCGGTAGCCGCGTGGCAACACGGCGACGCGATCCCGGCAGCATCGGTCGCGCCCGAAGGTGGCGTCGATGTGTTGCTGGATGCCAGCGCCGCGACCCCGAAACACACCCTTCTGCAGGAGTAGTGAGTGCGGATCTCCTCTTAGCCCTCCCCTTCAAGGGGAGGCCAGGATTTCTCGTGTGGAGGTTCTGGAACAATCGGGTGTTCGAGGAAATGGATGGCGCGCTGGAAGTAATTCAACACGCGCTGAAACGCGAGCCAGCCCATCCCCACCCAGCGCTACGCGCTCGGCCTACGGCCGCCTCCCCTTAAAGGGGGAGAAAGCTCCATTGCGCAATCAGATGGCGCCGCCCAGTTCCCCCATGTGCGCGCGGTAGTACCGCAATTCGTTGATCGAATCGCGGATGTCGGACAGCGCAGTGTGCGCGGAATCCTTGTTGAAGCCCTTGTGCACCGCGGGCGCCCAGCGGCGCGCGAGTTCCTTCAGCGTCGACACGTCCAGGTTGCGGTAATGGAAATAGCGTTCCAGCGCCGGCATCTGGCGGTACAGGAAACGCCGATCCTGGCAAATCGAATTGCCGCACATCGGTGACTTGCCGGCCGGCACCCAGCGTTCCAGAAATGCAAGGGTTTCCGCTTCGGCCTGCGCGTGGTCGGCGCCGGATTCGAGCACCCGCTGCCACAGGCCCGACTTGGCGTGCTGGTGCCGGTTCCAGTCGTCCATCGCCAGCAGGCGCGCTTCTTCGTGCCGGATCGCGAACTGCGGCCCTTCGGCCAGGATGTCGAGGTTGCGGTCGGTGACCACCGTGGCGATTTCGATGATCGAATCGGAGTCGGGGTCGAGGCCCGTCATTTCGAGGTCGATCCAGATCAGATTGTCATCGACGCAATCGGCCATGGGGCACTCCTTCTCTCCGCAAGTCTAGCAACATCGCGCGTTCCGGGCCGATTGCCTGCCGCGCGTGCGTCCCGTAGGCTCGCGTGATGCCCACGCCGACGATGTTGTGGTACGACTACGAAACCACCGGCACCGACGCCGCGCGCGACCGGCCGGCGCAGTTCGCCGCGCTGCGCACCGACATGGTTCTGCATCCGATCGGCGAGCCCGTTACGCTGTACTGCGCGCCGGCGCCGGACGTGCTGCCGCACCCGGAGGCATGCCTGATCACCGGCATCGCGCCGCAGGACATGACGCGCGAAGGGATGATCGAAGCGGAATTCGCGGGCGCGGTCCACGAACTGCTGGCCGAACCCTGCACCTGCTCGGCCGGCTACAACAGCATCCGCTTCGACGACGAGGTCAACCGCAACCTGTTCTATCGCAACTTCTTCGATCCCTACGAGCATTGCTGGAAGAACGGCAACGCGCGCTGGGACATCATGGACCTCGCGCGCGCCTGCTACGCGCTGCGTCCGGACGGCATCGAATGGCCGCGTCGCGACGACGGCTCGCCTTCGTTCAAGCTGGAGCACCTCGCGCAGGCGAACAGGCTGGAACAGACGCGCGCACATGACGCGACGTCCGACGTGATCGCCACGGCCGGGCTTGCACGCCTGCTGCGCGAACGCCAGCCGCGGCTGTACGACTGGTACTTCGCGCTGCGCCACAAGCGAGCGGTGGTGCCGAAGCTGGCCGCCGCGCTGGCCGAGCGGCATCCGCTGCTGCACGTATCGCACAAGTACGCCGCGCAGCGCGGCTGCCTCGCGATGATCGTGCCGCTGGCGGAACACCCGACCCGCGAGGGCAGCTTCATCGTCGCCGATCTCGATGTCGATCCGGACGCCTGGACCGACCTCGATCCCGACGACTTGATGGAACGCTTGTTCACGCCGCGCAGCGATCTTCCGGAAGAGATGCAGCGTCCGCCGCTCAAGGAGGTGCATGCCAACCGTTCGCCGTTCCTTGCGCCCATCGAAACGCTGCGCAACGTGGATACGCCGCGCATCGCACTCGACCCCGACCGTTGCCTGGACCATCTGAAAAAGATCCGCGCCGTAGACGGCCTGGTCGAGCGCATCCGCCACGCGTTTGCATCGCGCGAACGGTCAGCGCGGGATGGCCAGGATCCGGAACTGGCGTTGTACGCGGGTTTTGCCTCCGACGCGGACCGGAAGCGTTTCAACGAAGTACGCGCCACGCCGCCTGAGCGCCTGATCGGAGTCTCCTTCGGCGGTCCCCGCTACGACGAACTGTTGTTCCGCTACCGCGCGCGCAACTGGCCGGATTCGCTGGACGCGGATGAGCAAACCCGCTGGCGGGCCTTCGCGCGCCGCAAGCTGACGCGCGAATCCGCCGCGGGCGGATTGACCCTCGCGCAATACTTCAGCGCCATCGCGCGCCTGCGCGCCGAAACGCCGCCCGGTCCGCACCAGGCGCTGCTGGATCGCCTGCAGGCCTGGGGCGAATCCATCCGCACCGAATTGGGGATTTGACATGCCGCACGCCTACTTCTTTCCCGCAACGTTCAAATTCCTGCGCGCGCTGCAGCGCCACAACGATCGCACGTGGTTCAAGGCGCACCAGGATGACTACGAAACCCACGTGCGCGAGCCGTACCTGCAACTGATCGCGGACCTGCAGGCGCCGGTCGCGAAGCTCAGCCGCCATTACCGCGCCGACCCGCGCAAGGTCGGCGGCTCGCTCTTCCGCATTCAGCGCGACACGCGTTTTTCCGGCGACAAGGCGCCGTACAAGACCTGGGCCGGCGCGCGGATCTTCCACGAACGCCGCCGCGAAATCGCCGCGCCTTCGTTCTACCTGCATGTCGCGCCCAGCGATTGTTTCGTCGGCGCCGGGTTGTGGCATCCGGAGAGCCACACCCTGCGCAACATCCGCAACTTCATCGTCGACAACCCGGCGTCGTGGAAGCGCATCGCGCACGGTCGCGCCTTTCGGGATCGCTACGCATTCTGGGGTGAATCGCTGAGCCGGGCGCCGCAGGGATTCCCCGCGGATCATCCCGTGCTTGAAGACCTGAAGCGCAAGAGCTACGCCGCCGGCGCCGGCTTCGACGAGGCGCTGGCGTGTTCGCCGAAACTGTTTCCCTTCGTGGTGGAGCACTTCAAGCGATTGGCGCCGCTGGTCGATTACCTATGCGCCGCGCAGAACCTGGAGTTCTGAGCATCTGGTGCCTTCAGGCTTCCGCAAACGGAAAAGCCAGCACGTCGCGGATATCGTCGGTGCCGAACAAGTGCATCAGCAGGCGATCGACGCCCAACGCCACGCCCGCGCAATCGGGCAACTCGTCGAGTACCGCCAGAAGGTTTTCGTCGATCGGCAGTTCGCGCTGACCGCGGGCGCGGCGTCGCGCGTTGTCGTGCAGGAAGCGCACGCGTTGCTCGGCCGCATCGTTCAACTCATGGTAGCCGTTGGCCAGTTCATGCCGGCCAAGGTACAGCTCGAAACGCTCCGCGACGGGCGGATGGCCGGGGCGGATCTTCGCGAGCGAGCATTGCGACGCCGGAAAGTCGTACAACACGGTGATGCCGTCGCCGGGCAACGCTAGTTGCAGGCAGTGCGTGATCAGGAGATCCAGCCAGTCATCGCGGGTAAGGCCCTCCGGATCGATGCGGAATGCCGCAAGTGGTTCGCGCAACGCCTGCTCCTCGGCCGCGAAGGGATCGATCCGCAAGCCGTCACGGAACCAGTCGCGGTAGCTCGTGATCTTCACATCCGCATCGCGCCCCACCAGCGCCAGCGCGGCACGCACGAATTGCGCGCATTCCAGCATCAGGCGGCGATGGTCGAACCCGACGCGATACCACTCCAGCATCGTGAATTCCGGGTTGTGCGAGGACCCCGCTTCGCCGTTGCGGAACACGCGTCCGAGTTCGTAGCAGTCGCCGAAGCCCGCCGCCAGCAAGCGCTTCAACGGATATTCGGGCGAGGTGCGCAGGAAGCGCTCGCGCGCACCGCCGCCCACCGGTCCGGCGAACATCGTGGCGAATCCTTCGATGTTGGGCTCGGTATTGCCGGCCGCCGACAGGATCGGCGTCTCGACTTCGGTCACCCCACGGTCAGCGAAGAATTCGCGGATCAGCGCATTGAGGCGTGCGCGCGTCCGCAGCGTCGCCTGCCGGTTGCGCATGTCACGCGCCATGCGCTTGCAGGAAATCGAGCAGCTTCGCTGCGTCCCAGATTGCCACGCCCAGCGCCTCGGCCTTTTCGAGTTTGGACCCAGCGGCTTCGCCCGCCACCACGAACGACGTCTTCTTCGACACGGAGCCCGCGACCTTGGCGCCCAGCGCTTCGAGCTTGTCCTTGGCCTCGTCGCGGGTCAGCGACGCGAGGCTGCCGGTGAGCACGACGGTTTGCCCGGCCAGCGGACCCTCCGTCTTGCGCTGCGGCGCGGATTCCTTCCAGTGTACGCCCGCCTTGCGCAACGCGGCGATCACTTCGCGATTGCGCGGCTCGGCGAAGAACGCCGCGATGTGCCCGGCCATGATCGGGCCGACGTCGCTGACTTCAGTGAGGTCGGCTTCGCTGGCGCGCACCAGCGCATCCAGCGATCCGAAATGCCGCGCCAGCGTCTTGGCCGTTGCCTCGCCGACGTCGGGAATGCCGAGCGCGTACAGAAAGCGTTCCAGCGTGGTGGACTTGCTGGCTGCGATCGCGTCGACCAGGTTTTCCGCCCACTTGCTGGCAATCTTGCCGGCCTTCACCGTTTCGGGAACGATTCCGTCGCGTTCTTCCGCGCGACGTTTCATCGCCAGCAGGTCGTCCACCGTCAATTTGTAGAGATCGGCGGACGAATGCAGGTAATCGAATGCGATCAGGTCCTCGATGTAGCGTTCGCCCAGGCCGTCGATGTCGATTGCGCGGCGCGACGCGAAATGCACGACGGACTCCTTGCGCTGCGAGGCACACACCAGTCCGCCCGTGCAGCGGGCCACGACTTCGCCTTCTTCGCGGACGATCGCCGAACCGCAGACCGGGCAATGCGACGGCATGCGCCAGGGTTTGGTGCCGGCCGGGCGGCGTTCGAGGTTCACCCGCACCACTTCCGGTATCACGTCGCCCGCGCGCCGCACGATCACGGTGTCGCCGGCGCGCACATCGAGCCGCGCGACCTGGTCCATGTTGTGCAGCGTCGCCTTGGTGACGGTGACGCCGCCGACCTGCACCGGTTGCATCACCGCGAACGGCGTGGCCGCGCCGGTGCGGCCGATGTTGATCTCGATCGATTCGACGATGGTGTTCTTTTCCTGCGCCGGGTACTTGTGCGCGAGCGCCCATCGCGGCGCGCGCGAGACGTAGCCCATTTCGTTCTGCTGGTCGTAGCGATCCAGCTTGTAGACGACGCCGTCGATGTCATACGGCAGCGCGTCGCGTTGCCCGCCCATCCTTCGGTAGTAATCGAGCAAGCCGTCCAGGCCTTGCGCGCGTTCGACCTGCGGGCTCACCGGAAAGCCCCATTCGCGCAGCCGGTCCAGCGTTGCCAGATGCGTGTCCGGCAAACGTCCGTCGCGTACCTCGCCGATCGCATAGGCATAGAACGCCAGCGGACGCGAAGCGGTGATGGCCGGATCGAGTTGCCGCAGTGAACCCGCCGCGCCGTTGCGAGGATTGGCGAGCGTGCGTTCGCCGCGCTGGCGCGCACGCTCGTTGAAGACGTTGAACGCGGCCCTGGGCATGTACACCTCGCCGCGCACTTCCAGCACGCCCGGCCAGCCCTTGCCGCGCAACTTCAGCGGAATCGCCTTGACTGTGCGAAGGTTCGCGGTGACATCCTCGCCCACCGCGCCGTCGCCGCGGGTCGCGCCCTGCACGAAGGCGCCATCCTCATAGCGCAGGCTGATCGCCAGGCCGTCGAGCTTGGGCTCGGCGGAGAACACCATATCGTTTTCGGAGCGTCCCAATGTCTGCGCGATCCGGCGCACGAATGCCGCCGCTTCCTCGTCGCTGAAGGCATTGGACAGCGACAGCATCGGCAGCGCGTGGGCCACTTCCGCAAAGCCGCCGCTGGCCCGCGCACCGACATGCCGGGTCGGCGAATCGGGCGCCGCCAATTCCGGATGCTCGGCTTCCAGCGCCTCCAGCTCGCGCATCAGGCGGTCGTATTCCGCATCCGGAATCGAGGGATCGTCCAGCACGTAATAGCGGTAGTTCGCGTCGTCGAGCTGGCGGCGCAGTGCCGCGCCGCGTTCGCGCGGGGCGGCGGCGGAGGGAGCGTTTTCGGATGATCTGGCCATGCCTGCTGGTTTGCTCAATGCATCGCGCAAAGTGTAACCACCCCGCCGTTCGACCCGGCCGGGGGTTCCCGCAACTGATTTCACCGGCGAAAGGTACTTGAAAGATTGTCGTTGCATTATCGGTGCCGGGTGAGGTGCGGTCCCTCTTTGTCGTGGGCAGTTTCGGGGCAACCCTCGTGCTACCGACCTGTTCATGTGCTCACCCGCGTGTCCGGCCTGCGTCGAACCCCTCCCCGGTGACGCAGGCCGGAAACGCCTCATTTGTGCGATCGTCCATGATCGCTGAATCCCGTATCCCCTCAGTAGCCGAACCACGCGTGCTTCGTGGCAGTCCAGAACGGCCATCCCTGGCCTGACTTTCCGCGAACAGCCGCTTCGAATGCTGCCGCCCAGTTAAGCTAGGCGATTCTTTTGTTCACGTCGGGCCACTCGACCTCTTTTGATGTCCGAAGCGAGTTCCTCCGCCGGGATCGTGCGCATGCGCGGCCTGATCTGGCTGGTCGCGGCCGCGTTCTTCATGCAGACGCTGGACTCGACCATCGTCAACACGGCGGTGCCGAGCATCGCGGATGCGTTGGCGGTGCCGCCGATCGCGCTGAAGACCGCCCTGACCAGCTACGTGCTGACGCTGGCGATCTGCATTCCCGCGAGCGCGTGGCTGTCGGACCGCTTCGGCACCCGGCGGGTGTTCGCCGCGTCGATCCTGATCTTCACGCTGGGTTCACTGGCCTGCGGCGTGTCGCAGAACCTCGCCCAACTGGTGGCGTCGCGCGTGCTGCAGGGCATCGGCGGCGCGCTGCTGATGCCGATCGGGCGCTACGTGCTGGTGCGCGCGTTCGGTCCCAAGGATTTCGTGGCCGCGATGAGCACCGCCGGCATTCCCGGCCTGCTCGGCCCGGTGCTGGGGCCGCTGCTGGGCGGCGTGCTTTCGCAATACGCGTCGTGGCGATGGATCTTCCTGGTGAACGTGCCGGTGGGACTGGTCGGGCTCTGGCTCAACCGCACGCAGATGCCGGATTTCCGCGGCGAGCGCCGACCGTTCGACTGGATCGGCTTCGCGCTGTTCGCGTTCGCGTCGGGCATGCTGCTGACCGCGGCGGAAACCGCGGGTGACCAGGACTACCGGCGTGCCGGCATCGCCGCGCTCGTCGGCGTGGCGTGCGCCTACGCCTATTGGCGCTACAGCCGCCGCGCCCGCCATCCGGTGGCCGACCTCACGCTGCTGAAGGTGCGCAGTTTCACCATCGCACTGGGCGGCGGGATGTGCACGCGGCTCGGCACGGCCGGCCTTTCGTTCGTGCTGATGCTGTTCCTGCAGGTCGGTTGTGGCTGGTCGCCCACCGCGGCGGGTCTGATGATCGTGCCGCAGGCCATCGCGATGGTGCTGATGAAATTCCTGATCGACCGGATCCTGAAGCGGCACGGCTACCGCCGCGCGCTGTTCGTGAACACCGCGCTCGCAACCGCGCTGCTGGCATGCTTCGCGCTGTTCAACGCGACGACGCCGTGGTGGGTGATCGCGCTGCTGATGTTCGCGTACGGATTCGTGATGAGCCTGCAGTACACCGCGATGAACACGCTGGCCTTCGTGGACCTGCCGCCGGAACGGGCGGCGCAGGCGTCGTCGCTGACATCCGCGACGCAGTACCTCGTGATCAGCTTCGGGATCGCGTTCTCGTCATGGCTGTTCGCGCTATTCCTCGGCGACAACCACCGCGACCCCGCCGCCTACGTGCACGGCTTCCGCGTAGCGGTGCTGGTGATGGCGGTGCTGCCGCTGGTCGCGGTATACGTATTCACGCGGCTGCGCCACGACCGGCCGTTGCGGCGACCGGTCACCACGCCTGAGACGGCGGCTTGATTTTTGCGATCGTCCCTGACCGCTGCTTCTCCGAACACCTCGCGAGACGTCACCTCACCGGGCCTGCAAGTCCAGAACGGCCATCCCTGGCCTGACTTTCCACAACAGCCGCCCTGCCCTTGAGCGGCGGTCAAACAGCGCACCCGCCCGCATCGTCATGTAGCATCGCGCGATGGGCGACACCACCGCGATCCTGCTGGAAGTCTTCATCATCTTCGCCGCGGCGCAGGTGGGCGGTGCGCTCGCGCGGTGGGTGCGCCTTCCCGACGTGGTCGGCCAGATCGTCGCGGGCTGCATCGTGGGGCCGTCGATGTTCGAATGGATCACGCCTTCCGAACCGCTGGAAGTGCTGTCGGAAATCGGCGTGGTACTGCTGCTGTTCGCGGTGGGACTGGAGACGCGGCTGGATGACGTGAAACGCGTGGGCGGCAGCGCCTTCGCGGTGGGCGTGATCGGCGTGATCGTGCCGTTCGTGTGCGGCACGTTCTGGGCGCATTCGATCGGGCCCGATTGGCCACGCTCGCTGTTCGTCGCCGCGGCGTTCGTCGCGACTTCCGCGGGCATCACCGCCAGCGTGCTGAAACAGATGGGCGTGCTGCGCCGCACCGAAAGCCGCGTGATCCTGGGCGCGGCGGTGATCGACGACATCCTCGCGATGCTGCTGCTGGGCGTGGTGGTCGCGATCCAGGCCGGTGGTTCGCTGCGCGTCGGGCGCCTGGCCGTCGTGGCGGGCGAAGCGATCGGCTTCGTGCTGGTGGTCGGCTGGCTGGGCACGCTGATGATGCGGCGCGGCGCCAAATGGCTGGAACGCGCGCGCGATCCGATGTCGCCACTGCTGATCGTGCTCGTGCTATGCCTTGGCCTCGCATGGGTCGCGACGCGCTTCGGACTGGCCGCGATCATCGGCGCGTTCCTCGCCGGCATGATCGCCTCCGAGACGCGCCAGCGCGTGCAACTGGAAGATCAGATGCGACCGTTGCTCGCCTTGCTGACGCCGTTCTTCTTCGTGCTGACCGGCGCCAAGGTCGAGCTCGCGACGCTCGCGAGCCGCGAGGCGCTGGGCTGGCTGCTGGTCGCGACCCTGCTCGCGCTCGGCACCAAGCTGGTGGGCGGCTGGCTGGGCGCGTTGCGCCTGGGCGCGCGCAGCGCGTTGATCGTGGGCGTCGGGATGATGCCGCGCGGCGAGGTCGGCATCGTGGTCGCCGCGCTGGGCCTGTCCGCCGGCGTATTCGGCCAGCAACTGTACGCGGTGATCATCGCGATGAGCCTGCTGACCTCGGTGATCGCGCCCCCGTTCCTGGCGATGTTGCTGAAGCCGCGCGACGCCGGCGGCGCCGTGGACCAGGAACCAGCCTCGTAGAAGTTCGCGCTACGCGCGCGCGGCGACGTCCGGCGCAAGCGCCGCCTGCAGCGCTTGCCCGAGATCGTGCATCCGGTAGGGCTTCTGCAGCGTCGGGCGATCGCGCAGCGCCTCGGGAAGACGGTCGGCGCCGTAGCCGGTTGCGAACACGAACGGAATGCCGCGCGCCGCGATCGCTTCGACGGCCGGATAACTGGATTCACCGTCGAGATTGAGGTCCAGCAGCGCGACGTCGAATTCGAGCGCAGTGGCCTTGCCGATCGCGTCGTCCAGCCGCGTGGCGATGCCGGCCACCTCGCAGCCCATGTCTTCCAGCAGCAGCTCCAGCATCATCGCGACGCGCGACTCGTCCTCGACGATCAGGACGCGCTTGCCGTGCAGGGAATCTGGGGGATCGGTCATGCTTGTGCCTCCTCGGTTGCGGCGTCTGCACACGGCGGGATTCACGCCGGCGTGCAATGCCCTCGGCCGGCGGCGCCGCCAGCGTGAACGTCAAACCGGTCGCGGGATACGCAAGGCGGATTTCGCTGGCCAGGAAACCCGGCAGCGCTCCCGCAAGCGGATAATCACGAGTGTCGCTGGAGGGAATCGCGCTCATGGAGCGTCCACTTCCGCGGCGTCCCCCTCACGCGCGCCGGACCACCAACGCTAGCACGATCGCGACGGGATTGCCCACCGCGCCTTCAACGGCGCAACCGCGCCACGACGGCGTCGAAGAACGGTTCCGGCAATTCGGCGGTCACCGGCACGCTCCACCAGTTTGCTTGTGCGAACGCGCGGCACTTCACGGCGTCCTTTTCGGTCATCAGCACCGGCAGGCCATCACCGAAATCGAGATCGGCCGGCGTGTAACGGTGATGGTCGGCGAACGGGTGCGCGATCACGTCGATACCCGCGGCGCGCAGCGCATCGAAGAACCGAGGCGGATGCCCGATGCCCGCGACCCCGTGGACGCGCGTGCCCGCGAAGCTTGCCAGCGACCGATCCAAATCGTCGCGCAGGTTGCGAGCGATGTCACCGTGCAGGCGCAGGGGAATCGCTGGGTTCGATGGATCCCCGCGCGTGGATGCATCAACATTGCACACCACGAAATCCACCTCATCCAGCCGCGCCGCGGGTTCGCGCAGCGGCCCGGCGGGCAGCAGGCGCCCGCTGCCCAGGCCGCGCGCGCCATCGACCACGCAGATTTCTACGTCGCGCGCCAGTGCGTAATGCTGCAGCCCGTCATCGGCAATGATCACATCCACGCCCTCGCCCAAGAGCAGCATGGCCGCAGACGGACGGTCGGCCCCGATCGCCACCGGCGCACCGGTGCGCATGCGGATCAGTGCGGGTTCGTCGCCCACCACGGCGGAATCGGGCTGCGCATCGAGCAGCATCGGTGCCCGCGCCGTGCCGCCGTAGCCGCGGCTGACCGCGCCGGGTTTGAAGCCGCGCGCGCGCAGGGCTTCCACCAACGCGATCGCCAGCGGCGTCTTGCCCGCGCCGCCAGCCACGATATTGCCGACCACCACGACCGGCACGGGGAGCTTTCGGGCACGCAGCCAGCCGCGGCGATACCACGCGCGCCGCATCCGCACGACCAAGCCGTAGAGCGCCGCGAGCGGCAATGTCCACCATGGCGGCGGTCGGTCTTCGTACCAGCGTCGTTGCAGGGATTCTCCCGCCACCCTCCACCTCCATCACGGCCGCGTTCGCGGGCGCGAAGTCACTGGGCCACGGTCGCCGCTTCCCGGAACTGAAGGTGATGCAGCGCCGCGTACCGGCCCTCGCGCGCCAGCAGTTCCAGGTGGGTGCCGCGCTCGACGATCTGTCCCTGGTCGAGCACCACGATCTGGTCGGCGTGTTCGACCGTGGACAGGCGGTGCGCGATCACGATCGTGGTGCGGTTCTTCATCAGGCGCGACAGCGCATCCTGGATCAGCCGTTCCGATTCGGTATCCAGCGCGCTGGTGGCCTCGTCCAGCACCAGGATCGGCGCGTTCTTCAGCAATGCCCGCGCGACCGCGATGCGCTGGCGCTGTCCGCCCGAGAGCAGGCCTCCGCTCTCGCCCACCCGGCTGTGGATGCCGTTCGGCAATTCGCGGATGAACTCCATCGCGTTGGCGGCTTCGGCCGCGGCGACGATGTCCGATTCGCTCGCGCTGGCCAGCGCGCCGTAGGCAATGTTCTTCGCAATGGTGTCGTCGAACAGTACCACGTCCTGACCGACCCACGCGATCTGCGCGCGCAGGCTGCGCAGCGTGTATTCGCCAAGCGGGTGGCCGTCCAGCAACACTTCGCCCGAAGTGGGCTCGTAGAAGCGCGGGATCAGGCTGGCGAGACTGGATTTGCCGCTGCCGGAGCGTCCCACCAGCGCGGTGATCGAGCCGCGCGGGCAGCCCAGCGTGATGCCGCGCAGCGCCGCCGCGTTCGCGCCCGCATAGGTCAGGTGCACGTCGCGGAACTGGATGTCGCCGCGGCAGCGCTCGAGTACGCGCGTGCCTTCGTCGCGCTCGACCGGGGCATCGAGGATGCCGAACAATTCCTGCGCCGCCGCCAGCCCGCGCTGGATGTTCGACTGCACCGTGGTCAGGCGCTTCAGCGACGGAAGGATGCCGCCCATGCACATGAACAGGCGCGCGAATGAACCGGCGGTCAGCTTGTCGTTCAACATGAAGGGACGCGTCGCGAAATACACGATCAACGCCAGCGCGATCGCGGCCGCGAGCTGCACGAACGCCGTGGACAATCCGTTCGTGGCAGCGACCTTGACGTTCAACTTGCGGGTGCGGTCGGTGACGTCATCGAAACGCCTGGATTCGTAGTCCTGTCCGCCGAACACCTTGACCTCGCGGTGCGCGCCGACCACTTCCTCGACCACGCCGGTGACGCGGCCGACCACGTCCTGGATCGTCACGTTGATGCGCCGGTAGCGGCGGCTCACATAGGTGACCAGCAGTCCGATCATCGGCACCATCACCAGCAGCGCCAGCGATAATTTCCAGTTGGTCCAGAGCATCAGCAGCACCAGCCCGGTCGCGGTCAGTCCGTCCACGATCGCGATCTTGGCCGAATCGGTGGTGGCCTGCGCGACCTGTTCGCTGGTGTAGGTGATGCGCGAGATCTGCTGTCCCGACGACTCGCGGTCGAAGAACGCCGCCGGCATGTGCAGGTACTTGTCGAAGATCCGGCGGCGCATGTCCTGCACCACGCCGCGCCCGACATAGGCGGAGCCGTAGCTTTCGGCGTACACCGCAATGCTGCGCACGAAGAAGATGCTGACGATGATGATCGGCATCCAGAAGATCACGTGCGGATCGCGCACCACGAACAGCTTGTCGATCAGCGGCTTGATTTCCTTGGCGAACAGGACCATGCACAGCGCATCCACCGCCATCGCCACGACCGTGATCGCGACCACGGTCCGGTACGGCCCGAGCAGCCGCAGCAGGCGCGGATACGTGGTCGAATCGGAAGCGGCGTCCGTCATGACGCAGGCGCGCCCGACGGCGGCGCGGTCGCGATCGACAAATGCGTGAAACCGAGTTGTCCCAGGGCGTCCATCGCGGTCACCACGGCCTGGTGCGGCGTCAGGCCGTCGGCGCGCAACAGCACCGGACGCTCGCGGTCTTCGCCCGCGACCGCTTCGATCGCGCGCTTCAACGTGGCCTCGTCATCGCCGAGCACGCGGTTGTTGGCGACGAAGAAATGGCCTTCGCGGTCGATCACGACCACCAGGGTATCGCGCGCGGGCGTACTGGCCGCATCGCTGGCCTGCGGCAGCGACACCTTCATGTGCCCCTGCTGCACGAAGGTGGTGGTCAGCACGAAGAACATCAGCAGGGTCAGCAGCACGTCAATGAGGCTGACCACGTTGATTTCGAATTCGTCGGCGTTGTCGTTGCCGATGCGCATCTCAGGGCCTGCTGACCCTATGCCACGTGAGCCGCGTTGCTTCCGCAGCGGTCGCCAGACGAGGCGCGCGCCGCAGCGCCAGAGTGGTTCTCTGGTCAAGGTGCGCACCGATGTATGGCGGCCGCTGCGGAGCAACCCTTCGGGCCGGAGCCCTTTGCCCCCATGGCTGCGTCATCGCTCGTCTATGTATCGGCATACATCTTTCTCACTCTTTCCTTGCCCTGCGAGCAAACGGCCGACGGCGCGGCCATGTGGCATAGGGTCGGCAGGCCTGCGTCAGGTGCCGACACGGGCGGGACGCGGAACGCCTGCCGGCACCGCTGGGCGTGCATCCACGGCCGCCGGCCGCGCCACAGCCAGTTCG
>JBQCCP010000026.1:0-18768 GCA_051962095.1 Rhodanobacteraceae bacterium
CGGTTACCGCGAACTGATCGACAGCCTCGAGGCGCAGTTGATCGCGATCACCGGTTACGACGCGGTCAGCCTGCAGCCGAACGCTGGGGCACAAGGCGAATACGCCGGCCTGCTGGCGATCCGCGCGTACCACCACGCCAACGGCCAAGCGCAGCGCGACGTGTGCCTGATCCCCGAATCCGCGCACGGCACCAATCCGGCGTCCGCGCAGATGTGCGGCATGACGGTCGTCGTCACCAAGTGCGACGGCAACGGCAACGTGGACGTCGAAGACATCCGCGCCAAGGCCGAGAAATACGCCGACCGCCTCGCCGCGATCATGCTGACCTACCCGTCCACGCACGGCGTGTTCGAGGAAGAGATCGCGAAGATCTGCGAGATCGTGCACCAGCACGGCGGCCAGGTTTACACCGACGGCGCCAACCTCAACGCGCTGTGCGGCGTCGCGCGGCCGGGCCGCTGGGGCTCGGACGTGTCGCACCTCAACCTGCACAAGACCTTCTGCATCCCGCACGGCGGCGGCGGCCCGGGCGTCGGACCTTGCGCGGTGAAGTCGCACCTCGCGCCCTATCTGCCGCGCGCATTTTCCCTTCCCCCGCTTGCGGGGGAAGGTGCCCGCAGGGCGGATGAGGGAAACACTGGCGAAGCCGTCGGCGGCATGGTCTCCGCCGCAACCTTCGGCAGCGCGTCGATCCTGCCGATCTCGTGGATGTACATCACGATGATGGGGCGCGAAGGCATCCTCAAAGCCACGCAGGCCGCGCTGCTCAACGCGAATTACCTCTCCAAGCGGCTCGCCGACTACTACCCGACCCTTTACACCGGCCGCAACGGACTGGTCGCGCACGAGTGCATCCTCGACGTGCGTCCGCTGGAGAAGGCCAGCGGCGTCAGCGCCGAAGACATCGCGAAACGCCTGATCGACTTCGGCTTCCACGCGCCGACGCTGTCGTTCCCGGTCGCCGGCACCCTGATGGTGGAACCGACCGAATCGGAATCGCTGCACGAACTTGACCGCTTCATTGACGCGATGATCCAGATCCGCGAAGAAATCCGCGCAATCGAAGACGGCCGCCTCGACCGTGAGGACAATCCGCTGAAACACGCGCCGCATACGGCGAGCGCGGTGTCCGCCAGCGAGTGGACACACGCCTACCCGCGCGAGCTCGCAGCCTATCCGCTTGCCTCGCTGAAGCACGTGAAGTACTGGCCGCCGGTCGCGCGCGTGGACAACGTGTACGGCGACAAGCACGTGTTCTGCTCATGCGTGCCGGTGGATGCGTTCAAGGAAGACGAAGACGCCGCGGCGGCGATCTGACCCCGGCAATCTTCGGCGGCGCCCGCTCAGCGAAGCGGGCGTTGCATTGAACCGTCCGCACGAAGCGGCTGCACTCACGCGCAGATCACGCTGAAGCCGCCATCGTTTTCGAGATACATGCGCTTGACCTGATCCAGTCGCTCCACGCCCTTCTTGCGCAACTGCGATTCGACTTCGTCGAGCGTCACGTGTTCGCGGCGCAGGTTGCGCCCGATCACGCTGCCATCGCGCACCAGCAGGACCGGCGGCGGATCGGTCAGCCGCCCGATCAGCGGCACCCGCGAACCCAACCAATCGAGCAGGTAATTCCACGCCGCGAGTGTCGCGATCAGCAGACCGCCATCGGCGACGGTGTTTCCATCGCCGATCATCGCATTCTGCGCGGCATCGCCCAGCAGCACCACGAACAGGATGCCGGAAATGCCCGCTGAGCCGGTGTCGCGCCGCAAGACGAAGCGCAGCAGCAGGAACAGGCACCAGTACATGATCGTGCCGCGGATCGCGATTTCCAGCGGCGACATGCTGAAGCTCAGGAAGTTGCTGAAGTGAAGCGTGTGCATGGTCAGTCCTTGCGCAGGAAGATCGACCATGGAATTTACCGCAATGGCGGCGCCGCATCGGCAACCCGCCGGTGTCGATCAGCGATCCTGGCTCACGACGCGATGGGACCGTCCAGCGTGCGCTGCAGCACGGCGCCACATTCACCGTCGATCTTGAACGCGAACAGGTCATCGGCGCGGGTGCGGCCGCGGTTCACCGCGGCGACCGGAATGCCGCGCGCCACCGCGGCGCGTACCAGCCGGAAACTGGACCACACCATCAGCGACGATCCGGCCACCAGCAGCCCGTCGGCGGATTCCACCGCGGCCAGCGCCGCCGCGGTCGTTTCGCGCGGCACCGATTCGCCGTAGAACACCACGTCGGGTTTCAGCATGCCGCCGCACACTTCGCAGGCGGGAATCTCGAACGCGCCGAAATCCGCGCCTTCCAGATCGGCATCGCCATCGGGTGCGATGCGAACCTGTGAAGCATTCCATTCCGGATTCGCATCGCGCAAACGCTGCTGGAAATCATCGCGACGCGTGCGGTGGTTGCACTGCAGGCAACGCACCACGTCCAGCCGCCCGTGCAGGTCGACCACGTTGCGGCTGCCCGCGCGCTGGTGCAGGCGATCGACATTCTGGGTGATGATTCCGCTCACGCGACCGGTGTACTCGAGCCGCGCGAGCGCCAAGTGCGCGGTACTCGGCCGCGCGGCCGCGAACATCGGCCACCCCGCGAAGCTGCGCGCCCAGTAGCGGCGCCGCACTGCTCCGCTCTCCACGAAATCGCGATACTGCACCGGCGGCGAGCGCTTCCAGTTGCCGTCGCCGTCGCGGTAATCGGGAATGCCCGACCCGGTGCTGACGCCTGCACCGGTGATCGCGGTCACGCGCGAGCGCGCCGCCAGCCATGCCGCGAGGCGCCCAATCTCCGTGAAGTCCATTCCGGCTTCAACACGCGCTTCCATGCCGTCAATGTAACGCGCCGGGGTGAGAGCCGTCACGTTTTGCAACGGCGATGCGTCAGGTTGATCCACGGCTCCGCCACGGCGCACGCGGCCGGACAACGATCCAGAGCACGATCACGTACACGAACACCACGGCGTATGCGACCGCGAACACCCACAGCGGCAACGACCAGTAGATCACCCGGTCGATCCAGGACGCAATCAGCGGCTGCACGTGCGAAGTGCCGGAGATGTCACCTTGCCAGATCGTCAAGAAGCACGCGCGCCCCGACAGCGCCTGCGCCGCGACCACGGCCAGGCTGAGAAGATGCGCCAGCCGCCACCAGAATTCCCGCACCCATTGCCCTCCACGCCAGGCACCGACCGGGATCAGCAAGCAACCCGCGACATTGAACACGATGACGGCGAGGTGCAACGCGAGCACGAATGTCGCTGCCATGTGCGCGCCCGCCGACGATCAGGTCATCGTGACGAATTCTTCCGCGGAGGTCGGGTGGATCGCGACGGTCTGCAGGAAATCCGCGTAACGGGCGCCCATCCGCACCGCCACGGCGAAGCCCTGCAGCATTTCGTCCATGCCCGGCCCGATGCCGTGCAGCCCTACCACGCGCTCGTCATCGCCCGCGCAGACCAGTTTCATCATGGTCTTGCCTTCGCGCCCGGCCAGCGACCACAGCATCGGCGTGAAATTCGTCTTGCGAATCTTCACCGCATCGCCGTACTGCTGGTGCGCTTCGGCTTCGGAAAGGCCGACGGTGCCGACCGGCGGATGCGAAAACACCACGGTGGAAATGCACGAATAATCGAGATGTGCATCGGGCTTGCCGCCGAACAGGCGATCCGCAAGCTGCCGACCGGCCGCGATCGCGACGGGCGTCAGCGCAGGCTTGCCGTTCACGTCGCCCAACGCGTACACGCCGTTCACCGAGGTGTTTTCGAAATCGTCGGTGACGACCTCGCTGATCCTGCCGAGCTTGACGCCCGCGTTTTCCAGACGCAGCGACTCGACGTTGGGCAGGCGACCGATCGCGCTGACCACCTGGTCGTACGGCCCGTGCGGCGCGTGGTCCGAACAATCCAGCCACAGTCCCTGCACGTCGCGATGCACGCCGCGCACCGCGCAGCCTTCGTGATGGCCGATGCCTTCGGCCCGCATCATGCGGCCCAGCGTCTCGCCGAGATCGGCGTCGAAACGCGACAGCAGGCCGCCCCGCGTGATCAGTTCCACGCGAGATCCCAGCGCGCGCAGCACGCCCGCCAGTTCGACGCCGATGTAACCGCCGCCGATGATGCCAACGCGTGGCGGACAATGGTCCAGCTTGAAGAATCCGTCCGAATCGATCGCGAGATCGCCGCCGGGCAATTGCAGGCCGCGCGGACGTGAACCCGTCGCAATCACGATGTGCGGCGCGCGGTAACCCTGGTCGCCCGCGCGCAGGAGGTGCGCTTCGACGAAATGCGCCGGTGCGGGCACGACTTCGATGCCGAGTTCGCGCAGGCGGTTCGCGTACGAGGTGCGCGAGCGCAGCACGTACGCCTCGCGATGGCCAACGAACGTGGCCCAGTCCAGCGTGCCTGGCTGCACGTCAAAACCGACGGCCTGCGCCATGCGTTGCGCATCGGCCAGTTCTGCTGCAAGCCACATCGCCTTCTTGGGCACACAACCACGGTTGACGCAGGTTCCGCCAAGTTCGTGCGGTTCGAACAGCGTCACCTTCGCGCCGTGTCGCGCCGCGCGGATCGCGGTCGCCAATCCCCCCGAACCGCCACCCACCACCAGCAAATCGGATTCGGTTTTCATCTGTTTGCACCTGCACTCAAAGCGGCTGGACCGGACCCGCGCCGGTTCGCGGCGCGCTCACGCGCCATTGCCCTCCACGATCCGGTAGCAGGGCACGTATTTGCTGCCGGGAAGCCTCATGCGCTGCTGCGCCACGAAACTCTGCAGCAGCGTATCCAGCGCGCGCATGAATTCGCGGTCACCATGGATTTCGTACGGACCATTCCGCTCGATCTGGCCCATGCCTTCTTCCTTGACGTTGCCCGCGACGATCCCGGAGAACGCGCGCCGCATGTCGGCCGCCAGTTCGTGCGGCGCCCTGCCGCGGTGCAGGTCCAGCGCCGCCATCGCCGCGTGCGTCGGCCTGAATGGCCGCTGGAACGGCAGGTCGATATGGATTTCCCAGTTGAAGAAGAACGCATCGTGCGTTTCCACGCGATGGTTGCGCACGGTTTCGATGCCCTGCTGCATCGCGTGCGCGACGGCGACCGGATCCTCGATGATGATCCGGTAGCGTTGCGCGGCGGCACCGCCCAGCACCAGGCGCAGGAACTTGTCGATCTGCTGGAAATACGGCGCGGCCGATTCGGGCCCGGTGAACACCAGCGGAAACGGCACGTTCGCATTCGCGGGATCCAGCAGGATGCCGAGCAGGTACAGGATTTCCTCGCACGTGCCGACGCCGCCCGGGAACACGATGAAGCCGTGGCCGACGCGTACGAAGGCTTCGAGGCGTTTTTCGATGTCGGGCAGAATCACCAGGCTGTTGACGATCGGATTGGGCGATTCGGCGGCGATGATGCTGGGCTCGGTAAGGCCGATGTAGCGGTTCTCGTAGTGCCGCTGCTTGGCGTGCGCGATGGTCGCGCCCTTCATCGGCCCCTTCATCGCGCCCGGTCCGCAGCCGGTGCAGATGTCCATGCCGCGCAGGCCGAGTTGATAACCGACGGCCTTGCTGTAGTCGTACTCCTCGCGCGAAATCGAATGCCCGCCCCAGCACACCACGAGATTGGGATCGAACCGCGCGCGCAGCACACGCGCGTTGCGCAGGATGTCGAACACCGCGTGGGTGATCCCGCTGGAGTCGTCGAGGTTGAATTCGCCCGATTCCAGCTTGGTGGATTCGTACACGATGTCGCGCACCACCGCGAACAGCAGTTCGTTGGTGCCGCGGATGATCTTGCCGTCCACGAACGCCTGCGCCGGTGCGTGCTTCAGGTCCAGCTTGACGCCGCGATCCTGCTGCAGCACCTGGATGTCGTAATCGGCGTACTCGTCCAGCAGCGCACGCGCGCTGTCGTGCATCGCGCCCGAGGTCAGCACCGCGAGCGTGCACGAGCGCAGCAAAGTGTGCAGACCGGCGGTCGTGGCGTCGCGCAGCCGCGCGATCTCGTCGCGCGACAGCACGTCCAGCGTGCCGGCGGGGACGATCTGCGCGTTGACGGTTGCGGGCCTGGTGACGACTTGCCCAACGTGATCCTGCACGATCAAACCTCCATATAAAGCTGCTGTTGTGAAAAGTCAGGCCAGGAACGGCCGTTCTGGTGTCGGTTGACCGAAAGGGCCGATGATAACGATCGACCCACCGGAACAGCGCTCATGGATGATTGACTAGCCCGCCCGCAGGTATGCCTCGACCCCGCCGAGGATCATCTGCGCGGACAGCGCGATCAGCAACATGCCCATTACGCGCTCCATGGCGGCGAGCACGCTTTCGCCCAGAAGCTTGAACAGCCAGGTGGAGCCCAGCAGGATCGCGGCCGTGGCGAGCCAGGCGATCAGCAGCGCGATGCCCCATTCGACCTGACGGCCGGGCTGCGCGCTGGTCAGCAGCAGCAACGTCGCCATTGCGGAAGGCCCGGCCACGCCGGGAATCGCCAGCGGCACAATGAAGGGTTCGCCCTGCCCCACCGGCCCGAAGATGCCGCCGTCCTTCGGCGGAAACACCATCTTGATCGCGATCAGGAACAGCACCACGCCGCCGCCGATGCTGATGGCCTCCTGCCGCAACTGCATGATCGACAGCAGTTCGCGGCCGCCCAGCAGGAACGCGACCAGCACGCCCAGCGCGATCAGCAGCTCGCGCACCATCACCCAGCGCCGGCGCTTGGGTGGCACGTCCTTCAGGATCGAGAGGAAGAACGGCACGTTGCCGGGCGCGTCGAGCACCAGGAACAGCGTGATGCACGCCGACACCAGGGTCATCTGCTGCTGCATGGCTATCCCTTGTGCGATTCGGGTTCGCGCAGATCCAGCACCTTCCCGCGTGCGGCGCGCGACGCGGGCGACAACAGATAAGTGACCGCCTGCGCGGCGGCCGCGGGCGTGGCGACGCTGGTCGGGTCCTCGCCCGCCCAGACGGTGCGGCGCAGCGCGGTGCGCATCGGCGCCGGCAGCAGCGCGTGCACGCGCAGGGTGGATTCGTCGGTCTCCTCGTGCAGGATCGACACCAGCCCTTCGAGTCCCGCCTTGGCGACGCCATAGGCGCCCCAGTGCGCGCGGCCCATGCGTTCCGGATCGTCCAGCACGAACACCACCGCACTGTCCTCGCGCGCCAGCAACAGCGGCACGCAGGCCTGGGTCAGCAGGAATGGCGCCGAAAGGTCGACGTGCAGCGTGGTGATCCATTCCTCGGGCGACAGCATCCCGAGCGGCATCAGCCCTTCGCACTTCACCGCCGCGTGCACCACTCCGTCGAGCCGCCCGAGCTGGCGCTCGACCGATTCGGCGAAGGTCTGGTATTCCAGCGGCGACGCGCCCTGCAGGTCCATCGGCTGCAACACCGGCTGCGCGGCACCCGGCAGCGCGGCGATCTCGTCATAGACCGGTTCCAACGCGCGCGCCTTGCGATCGGCCAGCAGCACGATGGCGCCGGCTTTCGCGCAGGCCAGCGCGGATGCGCGGCCCAGCCCGCCCGCGGCACCGGTTATCAAAATGACGCGGCCCGCCAGCGAATCCACGGCGGGCGTCCAGTCCGCCGGCAGACGCGCGACGGGCAGACTCACTGAGCGGTCGCCTGCTTGCCCGCTTCGGCGATCATGCGCTGCAGCTCGCCGGACTCGTACAGTTCCAGCGTGATGTCGCAGCCGCCGATCAGTTCGCCGTTGATGTAGAGCTGCGGGAAGGTCGGCCAGTTGGAATAGCGCGGCAGGTTGGCGCGGATCTCCGGGTCTTCCAGCACGTTCACCGAGAAGTACTCGGCGCCGGTGGCGTTGAGCGCCTGCGAAGTGCGCATGGAAAAACCGCACATCGGGAAATCGGGCGTGCCCTTCATGTACAGCACGATGGGATGCCCGGCGAGCGTTTGCTTGATGCGTTCGATGACGTCCATGGTGATCTGAAACCTATGCGTGACGGGTGGGATTCGCCGATGCCATCTCTGCGCGAAAAGCGGATCGCCGGGGCGAGGCTGACGCGACAGCTTTAATGAAATCGAAACCCGGACGCGCGCAAGCCAAACAAAAATGTGCGGCGGGTCTACAATGATCGATGGTGTCGTGCGGATGCCACACATTGTATCAGGCGCGCTTT
The DNA here is from genome assembly GCA_051962095.1 of Rhodanobacteraceae bacterium. Lineage (GTDB taxonomy): Bacteria > Pseudomonadota > Gammaproteobacteria > Xanthomonadales > Rhodanobacteraceae > 66-474. The sequence continues at coordinate 8,140 of JBQCCP010000026.1, forward strand.
CCACGCATGCTGCCACTCTCCCGATTCCCAAAAACCTCCAAGGAGTACTCCATGGCGATCGAACTTCCCCCGCTTCCCTACGAGCGCAACGCGCTGGCACCGCACATCTCCGAGGAGACCCTGGAATACCACTACGGCAAGCACCACAAGGCCTACGTCGACAACCTCAACAAGCAGATCGAGGGCACCGACTTCGCCGACATGAACCTAGAGGACATCGTGAAGAAGGCCACCGGCGGGATGTTCAACAACGCCGGCCAGGCCTGGAACCACAACTTCTACTGGAATTCGCTCTCGCCCAAGGGCGGCGGCGATCCATCGGGCAAGCTGGCGGATGCGATCACCAAGGCGTTCGGCGGCGTGGACAAGTTCAAGGCCGAATTCGCGAAGATCGCCGTCGGCACCTTCGGTTCGGGCTGGGCCTGGCTGGTGCAGCGCACCGACGGCTCGCTGGGCCTGGTCAGCACCCCGAACGCCGGCACGCCGATCACCGGCAGCGATCGCCCGCTGCTGACCTGCGACGTGTGGGAGCACGCGTATTACATCGACTACCGCAACGCGCGCGCCAAGTACATCGACGCGTACTGGAACCTCGTGAACTGGGATTTCGCGGCCAGCCAGATGGCGTAAGCGGAAGTGCGAGAGCTTTTTTGACGCGGATTTTCGCGGACGAACGCGGATAAAACAAAGCAGATCCTGATCCGCGTTTATCCGCGTTCATCCGCGTCAGGAGCTTTTCCGGTTCCAGCCGTTGAGGCCGCCGCAGTGACAGCGTCCGCGAGCCGCGCGGCCAAGGTCTGCACCTCGTCGGCGTTCTCGCCCTCGATCGTGACGCGCACCAGCGGCTCGGTGCCCGACGGCCGCAGCACCACGCGACCACGGCCGTGCAGGATGTCCTGCACTTCCGCCAGCGCGTCCTGCACGCCCGGCGAGCCGACCGCGGTTTTCGCGCCCGCGACTTTCACGTTGCGCGTGATCTGCGGCAGCTTGGAAAGCCCGGAACGCGCCTGCGACAGATCCTTGCCGGCGCGCGCCAGCGCGTCCAGCACCGCGAGCGCCGACACGATGCCGTCGCCGGTGCTGGCGCGGTCGAGGCACAGGATGTGGCCCGAGGTTTCACCGCCCAGTATCCCATCGTGTTCCTTCAGCTGTTGCAGCACGTAGCGGTCGCCAACATTCGCACGCAGGAAGCGCACCCCGGCACCGGTCAACGCGCGCTCCAGGCCGAAATTGCTCATCAGCGTGCCGACCACCGGCCCCCGAAGATGCCCTTCGGTCAGCCAGTCGTGTGCCAGCACGTACAAAAGATCATCGCCGTCGGCGAGTTCGCCGTTGCGATCGATCATCTGCACGCGGTCGCCGTCGCCGTCGAAGGCGATGCCGAGATCGACATGCTGTTCCAGCACCGCACCGCGCAATGCGGCTGGATGGGTCGAACCGACCCCGCGGTTGATGTTGAAGCCATCGGGGTCGCTGCCGATCCGCGTGACCCTGGCGCCCAGCGCGGTGAACACCTTGGGCGCGACCGTGTAGGTGGCGCCGTGCGCGCAATCGAGCACGATGTGCATGTCGGAAAGATCCGGCGGCGTCGACAACGTACCGAGGCAGAAGCGCGCGTAGCGTTCCACCGCGTCGTCGATCCGCCGTGCCTTGCCGAGGCGTTCCGGTGCCACGGTGGTGAACGTCGCGTCGATTTCGCGCTCGATCCGGGATTCCACGGCATCGTCCAGCTTCTCGCCGTTCGCGGAGAAAAACTTGATGCCGTTGTCCTCGTACGGATTGTGCGAGGCGCTGATCACGATGCCCGCGCTCGCGCCCAGCTCGCGCGTCAGTTGCGCGACGCCGGGCGTCGGCAGCGGGCCGAGCAACCCGACATTGGCGCCCGCCGCGACCAATCCTGACTCCAGCGCGGCCTCGAACATGTAACCCGACACACGGGTGTCCTTGCCGATCAGCACCAGCGGCTGCCGGCCGTTGCCCAGCACCACGCCGGCGGCGCGGCCCAGTTTCAGCATGAATTCGGCGGTGATCGGCCATTCACCGACGCGGCCGCGCACGCCATCGGTGCCGAAGTATTTGCGGGATTCGGAACTCGGGACGGGGGATCCGGGCATTGGATTCGGCGAAGGGGGGCGGTGATGAAATAATAACCTGTCGTCATTCCAAGCCGACCTGGGACCACAAAGCTTCGCCATTCAGGGTCTGCCACGGACCAAGGCCTCGGCAGACCCGGAACAACGGTTTCAGTCGTCCCCGAAACGCTGCGAGCCGAATGGCTTGGGCTCGCGCTTCACGGGTGCATCGCCTTCGTGCACCGCCTGCCAGACGGCCAGCGCGTCGCGCGTCGAGGCGACGTCGTGCACGCGCATGATCATCGCCCCGCGCTGCACCGCGATCATGGCGGCGGCCGCGGAACCGGCGGCGCGGTCGGCACCGGCGGCCTGGCCCGTCAGCGTGCCGATCATCGCCTTGCGCGACACGCCGGCAAACACGCCGGCCGCAAGATCGCGGAAGCGATCGAGCGCGCGCAGCAGCGCGAGGTTGTGTTCCAGCGTCTTGCCGAATCCGAAGCCGGGATCGACCAGCACCCGGCGCTTGTCGATACCCGCCATCTCGCAGGCGAACACCCGCTCGGCCAGGAACCGGTGCACCTCGCCGACCACGTCGTCGTAGCGCGGATCGTCCTGCATCGTGCCCGGCTCGCCCTGCATGTGCATCAGGCACACCGGCACCTTCAAATCCGCCGCCGCATCCAGCGCGCCTTCGCGGCGCAACGCGTACACGTCATTGATGAACCCGGCGCCGGCTGCAATCGCCGCGCGCATCACGTCGGGTTTGGAAGTGTCGATCGAAATTGGCACCTCGACGCGCTTCGCCAGCGCCTCGATCACCGGCACGATGCGCGCGATTTCGTCCGCCGCTGCGACCGCGGTTGCGCCCGGACGCGTGGATTCCGCACCGATATCCAGCATGTCCGCGCCCTGCTCCGCCATCGCCAGGCCCTGCGCGACCGCGGCTTCGACGTCGTCGCGCAAGCCATCGCCCGAAAAGGAATCATCGGTGAGATTGAGGATGCCGCAAATGCGCGGGCGGTCCAGTTTCAGCGCGCGGCCGTTGCAATTGAGCGAAGGAATCATGTCGAACATCGGTGCAGTTTACGGTACAGCGCGACACATTGCCGCTCCTGTCTTGCAGGAAACGGCTTGCCAAAAAAAACAGGTCACTCCCAGACATAGTCGTCCACTGCATCGCGGCGTGCACCGTCCGGCGGTCCGTACCGATCCCACAGCGCAACCAATCCCATTTCGCGGGAAAACGCGCGGAACTTGGCCGATTTCCGCAAGGCCCGCATCGACGGCATCCACAGACGGTGGTAGTACAAGACGTCATTGGCAGAACGGAACCGGCTGCCGAGATCAAGCGCGCGCATCGCTTTCCCCATCAGCAACAATGCGTATGGGATGGCGCCGGGCAACGATGCGGGCTCGGTGGCCACGAATTCGTCGATCAACGCCAATGCGTGGTCGCGGTCTGCGCTGTCGCCATACACGCCGTGGGCAAGTACTTCCAGGGTCTCTCTGGGCAGCCCGGCTGCCAGGAACACCATGCCGCGTGCCAGTTGCGCAGCGGCTTCGCGCAGGTGGCCTTGCGCCGCAGTGATCTCGTGCATGCTCAACCATGCATGGACGAGCCCGGCACCACGGGCTTGCTCGAACAGGCGTTCGGCGTGGTTGAAATCGCCCGCCATCAGGTATCCGACGCCTCGCCACAGCATTGCCGCGGGATACAAAGGATCGAGCGACAAGCAGCGATCAAGCCACTCGCAGGCCAACGAGATATATCCATCTATGAGCAACATGGTGCCGGACCAGTACCACACCGCCGCATCCCCCGGCTGCAACTGTTGCGCCTTTTCGAGCGCGGCACGACCCTCGATGAAGCGATGGGCATGGTGGCACGCCACCGCGATCGCGGTGTAAGGCTCGCCCAAGCCGGGATCGAGTGCGCTGGCTTGCGCCGCTTCTTTCATCACGTTCCCGACAATCGCGCCCATGTCGGCGCCCGGCGAATTGGATTGCAGGGCGTGCACCGCGGCCAGGCGGGAATACGCACGCGCGAACCTGGGATCGAGCGCAATGGCTCTCGTCAGCATCTCGGCAGCGTATTGGAGGTGTGCGACATCGCGCCGGTTGTAGATGCCGCTGGCTTCCAGATACAACGCATAGGCTTCCGGATCGGTGGTGGCTACCGGCACCAGCCGCTGCTCGCCATGCAGGAGCACGTCCAGTTCGCGCGCGATCGCGCGGGCGATGCGCTCCTGCAACTCGAACACATCGGACAAATCGCCGTCGAAATTCTCCGACCACAAGTGGTAGCCGTCACAGGTCTGGATCAATTGCACGGTAATGCGGACTCGATCCCCATGCTTGCGCACAGAGCCTTCCAGCACGTGCGCCACCATCAGCGCCTTGCCGATGCCGCGGAGGTCCTCGTTCCTGCCCTTGAACGAAAACGATGAGGTGCGTCCCGCGACCTTCAGGCCCTTGAGCTTCACCAACGCGTTGAGGATCTCCTCGGCGACGCCGTCGGAGAAGTACTCCTGGTCATGGGCCGGCGACAAGTCGACGAAGGGCAAGACGGCAATGGACTTGTGGGGAATTTCGACCGGCGTTTCCGTGTTCGACGCGATGGTGGCGCCCGCCGTCGTCGCCGGAGCGGTGGGCTCGGTGCCCAGCCCTTGCCGGACCTCGCGCAAGATGCCCTCGAAGTTCCACACCAGGGCCAGCGCAATCGGAAAACCAATCGCACAGGCGATCAGGAACGCGCGCGTCGCCCAGTCCGGGAGGTCCAGGGCCGGCGTCAACTGCGCGATGCCTTGCGACAAGGCCCACGCCGCACCGACGTACAACACCGCAGCGCGCAGCACGTAGCGCCGCTTCAATTCCCAGTAGAAGGATCGACGATCCGCCACGGCGCGCGACGCTCTCGCCGGCAGCACGTCGGCCTCCAAAGCGGAGTTTCAGTGCTCGCCGGTGCGGTTGCAAGCGCAGGCGGCGCCACGTCAAGCTAGCCGCGCCATGATTTCACGGTAGCGGGGCAATCCACGCAGGCTGTCCAGATCGGGGTCGTGTTCGATCCAGTCGCGGAATCCATGTCCCGCGGAAAGGGCTCGCTCGAGCAGGTCGAGTGCCCGCTCGCTGTCATCCATGTGCGTGTAGGTGCATGCAGCGTTGTAGAGCGTGCCGAAATCGTCCGGCTGCAGCCGCAGCGCCGCCTCGATATTGCGACGCGCACCCTCGGCATCGCCAAGCCGCACCTGCATGCCTGCGGCGAGATACAACGCGCGCCCATTCTCCGGATCGGCCGCGATCTCGGCCAATGCCGACGGCAACGCACGCCGCGTCAGCGCATCGCCACGCGCAGGATCGTGCAGGGAATCGGCGGCGTTGGCAGCCAGCGAGAGCGCCTGGAATTCGTCGGGACGCACGCGATGCGCGGCCTCGAATTCCTCGATGGCCCGCGCGTGATCTCCGGCTCCGAAGCAATGGCGCCCGAAATAGTAATGCGCTTCGTAAAGTTCCGGATTGAGCTCTACCGCACGCTGGAATTCGGCGACGGCACCTTCGTTGTCCCCGGCCAGCGACAAGGTGTTGGCGTGCGCGACATGCGCCTCGGCAAGTTCCGGCGCCAGCTCCAGTGCGCGCTTCGCGGCCGCGAGCGCCTCATCCAGCGCGTCCTCGGGGTTGATGATCCGCCAGATCAGCAATTGGGCCAGGGAGTCGGCCAAGCCCGCATGCGCCTGCGCGTAATCGGGATCGAGTTCGATGGCCCGGCGGAACATCTGCGGCGCCTTGGTCCAGTTGTCGCTGCTCTTCAGCGACTGGATCTGCCGGCCGCGCAGGTAGAACTCGTAGGCACGCATGTCGCGCGGTGCATGGCAACTGCAGTCGCGATCGAGCTTCGCGGCGCCCTTCATCGAAACGCGCAATGCGCGTGCGACGTTGCGCGCGATTTCTTCCTGGATCGCGAAGATGTCCTCCAGCCTGCGGTCGAAATTCTCGGACCACAGGTGGTAGCCGTTGCCGGCGTCGATCAACTGCGCGGTCACCCGCACGCGATCGCCTGCCTTGCGCACGCTGCCCTCCATGATCGCCGCGACATTCAACGCGCGGCCGATCTCGCGCACGTCCGCGCCTCCGTCGCGGAAGCGGAACGACGAGGTGCGCGACGCCACGCGCAGACCGCGAACCGACGCCAGCGCATTGAGGATTTCCTCGGCCAGCCCATCGCAGAAATACGCCTGGTCATGCGCCTCGCTGAGATCGGCGAACGGCAGGATGGCCACCGAGGCATCCGGTGCGGAATCGACCACGGCCGGCGCGAGCGGCGCGGTGCGTTCGATGCCATGCTGGCCGATGTCGTAAACCCACGCGAGCGCGCAGGCCAGCACGAAGCCCAGCAACAGCAGCACCAGCAGCAGGCGCATCGACCAGGACGGCAGTCCGAGCGGCTCGAACACCGCGCTGCCCAGTTGGATCAATATCCAGCCCGTTACCACATAAACCGCGACCACGCGGAACACGCGCCGGCGGCGGAATTCGGCGAAGGATTGCTTCAGTGATCCGACCCAGTCGCTCATGTTGGACGGCTCCACTTCCGTCCTGTTCGCGCTTCGCCGGAATGCTACACGCGCGAGCACCGGATATGAGAAGGCCGCCCGGAGATGGGTGAGCAGGCCTTCGCGATCTGCGTCGAACCGCGCCTGCGAACGCCCGCACATGGAAGTGCGGACGGGGAGGCGTTTCAGGGTGACTGCTTGCGAGCAGAGCAGCCGAAAAGTGACTTGCTGTCAGTGCTGCCCGGCGGGATGGCTGGATGGCGCGGGTGCGACGCCCGGCGCGGTGGCCGGTTTGCCGCCGCCCATCCCGGTGTTGCTGTCGCGCGGATGCCAGTCGCGCGGCGGGCCGGGCTCGCGGCCTTCCATGATCGCAGCGATCTGTTCCCTGTCGATGGTTTCGTACTGCAGCAGCGCCGCGGACATCGCGTGCAGCTTCTCGACATCCTCGGTGAGGATCTGGCGCGCCTTGTTGTAGGCGGCGTCGATCACCTCGCGCACCGCGACGTCGATCTTGCGCGCGGTTTCATCCGACACGTTCTTGTGCTGGGTGACCGAGCGGCCGAGGAACACCTCGTCCTCTTCTTCCGAATACGTCATCGGACCCAGCGCGGACGACAAGCCGTACTTGGTGACCATGTCTCGCGCGAGCTGCGTCGCGCGCTGGATGTCGTTGGACGCGCCGGTGGTGACCTTCTCGCTGCCGAAGATCAATTCCTCGGCGACGCGGCCGCCGAACAGGCTGGCCAGCTTGCTTTCCAGCGACAGCTTGCTGTGGCTGTAGCGGTCCTGTTCCGGCAGGAACATCGTGACGCCCAGCGCACGGCCGCGCGGAATGATGGTCACCTTGTGCACCGGATCGTGGTCGGGCACCGAGAGACCGACGATCGCGTGACCGGATTCGTGATATGCGGTGAGCTTCTTCTCGTCCTCGCTCATGATCATGGAGCGCCGCTCGGAGCCCATCATGATCTTGTCCTTGGCGCGCTCGAAGAAATCCATGCGCACGTCGCGCGCATTTTCGCGCGCCGCGAACAGCGCGGCTTCGTTGACCAGGTTGGCAAGATCGGCGCCCGAGAAGCCCGGCGTGCCACGCGCGATCGTGAGCGGATCGACGTCTGCGCCGACCGGCACCTTGCGCATGTGCACCTTCAGGATCTGCTCGCGGCCCTTGAGGTCGGGCAGCGGCACCACGACCTGGCGGTCGAAACGGCCCGGGCGCAACAGCGCCGGATCGAGCACGTCGGGACGGTTGGTGGCCGCGATCACGATCACGCCTTCGCTGCCCTCGAAGCCGTCCATCTCGACCAGCAACTGGTTCAACGTCTGCTCGCGCTCGTCGTGGCCGCCGCCCAGGCCGGCGCCGCGATGGCGGCCGACCGCGTCGATTTCATCGATGAAGATGATGCACGGCGCGTGTTTCTTCGCCTGCTCGAACATGTCGCGCACGCGCGCCGCGCCGACGCCGACGAACATCTCGACGAAGTCGGAACCGGAAATCGAGAAGAACGGCACCTTGGCTTCGCCGGCGATGGCCTTCGCCAGCAGCGTCTTGCCGGTGCCGGGCGAGCCCACCATCAGCACGCCGCGCGGAATCTTGCCGCCCAGCTTGGTGAACTTGGACGGATCGCGCAGGAAGTCGACCAGCTCGGAAACTTCCTCCTTGGCTTCCTCGCACCCGGCGACGTCGCTGAAGGTGACCTTGATCTGATCCTCGCCCTGCAGCTTGGCGCGCGAACGCCCGAAGCTCATCGCCCCGCGCCCGCCCGCGCCCGACTGCATCTGGCGAAAGATGTAGAACAGCAGCCCGAACACCAGGATGAACGGCAGCCAGTCGATGATCAGGCGCATCAGCGAGAAGCCGTTGTCGCCCGGCTGCTGGGTGGTCTTGACCCGGTGAGATTCAAGCAACGGCAGCAGCGCATTGTCGCCCACGGCAGGCAACACGGTGCGGAGCGAGCTGCCGTCCTTCAGCTTGCCCGTGATCACGGGCGGCATGTTCGCACTGATGGTGATGGACGACACGTTGTCGTTCTTCACCTGCTGCACGAATTCGGAATACGACATCTGCTGTTCGCTGCCGGCCAGCCGCGGGCTGAGGCTCTGGTAAGCCAGGACCACGATCACCGCGACCACCAGCCACAGCAGGATGTTCTTGGTCAGGTCGTTCATGGGAGGTTTCATGCCGCGGTTCCCTCGCCGGAATTCCTACGGCCATGTTTGAGCATGGCTCGTATCGCTGGTCTGGGATAAATGTTCAGGTCATTCATGCCGCTTTTTTCCATCCGGTCGCCAAGGCATAAACCTCGCGCGAGCGGGCTCGGGATGCCTTCGGCTTGCGCAGTGTCACCCGCGCGAAGCCCGCGCGCAAGTCGCGCAGGTACTCGTCGAAGCCTCGGCCCTGGAACAGTTTCACCAGCAAAGACCCTCCGGGTTTCAAGCACTTGGCCGCAAAATCTGCCGCCAGTTCGGCCAAGTGCATCGCGCGCACCTGATCCGCCACTTCGATACCGCTGATATTGGGCGCCATGTCCGACAGAACAAGGTCCACGGGCGCGCCGTCCAGCTTCGCCCTCAGGGCTTCGAACACCGGTTCCTCGCGGAAGTCGCCCTGGATGAAATCCACCCCGCCGATGCCCTGCATCGGCAGGATGTCCAGCGCAAAAATCCTGCCGTTGTCGCCCAGCCGCTGGCGCACCAGTTGCGACCAGCCGCCGGGCGCGGCGCCCAGGTCCACGACCACCATGCCGGACTTCAGCAGGCGGTCGCGGTCCAGCAATTCGTCCAGCTTGAACGCGGCCCGCGAGCGGAAGCCTTCGGCTTGTGCACGCTTCACGAACTCGTCGCCGAAGTGTTCCTTCAGCCAGCGCGCGCTGCTTTTCGATCGGGCCACGAAGTGATTTCCAGCGACGGCAACGCCCGCCGTCCTTTCCAGCCATGCCTCAGTCGTGCCCATGATACCCTGACTGGCTCTCCGAACCCGCTTCCACGCTGAACGCATGTCCCTGTCCTCGTCACAAATCCGTTACCTGCGCGGCCTCGCCCATCCGCTGAAGCCGGTGCTGCTGCTCGGCGGCAAGGGCGTGACCATGGGCGTGTTGAAGGAACTGGACCAGGCGCTGGACGACCACGAGCTCATCAAGGTCAAGCTGACCGGCGACGACCGTGCCGCGCGCGCGGCGGACCTCGCGAAGCTGGTCGAATCGAGCGGCGCGGAAACTGTGCAAACGATCGGACATATCGCGGTGCTGTATCGGCGCAACGGCGAAAAGCCTCGAGTCGCCTTGCCGCGGTAGTCTGTAGACAACAGCGCTGTGAGCAGATGGTAACGAAACATCACCTCGATTCGTCGTCATCCCGGACGCGGCGCAGCCGCGATCCGGGACCCAGCGACTTTCGATGCACCAAAGTCACTGGGTTCCGGGTTCAGCCCTTCGGGCTGCCCCGGAATGACGAATGGACGGATTGGCCTTGGAACTGAACCTCGAACGTCCGCGTGACTATCTTTTCGTGCGCCGTGCCGACGCACGTTCGGTCACCATCATGGACCGGCCGTTCAACGCCAGCATCATCCTGGCGCGCGACAAGGTCATCGAGGATTGGGGCGTCAGCGATGTCGCGGCAATGACGTCCGAGCACGCCGAACCGATCCTCGCGCTGCAACCCGACGTGGTGCTGCTTGGCACCGGCGCTCGCCAGCGGTTTCCTTCTCAGGAAGTCTTGGCGGCATTCCTGCAACGCGGCGTCGGCGTGGAAGTGATGGACAACGCCGCCGCGGCACGCACCTGGGACATCCTGGCCAGCGAGGACCGCAACGTGGTCGCGGCGTTTATTCTCGCGTAGATTGGGCTGATCCCGGGTTTGATCCGGGAGAAGCCCAACGATGAACCACGCATAGTTGGGCTTCGCTGCGCTCAGCCCAACCTACGGCCCTACCGCGACGGCAGATAGCCCAACGGATCCACGGGCTTGCCGTCCTTGCGGATCTCGAAGTGCAGTTCCACGCGCGGCGC
>JBQCCP010000027.1:0-12001 GCA_051962095.1 Rhodanobacteraceae bacterium
CTGCGTCCGTGGATAGAACGATTCGGTTACGAGGTGTGACGCGCGTTGTGGCGTGTCACTTGCGCTTCGCCCGCGGATGCGCGGCGTCGTAGACCTTGGCGAGATGCTGGAAATCGAGGTGCGTGTAGATTTGCGTCGTGCCGATGTCGGCGTGGCCCAGCAGTTCCTGCACCGCGCGCAGGTTGCCCGACGATTCCAGCAAGTGCGACGCGCAGGAGTGCCGCATCAGGTGCGGGTAGACACGCCGCCACACGCCTTGTGAACGCGCGCGGCGCTTGATAGCGGCGCGCACCGCGCCGGGCGTCAGCGGCTGGTCGCCGCGGCCGCGCAAGACCGGTTCATCGGCTCCCGCTGGCTGCGTGTTGCGCAGCGTTGCCAGGGCCTCGAGTGCCAGCCGTCCGACCGGCACGATACGGGTCTTGTTGCCCTTGCCGGTGACGCGCAGCAGGCCTTGCTCGACATCCAGGTCGCGCCAGCGCACGCCGCACAATTCCGACACGCGCACGCCGCTGGAATACAGGAGTTCCAGCATCGCGCGATCGCGCAGCGCCAGCGGATCGTCCGCGTTCACTTCCACCAGTGCGGCGGCTTCGTCGACGTCCAGCACTTCGGGCAGCTTGCGCCGCACCTTGGGCGAACGCACGCCGGCGGCCGGGTTGTTCTGGAGCTTGCCTTCGCGCGCGAGGAACCGGAAGAAGCTGCGGTATGCCGACAGCAGCGCCCGCAACGAGGGCGGCTCCAGTCCGCGGCGATGTTCGTTCGCGACCAGCGTTTGCAATTGCTCTCCGCGAAGATCACGCCACGCAGCGAGCGAAAGGCCATCGGCGAAACGTGCCAGCGTTTCCAGCGCGTGCGTGTAGTTGCGCAACGTGCCGGGCGAATAGCGCCGTTCGACCTTCAGGTACTCCAGGAAACGCGCGGTGTCGGCGGCCAGTGCGGACATTCACGTCTCACATGGCGGGATAGCGCGCAATCGCGGCGTCGAGCGCCTGCGCGATCAGCTTCAGGAACAGCGTGCCGATGCCGGGGTGGAAGCGGTTCGGGTCGTCGCTGCCGATCGCGAGCACGCCGGCGTCGCCGATCTTCAGCAACGCGGTGGATTGCACGCGGGCGACATCCGCACCGAACAGGCGATCGAGCTTGTCCTGCGCGAGCCGTCCGCACGCGGGTTCGCCGCGCGACAGGAAATCCGTAAACACCGGCAACGCCTTCGCACCTTCCGGCACGCGCACCAGCCAGTCGGCGTGGGGCAGTTCAGCATCGCCGCGGAACAGCACCACGCGCACCAGGTCGGTGTGGAAGTCTTCTTGCAGCGCCCCGACGAAACTCTTCAGTACATCGGCGAGCGTGTTGTCGCGCAGCAGGCCGACGGTGAGCGTGTGCACGCGCACCATCAGCTGTTCATTGTCGCCCGCGATCGCGACCAGTTCCGCCAGCCGCTCGTTGAGTTCGTGGTTGCGCGCGCGCAGCGCCTCGAGCTGGTAGGCGGCCAGCGACGCGGCGGGGCCTTGTTCGCGCGGCATCACCAGTTCCGCCGCGACGTCCGGGAAGTTTTCGAGGAAACGCGGGTGCTGACGCAGGTATTCGGCGATGTCCATCGCCTCGAGGCTTTGTTTCAGGGTCAGGTCGGCCATGCTGGGCTCCGGTGGCATGAGCCAAGTTTCGTGAGTCGCACCGGGATGCGCAATGCCTTGGGTGGAAAGTCAGAGCCTGCCCCCGAAACGTTTCTGATCGGGGGCCATGGGAGGCCGTTCTGGCGCTGCCGATTCGACGCGGCAAGCACTTGATCGAGATTCGGTTACGCAGCGATCAGGGAGGATCACAAATCAAATGACTCAGACACCCAGCCATTCGCCGTCGAAGGAAAACGCCGCCGGCCCGGTCATCCACAGCGCGTGGCCGGGGCCTTGCCACGCGATCGAGAGGACGCCGCCCGGCAACTCCACGCGCACGTCATCGCCGACACGACCTTTTTTGCGCAATGCCGCGACCGCGGCGCAGGCGCCGCTGCCGCAGGCGAGCGTCCAACCTGCGCCGCGTTCATGCACGCGCAGTTTCACGCCGTGTTCGCCCAGTCGTTGAACAAAACCGGCGTTGGCACCATGGGGGAAACGCGAATGCCGGGTGATGAGCGGCCCCAGCCGGTCCACGCGCGGGTCGTGTACGTCCTCGACTTCGAGTACTGCGTGGGGATTGCCCATCGACACCGCGGCTATTTCGATGTCCTCGTCGTCGACATCCAATGCATACGCGTCTGCGGTGGCGGGCGCATCGAAAGGAATGCGTGCCGGCGCGAATTCCGGTTCGCCCATTTCCACCGCCACCGTCGCCGTGTCGATCAGGCGCATGCCGATCACGCCGGCCGGACTTTCCAGCTTCACGTTTTCGCCGATGGCGAATGCGCCGGCGCGATGCAACCAGGCACCGATGCAGCGCGCGCCATTGCCGCATTGCTCGGCCACCGATCCATCAGCATTCCGGATCGAATAGGCGGCGACGCGGGACGGATCGCGCGCCGCCTCGATGAGCAGCAACTGGTCAAAGCCGATGCCGGTGTGGCGATCCGCCATCGCTCGGATACGCTCGCCGTCGAGCGGCGACCACGCAGCGCGCGCATCCAGCACGACGAAGTCATTGCCCAGCCCGTGCATCTTGGTGAAGCGAAAGCCCACGCGCACCTCGCGCCGTCAGTGGTGGCTGGAGGAGGCGGGCGCCGGCGCCGCAGATGCGGATGGCGCCGCAGCCGAAGCGGCCGACGCGGGTGCGGCGGGTTTGGCCGGCAGGAACAACGGGCCTTTTTGCCCGCAGCCGGCGAGCACGCCGATGCCCAGCAGCAACAGCGATGCGAAAACCAGGACGCGACGGCGCATGCAGGCGATCCAGTGATGAACCTGCGGGAAGTATAAGTGCGCGGCCGGATGCCACGCCGGGCCTTCATTGGTCCGGCGTGCTATACATCAGTGGCCCGCGCTCGACGGGGCGGCCGGTTGCGTGTTGTCGGCGGACTGTTTCGCCTTCGAACCTGCCGCGGGTGCCTGCCTGTCCTGCACTGCGCCGACGGTCACCGTGCCACGCCATTTGGCGTCGCGCGCGGCGAAATATTTCTTCGGATCCCAGCGCCAGGGGCTCCAGAAATCGGTACTGCTGCAGCCAGCGATCGGCGCATCGCCCGCGGTGTGTCCGCCGCAGTTCTGCTTGACACCGGTGGTGTACACGCCACTGTGGTAGCCCAGCCTCGATCCGGTCGATTGCATCTTGGCCAGATTCAGGGCCTGCACCATGTGCTTCTTCGCCACCGCGTCGCCGTACTCCGGCATCAGCTTGTCCAGTACCGCCACCGCCTGATCGTGCTGGGCAGGCGTCAACGCTTCGCAGACGCGGTCCCGGGTGGCAATGAAGCTGGGGAATTTGCGCTCGGCGGCCAACGCGAGCCACGCGCAGGCGGTGACGGGATCCTTGTCGACGCCTTGGCCGTTCCCGTACATCAGGCCGATGCTGAGCTGAGACAGCTTGTCGGCGTAACGGGCGCCCCGTACTTGAAGTACTTGATCGCGGCCTTGTAGTGCCCCTCTGAGTACAGTCGCATCCCGGTGAATTCACCAAACAGATCGGGATGTCCCCACGTGGACGCATTGTTCATCGCGGTCACGATTTTCTCGATCTCCGGATCGGCCTCGGGCGGCGGCGGAATCGGGTTCCTGGCTGGCCTTTCCGGCGCGGCCGTGGTCGTGGCCCTGGCCGGTGTCGCGGCTGCGTTGATCGCCGCCGCGACAGGCACCGAAATCGCGCCGCACAGCAAAGTGGTGCACAGAAGCGCCAGCAGGTTGGATCGGCTCATCGCATTGACTCCTTGTCAAGTTTGCTTGACACACGATAATGCCGGCGCCGAGCACTGTCAAGCAAGCTTGACATGCTTTGCCCCGGCCGGCGAAAGGCGGCCCGGAAGGGAAGGATGCGCGACGCGGGCGAGCCACACATGTCCCGGACGTCATCGTTCACGGCATGACAGCTGTCAGAGGTTTCGCGTAACGCCACGCATCGGCGCCGTCCTCGTAGAAATGCGGGAGATGCCCGACGCGCCTGTAGCCGCGGCGCTCGTACAGCGCGATCGCGGACGCGTTGTCGGCGCGCACCTCGAGGCGCATCGATGCGCGGCCGCGGGCGCGTGCGTCGTCTTCGGCGGCCGCCAGCAGCGCGCCGCCGAGTCCGGTGCCGCGCGCGTGGATGCCGACCGCGAGCGAATACAGCCGCGCGTTGCGCGCGTTGCGGCGATAGAACACCAGCGCCGCGGCATCGACGCTCCCGGGCGTGCGCTCCCCCACCAGTACCGTGGCGGTGGCGCTGCCGAGGTGCCTGCGCCATTGCGCACGGCTGATGCGATCGCTGTCGAAGGTGGCGTGCTCCAGCGCGAGCAGCGCATCGAGATCGGCAAGCTGGGCGCGGCGCACCAGACCGGGCAGACGGGGAGCCATGCGCGCAAGCGTGGCGCGCGGGCGGGCCCGGCGCAAGCCTGAATCGACGCCCGTCGGCGGGTGCCGGGCCCTTGCGTTTGCGCTGCGCGGTGCCGACACTGCGAGCCTTTCCGGGCGCCGCATGGAACGGACTTGCGGCGCCCGGCGCGAATCAGGGAATCCGCAATGAGCCGGCTGGTCATCGTCGTCGAAAAAGCCTCCGACTGGGGTTCGTACTACCCGTCGGACAACGTGGTCACCGCGATGCAGTATCTGCGCGAGCCGGTGGGCGGCGACGAACGCACCCACGTGATCAACCTGTGCCGCAATTACAAGTACCTCGGTGTCGGCCACTACGTGTCGTTGCTGGGCGAGGCGCGTGGCCACCGGGTGATTCCCTCGGTGCGCACGATCAGCGACCTGCGCAAGCGCGCGTTGTACAACCTCGACGTCGAGGATCTCAACCAGAAGCTCACGCATTTCCTGCCGGCGGGCGGACAGGACACCACCGACCTCGGCATCCTGGTCTACTTCGGCGTCACATCGTATCCCGCGCTGCAGGATCTGGCGCGGCAGGTGTTCGAAACCTTTCCGTGCCCGCTGCTGCGCATCGAATTCGAACGCGACCGCGTGTGGCAAATCAGCGCGATCAAGCCGGTCGGCCTGCATACGCTGGACGACGCCCAGGAAGACGCTTTCGCGCAGGCGCTGGATGCGTTCTCCAAGCGCCTGTGGCGCAAGCCGCGTACGCGGCGGCAGTTCCGCTACGACCTTGCGATGCTGGTGAATCCCAAGGAGGCGATGCCGCCGTCCAACGCACGTGCGTTGAAACAGTTCGTCGCGGCGGGCCGGGAGCTGGGCATCGAGGTCGACCCCATCCACAAGCACGACTATCCGCGCCTCGCCGAATACGACGGGCTGTTCATCCGCGAAACCACCGCGCCCGACGACCACACCTACCGCTTTGCGCACAAGGCCGAGCGCGAGGGCATGGTGGTGATCGATGATCCCACCTCGATCCTGCGCTGCACCAACAAGATCTATCTGAACGACCTGCTGCGCGCGCACAAGGTTGCGGTGCCGCGCTCGGAGGTGCTGTATCGCGAGGATTCCAAACAACTGCGCGAACTGCCGGACAAGCTCGGCTTCCCGCTGGTGCTGAAGATTCCGGACGGCTCGTTTTCGCGCGGCGTGATCAAGGTGGACGATCCGGACCAACTGGCCAAGGCTGCGGCGCACTTGTTCCAGAGCACCGCGCTGCTGATCGCGCAGGAATTCCTCTACACCGAGTTCGACTGGCGGATCGGCGTGTTGAACCGCAAGCCGCTGTACGCGTGCAAGTACTTCATGTCGCGTGGGCACTGGCAGATCTACAACCACAGCGCACGCGGCAGCGCGCGTTCCGGCGGGTTCGAATGCCTGCGCATCGAGGACGCGCCCGCCGACGTGGTCAAGCTGGCGGTGCGCGGCTCGGCCGCCATCGGCAATGGTTTGTACGGCGTGGACATCAAGCAGACGCGCGAGCGCACGGTGCTGATCGAGGTGAACGACAATCCGTCGATCGACGCCGGCGTGGAAGATGCCGAATTGGGTGAGGATTTGTATCAGCGCATCATGCGCGAGCTGCTGCGCCGGATGGAGGCGAAACGGAACGGCGTCGCGGCGTAACCTGGGGTGAGCGGCTCGATGCGAACCCCAACGCATGGATGCGCCTGTCGGAACAACCATCGATGGCCTGATTTCGCACGACAGTCGCTCCAAAGGAACTGCGCCGGCGGCTCGGTCGTCGCGCCGAGGCATCCAGCCGCGGTGACAATGCACGCTTCGCAACGAGCAACAGGAGCGGGGCGGCCAGCAACCAGAACGCGGGCGACCAGCCCAGCGCCGGATCGTGCAGCGGCAACGGTGTGAGGCCGTACAACACCACGCCGCAGGCAAGCCAGGTGGCGGCGGCAAGCGTCAACGGATCGGGTTCGAATGTGGGTACGGGACGGCGTGACATGGCGGGCTCCTCCTCTGGGTGCTTCAGCTTGCAGTCGCGCGATCTCGCCGATTGAGACATGCGGGCGCGGGGCGCTGCTCCGTCATTCGGCTGCGGCTTTATGCTTCCCGAGTTCCCGGTCCCGAGTCCCGAAAGGTAATGCCTGCAGCCGTTCCCCGCTACGCCGTCTTCGGCCATCCGATCGCGCATTCGCTTTCGCCACGTCTGCACGCGTTGTTCGCGGCGCAAACCGGCATCGCGCTCGAATACACCGCGATCGATGTGGCGCCGGAGGCGTTTGCGGGTGCCGTGCGCGATTACTTCGCGACGGGCGGGCGCGGCGCCAATGTCACGCTGCCGCACAAGACCGCTGCGTTCACGCTGGCGGATACGCACACGCCCACCGCGCAACGGCTGGGCGTCGCCAACGTGTTGACCGCGCTGCCCGACGGGCGCATCGAGGCCGACAGCAACGACGGCGCCGGCATGCTGGCCGACCTGCGCGGCCGCTGCGGCGCCGACCTCGCCGACCGACAAGTGCTTTTGCTCGGCGCGGGCGGCGCCGCTTGCGCAGCGGCGTTTGCCTTGCTGGATGCGGGCGTGGCAGTGCTGGCGATCGCCAATCGCACCGCGGCACGCGCCGAAGCCTTGGCAGAGATATTGGCCGACGCCGCACGCGTGCACGTTCTCGGCTGGGAGAATCTCGATCGCTGCGGCCCGTTCGACCTGATCGTCAACGCCACGTCCGCCGGCGTGCAACACGCCGCCTTGGCACTGCCATCGGCACTGGCGAATGCGCGGACGTTCGCGTATGACCTGAGCTACGGGCCGGCGGCACGGCCGTTCGTCGAATGGGCGAAAGCGGCCGGCTGCGCTTCCGCGTTCGACGGCCTCGGGATGCTGGTCGAAACCGCGGCGGCATCGTTCGAGCGCTGGCACGGCGAGCGGCCGGACGTGGATGCGGCCTTGAAGGAACTCAGCGCAGGTAATCGTCCTTGAGTTCGACGTAGTGCCGCGCCGAATAGCGCAGCGCCTCGACTTCGGCGTCGCCTAGTTTGCGCACGCAGCGTGCGGGATTGCCGATCCACAACTCGCCTTCGCCGACCACCTTGCCGGGCGCGACCAGCGCCCCCGCGCCGACGAAGGCGCGGCGTTGCACCACCGCGCCATCCAGGATCGTGGCATGCATGCCGACCAGGCAGCAGTCTTCGATGGTGCAGGCGTGGATCACCGCGCCGTGGCCGATCGTGACGCCTTCGCCGACGATGCAGGGCTGCCCGCCCGGCGTGTACGGTCCGTCGTGGGTGACGTGCAGGACCGCGCCATCCTGGACGTTGCTGCGCGCACCGACGCGGATCCTTTCCACGTCGCCGCGGAGCACCGCGCCCGGCCAGATCGATACGTCATCGCCCAGTTCGACATCGCCGATCACCGTGGCGGCCGGATCGACGTACACGCGTGCGCCGAGTGTCGGAAGCACGCCCTTGTACGCCCGCAGGTTGGTCATTGCGCATCGTCCCAGCATGGGTCACGATCCGGACCATCCTAACGCCCGTGCCGATCGATGGATACGCCTGTCACCCGCCTCGACGAGCTCCTGCGACGCCAGCGTTCGGCGTGGCGCGCCCGCACGCCCGATTACGCGCAGCGGATGGACGACCTTGCGCGGCTGCGCGGCGCGTTCAAGGCGCGGCTGGAGGATTTCGCGCGTGTGGTCAGCGACGACTTCGGGCATCGCCCGCACGCCGAAACCCTGCTGGCCGACGGCTTGCCCGTCCTCAACGAGATCGATCACGTCCGCAAGGCATTGCGCCGCTGGATGCGGCCCCGACGCGTGGCCGCCGACGCGACCTTCTTTCCGGCGCGCTGCGAAATCGTGACGAAGCCGCTCGGTGTGGTCGGCGTGATCGCGCCGTGGAATTACCCGGTGAACCTTGCGCTGGTACCGCTGGTCGATGCGCTCGCCGCGGGCAATCACGTGATGCTGAAGCCGTCCGAACATGCGCCGCGCACGGCGGCGTTGCTGGCGGACATGCTGGGCGATGTCTTTCCGCGCGAGCGCGTCACGGTGGTGCAGGGCGGCGCCGACGTCGCCGCCGCGTTTTCCGCGCTGCCGTTCGACCACCTGTTGTTCACGGGTTCGACCGCGGTGGGCGCACGGGTGCTGGTCGCGGCCGCGCCCAACCTGACGCCGGTGACGCTGGAACTGGGCGGCAAGTCGCCTGCGATCGTCGCACCCGGCCGCGTGAATGCGCGCAACGTCGACCGCATCGCGGCGGGCAAGTTCCTCAACGCGGGCCAGACGTGCATTGCGCCCGACTACGTGCTGGTGAAGGAATCCGAGCGCGACGCGTTCGTGGCGCTGCTGCGCGGTTACGTTGCGCGGCATTATCCGGCGCCGCGCGGGAGCCATGATTTTGCGAGCGTCGTCAACGAGGCGCACTACGCGCGACTGTGCGCGTGGCTGGACGAAGCACGTGCAGCAGGTGCTGAGGTCATTGCCCTGGCCGACGATCCGCACGATCCCGTGCGTCGCATGTTGGCGCCGACGGTGGTGCTGGATGCGCCGGCAACCACCGCACTGATGCGCGAGGAAATCTTCGGACCGGTGCTGCCGGTGTTGACGTACCGGCAATTCGACGAGGCCGTGGCATACGTCAATGCCCGTCCGCGTCCGCTGTCGCTCTACCTGTTCGACGACGATCGCGCGCGCGTCCGGCACACGCTTGCGGCGTGCATGGCCGGCAGCGCGGCGGTGAATGATTGCGTGTTCCAGTTCGCGCAATCGCGCCTGCCGTTCGGTGGTGTCGGGCCGTCCGGCATGGGTGCGTATCACGGGCACGCGGGCTTCCTCGCATTCTCGAAACAGATGCCGGTGTTCCGGCAGGCGCGCTGGTCGGCGACGGTGTGGTTGCGGCCACCTTACAGCGCACGGGCGGAACGCCTGCTGCGCTGGCTGCTGCGGTGATGCGGGTGCGGCCGCCTGCTTGATTTCATTCCCGCGGAACGCCACGCTGTGGGATCACCGGAGCGCACCATGTCCAGCGACAATCCCCTGCTAAACGACGCGGCGCTGCCCGCGTTCTCGAACATCAAGCCGGCCGATGTGGTGCCCGCGATCGACACCATCCTCGCCGACTACCAGGCCGGTATCGATAGCTTGACGGCTGCCGATGCGCCGCGCCAGATCCAATCGGATCTGTTCGGTCACGTGATGCTGGAACAGGAACGACTCGACCAGCGCCTGTCGCGCGCGTGGGCGCCGGTGTCGCACCTGCACGCGGTGGCGGACACGCCGGAACTGCGCGCGGCGTACGAGCAGGCCGAGGAAAAGATCACCGACTTCGCCAGCGGGCTGGGACAGAATCGCGAATTGTATGCGGCCGTGCAGGCCGTTGCCGATGCGCCGGGCTTCGCGCAACGCGCGCGGCCGGAACGCGCATTGGTCGAGCACGCGCTGCGCGATTTCAGGCTTTCCGGCGTGGCGCTGGAAGAACCTGCGCGCACGCGTTTTCGCGAGATCGCGAACGAGCTGGCCAAGCTCACCACCGCGTTCTCCAATGCGGTGCTGGACGCCACCGACGGCTGGCAGGAACGGATCGAAGACGAGCGCGACCTGGCCGGCATTCCCGAATCGGGTCGCGCGGTGCTGCGCGAGTACGCGCGCGAGCGCGACCTCAATGGCTGGCTGGTCACCCTGAAGCAACCCTCGGTGCAGGCGGTGCTGACCTACGCCGACAACCGTTCGCTGCGTGAGCGCGTGTACTGGGCGTACCAGACGCGCGCGTCGGACCAGGGGCCGAATGCCGGCAAGTTCGACAATTCCGAACGGATGGAAAAAATCCTGGCGTTGCGGCACGAGGCCGCGCAGCTGCTGGGTTTCGCCAACGCGTCGCAGGAATCGCTGGCGACCAAGATGGCCCAGACACCGGACGAGGTGCTGGCCTTCCTGCGCGACCTGATTGCGCGCGCGAAGCCGGTCGCGCAGCGTGAACTGGAGGAATTGCGCGCGTTCGCACGTACCGAACTGCAGCTCGAAAACCTCGAAGCCTGGGATGTCGCGTACGCATCAGAAAAACTGCGGCTGGCCCGCTATGCGCTGGACGAAGAGCAGTTGAAGGCGTATTTTCCGCTGCCGTGGGTGCTGGACGGCATGTTCCAGGTGGCGAGCCGCTTGTACGGCATCAGCGTGGCGGCGGTCGAAGGCGTGGACACCTGGCACCCCGACGTGCGCTATTGCGAGGTGCGCGATGCGGAGGGCGAGCCGATCGCGGGCGTGTACCTCGACTTGTACGCGCGCAGCGGCAAGCGTGGCGGCGCGTGGATGGACGTGTGTCGCGCGCGCTTCCGCGATGGCGATAACGTGCAATTGCCGATCGCGTTTCTCACCTGCAACTTCGCGCCGCCCATCACAAGAACCTCGGCCGAAGGCCCGCAGACGTCTCTCGCCCGCATGGCGGGAGAGGGGGGGACCACTCGCGACGCGAGTGGTGGGATGAGGGAAGAAGTAATTCAACCTTCCCTTCTGACGCACGACGACGTGCAGACCATGTTCCACGAGTTCGGCCATGGCTTGCACCACATGCTGACGCGGATCGACCTGCCCTCGATCGGCGGCATCGACGGCGTGGAATGGGACGCGGTGGAACTGCCCAGCCAGTTCATGGAGAACTTCTGCTGGAACCGGCAGGCGCTGGACCTGTTCGCGAAGCACTGGTCGAGCGGCGAAAGGCTGCCGGACGAATTGTTCGAAAAGATGTTGGCCGCGCGGCATTTCCAGGCAGGCATGTTCCTGTGCCGGCAACTGGAGTTCGGCTTGTTCGATTTCCTGCTGCACACCGATTACGACCCGGCGCGCGGCGCACGGGTGATGGAAACGCTGGAGGCCGCGCGGCGCGAAGCCGCTGTGTTGCACCCGCCCGCATGGCAGCGCTTCCCGCACGCGTTCACCCACATCTTCGCGGGCGGTTACGCGGCGGGGTATTACAGCTACCTGTGGGCCGAGGTGCTGTCGGCGGACGTGTTCGGCGCGTTCGAGGAACACGCACTCCAGGATCAGTCCGGCGAAGGCGGCGACGTGATCGACGCCGCGACCGGCGCACGCTTCCGCGACGAGTTCCTGAGCGTGGGCGCCAGCCGCCCCGCGCTGGAAAGCTTCATCGCATTCCGGGGACGCGCGCCGCAACCGGATGCATTGCTGCGGTCGTACGGTCTCGCCGCGTGAAACGCGGGTCATTCGGGGCGTGCAGCGCGTAATCACGGACTCCTTGTCATTCCGGGGCCGCGCGAAGTGCGACTGCGCTTGCAGGAATGCAAACGCGAACGCCAAGGACGGTGCGAGTCAATCGGTTTCGAATCCTGACGGCGATAGAAACAAGCCGATTCCGGATCGCCGCTGCGCGACGTCCGGAATGACGAGAAGTGGGTGCCGGGTCGCTGCTGCGCCGCGTCTGCAACGGCGGATGGAGATTACGCTAGGTGCACGCCACCGAACTGGCCGAGCACGCCGCGGTGGTCGCGGCGCTGGTTGCCGCCACCGTCGATGCGGTAATCGCGGCCATCGTCGCGG
>JBQCCP010000028.1:0-16285 GCA_051962095.1 Rhodanobacteraceae bacterium
CGGGTGCGCCGCACGATCTCGATCGGGAAACGCATCCGGTTTTCCGCCGAGCCGCCCCAGCGGTCGCGGCGCTGGTTCGAGCGTTCGGCCAGGAACTGGTTGATCAGGTAACCCTCCGAGCCCATGATCTCCACGCCGTCGTAGCCGGCGTCCTGCGCCAGCTTCGCGCAGCGCGCGAACGAGCGGATCGTGCGCTCGACTCCCGCGTTCGACAGTGCGCGCGGCGTGAACGGCGTGATGGGCGATTTGATCGCGGACGGCGCCACCGACAGCGGATGGAAACCGTAGCGTCCCGCGTGCAGGATCTGCAGGCAGATGCGTCCGCCCGCCGCGTGCGCCGCACCGGTGATGCGGCGATGCGGGGCCACTTGCCAGCGCGACGACAGGCGACTGGAAAACGGCTTCAGCCACCCCGCGATGTTGGGCGAGAAGCCGCCAGTCACCATCAGGCCGACACCGCCGCGTGCACGCGCCGCGAAGTATTCCGCGAGTTTCCCGAAATCGCGCGCATGGTCTTCGAGGCCGGTATGCATCGAGCCCATCAAGACGCGATTGGGCAGCGTGCAGAAACCGAGATCGAGCGGCGCAAACAGGTGCGGGAACGAGGTTGCCATCCGGGCGAGGATGCCGACGCTATCGCGTGCCGGCAAGTCCGCCGCGCGCTATGCTGGCGCGGTCGCGCCCGGCGTGGCGCAGGGGAAAACGGGAACCGTCATGCATCGTCTGCGCGCAGGCTGGCTGGTCGTGGTCATTGCGTTGTTCCTTGGTGCGCCGCTGGCATCGGTGGCGGCGACACCGTTCCGGCTGGACGACCTGCAGCGACTGGTGAAGCTTTCCGACCCGCAGCTTTCGCCGGACGGCAAATCGGTCGCGGTCGTGATGATCACGCCGGTCTGGAAGACCGACAAGCACGACACCCGCATCGACGTGGTGGACGTGGCGAGCGGCGCCAAGCGCACGCTCACGCACGACCGCGAGGATGTTTCCTCGCCGCGCTGGTCGCCCGACGGTACACGCCTCGCGTTCCTCGCGAAGGACGACAAGACCAAGCAGGCGCAGATCTACGTGATGCCGATGGCGGGCGGTGACGCGCAGCGCATCACCGACACCAAGGAAGGCATCGACGAATTCACCTGGAGCCCCGACGGTGATCGCATCGCGTACATCACGCAGGATCCGCCTCTCAACGAAAAAGCCATCAAGGCACACAACAAGGTGTTCCAGGTCACGGAAGGCAACTTCCTGCTGCGCAAGGCGCTGGCGCCGTGGCACCTGTGGGTGGTGGCTTCGAACGGCGGCACCGCGACCCAACTGACGCACGGCAGTTACTCGCTGCAGACCGACCAGGAAGGCGCGACGCCGCTGATGTGGAGCCGCGACGGCAAGTCCATCGTGTTCACGAAGTTCCCGGGTCCGTATTGGGGCCCGTCGTTCCGTTCGGTGATCGCGAAAGTCGCGGCCGACGGCAAGGGCGAGCCGGTTACTATGGTGGGCGATCAGGGCGCCAATGATTTCGCCTATGCGCCGGACGGCAAGATATTCGCGTTCCTGCGTGTGCGCAATGGCGACCAGAACAACGGCAACGCGGTGTACGTGGGCGGCCGTGGCGCGCCGCGCGACGCGACGGTTGCGCTGGCGCGCAATTTCAATGCTTACGCATGGCTCCCCGACGGCAGGGCGCTGCTGTTGCAGGGTGAACTCGGCACGCGCTCGACACTGTGGGCGCAGCCCATCGAGGGCGCGGCGCGCACGCTGGACCTCGATGGCGTGCTGCCCGGCAACGACCTGAGTGTCGCCAAGAGCGGCGAGATCGCCTTCGTCGGCGGCACCGTCACGCATCCCGACGAGCTGTACGTGATGACGTCGTTGGACGTGAAGCCGCGACGCCTCACCGACGTCAATGCCTTCGTCGACAAGCTCGAACTCGGCCGCAGCGAATCGCTGCAGTGGAAGACCTACGATGGCATGGACGCGGATGGCGTGTTGACGTATCCGGTCGATTACCGCAAGGGCAAGACGTATCCGCTGGTGCTGGTGATCCACGGTGGACCGGAGGCAGGGTCGACCGTGCGCTTCTCGCCATTGCCGCAACTTTTGTCGGCCGCCGGATTCCTGGTGTTCCAGCCGAACTACCGCGGCAGCACCAACCTGGGCGACGCTTACCAGCACGCGATCTATCGCGACACCGGCGAAGGCCCGGGCAAGGACGTGATGGCCGGCTTGGCGGCGGTCGAGAAGCTGGGCATCGTGGACAAGGACTGCATCGGCGTGACCGGCTGGTCGTACGGCGGTTACATGACCACCTGGCTTACCGGCCATTACGACGTCTGGAAGGCCGCCGTGGCCGGCGCCTCATTGACCGACTGGGTGATGGATTACACGGTCGCGTACTATCAGATGGGCGACACGTATTTCTTCGGCTCGACGCCATGGACCGCGGCGGGCTGGGACATCTGGCGCCAGCAGTCGCCGATCACGTACGCGCGCAACGTCAAGGCGCCGACGCTGATCATGGGCGACGTCGGCGATCCAAACGTGCCGCTGGTGAACAGTTACGAGTGGTATCACGCGTTGCGCGACAACGGGGTCAAGGTGGAATTCTGGGCCTATCCGGCCGACACGCATTTCCCCGGCGACATCGTGCAGCAGACCGATGTGTACCGGCGCTGGGTGGACTGGATGGCGACGCATCTCAAGTAGCCCGAAGGGGAGCCACATGGGCAAGTTCGCACGTACCTGGCAACTGATGGGCGGGTCCTGGCGGATGCTGCAGCAGGACAAGCGCCTGGTGGCATTTCCTCTGATCTCGGGTGTGGCCTTGGCGATCATCATCGCGCTGTTCGCGATGCCGGTGTTCGTCGAACTGCACGGGCACGCGCGGTTCCAGGGTCCCGTCCAGCTCACCGCACCGATGTACGCGGCGCTGTGCGTGTTCTACTTCCTCGATTATTTCGTGATCATCTTCTTCAACTCGGCGCTGATCGCGTGCGTGTTGAAGCAGATCGAGGGCGAACAGCCGACGCTCGGCTATGGCCTCGCGTTTGCCTGGCAGCGGTTGCCGCAAATCTTCGGCTGGGCGCTGATGACCAGCACGGTGGGCATCCTGCTGCGCCTGCTGGAAGAAAAGGTGGGTTTCATCGGCCGCATCGTGGTCGGGCTGCTCGGGATGGCGTGGTCTGTGACGTCCTTCCTGGTCGTGCCGGTGCTGGTGGCGGAAGGCAGCGGCCCGATCGAATCCTACAAACGCTCGGTGGAGATGCTGAGGCGCACCTGGGGCGAGCAGATCATCGGCAATGTCAGTTTCGGGTTGATTTTCGGCTTGTTCGGCATCGTGCCGGCGCTGGTGCTGTTTTTCCTGGTGCTCGGCGCGGGCGCGACCGTGCTGCTCACGATCGGTGCGATCATGGTGGTTTGGCTGGTCGCGCTGGCACTGGTGCAATCCACGCTGCAGACGATCTACCAGGTGGCGATCTACCTTTACGCGGCCAATGGCGAGGCCCCGCCGGGCTTCGACAACCAGTTGGTGGCCGAATCGTTCCGCGAGAAGTCCTCCACGCATTGGCTGTAGTGCGATGAAGGGAGTTGCAGCGTGTCCGTGAATCCGCAAGACGTCCTGCGTTTCTGGTTCGAGGAAGCGACGGCGGACCAGCATTTCGGAAAGGATGGCGCCTTCGACAACGCGATCCGCGCGCATTTCGGTGCACTGCACGCGGCCGCCGTCCATGGCGAGCTTGCGGCATGGCGCGATACGGCCAACGGCAGGCTCGCGGAAGTCATCGTGCTCGACCAGTTTTCGCGAAACCTGTTTCGCGACGATCCGCGTGCGTTCGCCGCGGACGGCATGGCGCTGGTGCTTGCGCAGGAAGCGATTCGCGCGGGCGCCGATCGGGACATGCCGGCATTGCGGCGCGCGTTCCTGTACATGCCGTTCATGCATTCGGAATCGCGCGCGATCCACGTGCAGGCCGAACAGTTGTTCCGGCAGCCGGGTCTCGAGCTCAACTACGGATTCGAGTTGAAGCACAAGGCGATCATCGACCGCTTCGGCCGCTACCCGCATCGCAACGCGGTGCTGGGGCGGCTCTCGACCGCCGAAGAAGAGGCGTTCCTGCGGCAGCCGGGTTCTTCGTTCTGATCGAGATCGCCGCGCTCAATCCTGCGCGGATTTGCGGTGCCGGAGCCACCAGCCCATGCCCGTGACGCCAATCACCAGCACGGCGTCCACCAGGTAACGCAGTGGATCGTGGGCGTCGAACCACCCGCTTACGAGGCCGTCGCGCGTGATCATGCGCGCGGCGGTCCAGGCGATGGCGGCCGCGCCGATGTATATGATGACCGGATAGCGCTCGATCAGCTTCAGCAGCAAAGTCGAGCCCCACACCACCAGCGGCACGCTGATCAGCAGTCCGAGTCCGACCAGGCCCAGGTGCCCGCCCGACGCGCCCGCGATCGCCAGAACGTTGTCGAGACCCATCAGCGCATCGGCGACCACGATGGTGCCCATCGCGCTCCAGAAACCGGTGATTTTGCGCTTGATGTCCGGGCCCTGGTCATCGTCCTGCCGCAACAGGCGCCATGCGATCGGGATCAGCACCACGCCGCCGATCAACATCAGGCCGGGAATCTTGAGCAGCCAGATCACCGCGGCGGTCATCGCCACGCGCACCACGATCGCGCCGACCGTGCCCCAGAAGATCGCGCGGAACTGGTGGTGCCTGGGAAGGTTGCGCGCCGCCAGCGCGATCACGATCGCGTTGTCGCCGGCCAGCACCAGGTCGATCACGATGATCGAGCCGAGGCCGCTCCAGAAAGCGGGATCGAGGGGACGGTGGAGCAGCTCGTTGATCACATACATGCGATTCTCCGTTGGCGAGGCGATCG
This sequence comes from Rhodanobacteraceae bacterium, assembly GCA_051962095.1. Taxonomy (GTDB): domain Bacteria; phylum Pseudomonadota; class Gammaproteobacteria; order Xanthomonadales; family Rhodanobacteraceae; genus 66-474. The sequence goes on from JBQCCP010000028.1 coordinate 4,882, forward strand.
AACCCCGCGGCCGCTGGACGGCACGGGATATTCGAAAGTCTCGCGCGCGGTCGGTGAACCGCCGTGGCAACCGGAACCTTGAGGGTTCGTGCTGACGATTGCCACGCGGACGCACGAGTCGCTTGCGCCCGGTGCTACTCCCCTTCGGGTGGATCGATTCTCGCCGGGCCGCGCAAGGGCCGTCAAGAAAAATCGTCGTCTGGCAAAATAGCGGGCTGTCTTCGCATCCCGATCCAGGAGTGACCGTGAGCCACGCCGCAACCCGTTCCGCCGCCCGCCCCGCGCCCGACCAGCCGTTGGTCGACGTGGCCGATTACGTACTCGATTACCGCATCGAATCCGAAGAGGCATGGGATACGGCGCGCCACATGCTGATGGACGCGCTGGGCTGCGCGATGCTGGCAATGAAGTTTCCGCAATGCATGAAGCATCTGGCGCCGATCGTGCCGGGCGCCACGCTGGCGGGCGGGGCGCGGGTGCCGGGCACCGCATTGGAACTCGATCCGGCGCAGGCTGCGTTCTGCATCGGCACCCAGATTCGCTGGCTGGATTTCAACGACACCTGGCTGGCAGCCGAGTGGGGCCATCCGTCCGACAACCTCGGCACCGTGCTGGCGGTGGCCGACTGGCTGTCACGTTCGAACATGCGCAATGGCGGCAAGCCGCTGGCGATGCGCGACGTGCTGCAGTGGGCAATCAAGGCGCACGAAATCCAGGGCTGCTATGCGCTGAAGAATTCCTTCAACCGCGCCGGCATGGATCACGTGATCCTGGTGCGACTGGCTTCGACCGCGGTTGCGACCGCGATGCTGGGCGGCACCCGCGAGCAGGTGATCACCGCGGTGTCGAACAGCTGGATCGACAACGGTTCGCTGCGCACCTACCGCCACGCGCCCAATACCGGCCCGCGCAAGAGCTGGGCCGCGGGTGACGCCTGCCGGCGCGCGGTGATCCACGCGTTGAACGCAATGACCACCGACGAGCCGAGCTACCCGTCGGCGCTGAGCGCGAAGACCTGGGGTTTCTACGATGTCGCGTTCGACGGCAAGCCGTTCGAATTCGAGCGGCCGTTCGGCAGCTACGTGATGGAGAACGTGCTGTTCAAGATCAGCTTCCCCGCGGAATTCCACGCGCAGACGGCGGTGGAATGTGCGATGAAACTGCATCCCGAAGTGAAGGACCGTATCGGCGAGATCGAGCGTATCGAAATCGAAACCCAGGAAGCAGGCGCGCGCATCATCGACAAGACCGGTCCGCTCGCGAACTACGCCGATCGTGACCATTGCATCCAGTACATGGTCGCGGTGCCGCTGATCTTCGGGCGGCTCACCGCGGAGGACTACACCGATGCCGTGGCGGCCGATCCGCGGATCGACGCGCTGCGCGCCAAGATGACGGTCCGGGAAAATCCGCAATTTACGCGCGACTATTTCAACCCCGACAGGCGCTATATCGGCAATTCGGTCCAGGTGTTTTTCAAGGATGGCTCAAACACCGACAAGATTTCCATCGATTATCCGATCGGTCACCGCCGTCGCCGGGCCGAGGGGATTCCGGTGCTGGTCGAGAAATTCCGGAACGCCCTGTCGGGTCATCTGAAGGAAGCGCAAGCCGATGAAATTGCTGGAATTTGCGAACAACCCGCGGTGATGCTGGCCACCCCGGTGCCCGATTTCATGGGATTGTTCGTTCAGCGAGGAGGCGCCTGAGTTCTGCATGAACGGGAAAGTGGGCCTCCGGCGAAATTGTTTGTTTTTTGCTAAACTGGCGCTGCCGTAGCGGAGTGCGGCGGGGTTGGATGGGTCGCGATTTCCGCAGTAGTCTTGCAATGGGAACACGGCTTGCGCCGAATGGCCAAGCCTGAAGAATCAACAACGAGGAGACTTACCGATGAAACGTAACGGCTTGTTCGCGGTCATCGCGCTGGCCTTGGGTACTGTTGGCGTGATGTCGGTCGCGCACGCCCAGGACACCGGTGCAGCGGCGGAAACAACGGGTAGCTTTGCGAACCCCAACTACAGCAACTGGTACATCGTGCCGCGCATCGGCGTGGTGGTCGGTGACAGCAGCCGCCAAGTCCAGGCTGATCCGATGGGTGGTCTCGGCGTTGGTTTTTGGGTGAATCCGCATTTCACCCTGGACGTCGAAGCCACGGGCGACAATGCCGATTACAAGGATTCGTCCATCCGTGCCGGCAAGCAGTGGGAGACCCTCGGTCTCGACGTCGCGGCCCGCTACTACTTCATGGATCCGGCTTCGCAGTGGCGCCCGTACATCATGGCTGGCATCGGCATGTGGCGTCACGCCGCTGTGTCTGGCGAGCTTGCACAAGCTGGCGGCGCATATGGAAACATGGGTCCGAGCAATGGTTCCGGCTGGGGTCCGGGTGCGACGGTAGGCGTGGGCGTGCTGTACAACGTCAGCGACCGCGTCGCGCTGCGCGGCGAACTCGCGGCGCGTTATTACCGCGATACCACGTCGGCCCAGTTGGCCGGCTTGGCTGGCCCCGGCCTGCCGCACACCTATGGTCCGAAGCAGTGGCTGGACTCCATGGCCAGCATCGCCCTGGTGTTCAACATGGGCCATCCGGCGCCGCCGCCCCCGCCGGCAGCTCCGCCGCCGCCCCCGCCGGCAGCTCCGCCGCCGCCGCCCCCGCCGCAGAACGTGGTCATCGACCTGCGTGGCGTGAACTTCAAGTTCGACCGTCCGAAGAAGGGCGAGCACGACATCGGCCCGACGCTGAAGCCGCCGGCTTCCGATTCGCTGGCGATCCTGAATCAGGCGGTCGACACCTTGAACCGCTATCCGCAGGTCAAGATCGAAATCGACGGCTACACCGATTCGATCGGTACCGAGCAGTACAACCAGGGTCTGTCCGAGCGCCGTGCCAACATCGTCAATTCGTACCTGACGTCACACGGCATCGACCCGAGCCGCATCACCGCGGTGAAGGGTTTCGGCGAGTCGAACCCGATCGACACCAACAAGACCGCGGCTGGCCGCCAGCGCAACCGTCGCGTCGAGTTCAAGGTCGAGCAGCCCCAGAACGGCAGCATGTAAGCCGTTCGCGGAAGGACTGGCAATACATCGCCGATGCTTCCGACGTGATATGAAAAAGCCCGGCGTGAGCCGGGCTTTTTCTTTTCGGGCCGCCTTTTGCAAGGCGGATCAATCGTGGTTCTTATGCGCAAGAATCTCGTCTCGGCGCAGTCGCCGTCGCGCAATGCGGCACCCGGCAAAATTTCAATGCCAGTGCCGCGGCATGGCCTTGCACGGGTCTTGTCACGCATGGGCGTGTGTTCGCGCGGCGAAGCGGTGCGCCGGATCGCGTCGGGTCGCCTGCGCGTCAACGGCAGCGTGGCTTGCGATCCGGAGATGCCGGTCGATCCGGCTTTCGATTGCATCGAAATGGACGGTGCGGCGCTGCGCTCGAGCGAACGTCTCTGCATCATGCTCAACAAGCCGCGCGGACTGGTGGTGAGCGCGTCGGACGAACACGGGCGCGACACCATGTATGCGCTGCTGCGCGATGCAGGGCTGCCGTGGCTCGCGCCCGTCGGAAGACTGGACAAGGCAAGCGAAGGGCTGTTGCTGATGAGCAACGACCCCGCTTGGGCGGCGCGGATCACCGAGCCTGGTCAGCACGTCTTGAAAACCTATCGCGTGCAGGTCCGTGGTGTCATCGACGACGGAAGCTTGCGGCAATTGCGTGCGGGCGTACCCGATCGCGGCGAACATCTGTCGGCACACGCGATACACGTGATCGGTGGTGGTGCGAAAAACACCTGGCTCGAAATCGTGCTCGCCGAAGGACGCAATCGGCAGATTCGCCGCATGCTCGCGGCCTGCGGCCATGAAGTCCTGCGACTGATCCGGGTGGCGATCGGATCGCTGCAACTGGGCGACCTCGCGAAAGGAAACTGGCGCCGGTTGAGCGAAGCGGAAATCACGGAACTGACAGGCGGCGGGAATACCGCGGCTCCGGCGATCAAGCCGGCTGCATCACCCCGCCGATCCAGGTTTCCGTCACGCGCAGGTCGTGGTCGACCACGGTGAAGTCGGCGCGGTAACCAGATCTGATGCGGCCATGCGTCGCATCGAGTCCGAGGAATTCCGCAGGGTAGGTCGACGCCATCCGCACCGCTTCGTCGAGCGGTACGTCCAGCGTGTCGACCGAGTTGCGCACGGCATCGATCATGCTGAGCGCGGAACCGGCGAGCGTGCCGTTCGCGGTTTGGCAGATCCCGTCGCGCGCGACGATCGTTTCGCCGTCGAGCACGTACGACGGATCGGCCGCGCCCACCGGCGGCATCGCGTCGGTTACCAGGAAGACCTTGCCGCGCGGCTTGGCCTTCAGCGCGATGCGCAGGCTCGCGGCGGCGACGTGATGGCCGTCGACGATCACGCCGCACCATGAATCCGGATCATCGAGGGCCGTGCCGACCACGCCGGGCGCGCGACTGGTCAACGGCGACATCGCGTTGAACAGATGGGTGAAGCCGCGCACGCCCGCGTCCAGCGCGGCGCGCACCGTCCCGTAATCCGCGTTGGTGTGTCCTGCCGCCACGATCACGCCTTCCGCGACGAGATTCCGGACGGCATCCGGCGCCACGCATTCGGGCGCCACAGTCAGCAGGGTTTTGCCGCGCCGCAGGGATTCTGCAATGCGAAGTTCGGCGGCATCCGGTGCGTGCAGATATTTTTCCGCATGCACGCCCTTGCGCTCGCGGCTGATGAAAGGACCTTCCAGGTGAATGCCGAGCACGCCCGGGACCGCCTCGGCGATCGCTGCATCGGTCGCGGCGATCGCGATGCGCATCGTATCGACCGTGTCGCTGATCAGCGTGGGCAGGAAGCCGGTGGTGCCGAAGCGGCGATGCGCCGCGCCGATCGCGCGGATGCCGTCCACGCTGGGCTGGTCATTGAACAGCACGCCGCCGCCGCCGTTGACCTGGCAGTCGATGAAACCCGGCAGCAGCATCCGCCCGGAGAGATCGTGCCGGCGCACGTCGGCCGCAATGCGCGTCGGCGCCGCGAGTTCGCGAATGCGGCCATCCTCCACGACCACGGCCACATCGTCCCGCCATCCCTCCGCGGAAAGCACGCGCGCATTGACCAGGGCGTCTGTCATCAGACGGTCTCGGTGATCTTGGCGAGGTGCGGCGGATGATCGGGATCGCGGCCGCGCGCGATCGCCAGCGCGTTCACCGCGTGGTAGAAGCTCTGGGTCGCCAGAATCGGCGCGCACATCGCGTGCTCCGTCGGAACGATCGGCAAGGCATTGCGGCCGGTCGCGGACGGCGCTGCGGTCCACACGTCGGCGCCGCGGCGGCGAAAATCGTCGGCTGTGGCGAGCACGCCTGCGAGCGCGTGGTCCTGTTGCGCGAACAGCAGCACGGGCAGGCGCGGTCCGACCAGTTCCATGGGGCCGTGTCGCACTTCCGCGCTGCTGAATGCTTCGGCATGCAGCGCGCAGGTTTCCTTCAATTTCAGCGCCGCCTCCTGCGCCGCGGCGAGGCCGTACCCGCGGCCCAGCACGAACAGGTCGTGCATGTCGCGCAGGCCTTCGACCAGCGGCGACCAGTCGAGCGCAAATGCACGGCGCAATTGCTCCGGAAGCTCATGCAGCGCGTCGAGCAACGATTTGTCCTGGCGCCAGTGCGCGGTGAGATGCAGCACCGCAGTCAGCGAGCCGATGAAGCTCTTGGTGGCCGCGACACTCTTTTCCGGCCCGGCCTGCAGTGGAATCACGGTTGCCGCGAGTTCCGCCAGCGGCGAGTTCTCCGCGTTCACCAGCGCGACCACGTGGGCACCGGCGTTGCGCGCGGCTTCCGCGCTGCGCAGCAGGTCGGGGCTTGCGCCCGATTGCGAGATGACGAGATACAGCGCGCCGCGGAGTTTCAGGGGCACCGCGTAGATCGATTCGACCGACGGCGAAGCCGACGCGGTCACGCAACCGGTTTGGGTTTCGATCACGTATTTGGCGTAAGTGGCGGCATGGTCGGAACTGCCGCGCGCGCAGGTGACCACGAAAGGCGGCGCGTGTTCGCGCAGCTTCTTCGCCAGTTCGCGCACGCCCGCATCGTTGCGCTCAAGCTGCCGGGCGACGGTGTCGGCCGCTTCGGCGGCCTCCCGGTACAACGCGGTGGATTCGGGTCGGATATCTGAAGCGTCGGGCGAAGACATGCCGGTACGTGCGTCCTTCATTGCCGGGGCCGCGGCGGCGCGGTCGAACCACGCACCACCAGCTCGGGACTGAAGCCTTCATTCTCGACGTCGTTGCCGTGGATCTGCGCGATCAGAAGACGCGCGGCGTGTTCCGCGATCAGCTCGGTGCGCTGTCGCGAAGTCGTCAGTGAAGGCCAGGAGTGGCGCGAGAAGGGGCTGTCTTCAAAACCGGCCACGGACAGATCGTAGGGAACGTGCAGCCCGGCGGCGCGGGCGGCGGCGAGCACACCCGCGGCGATTTCATCGTTGGAACCGAAAATGGCGGTCGGCGGCTCGGCGAGGCCGAACAAGCGGCGCGCACCGCGGAAACCATCGTCGAACGAATAGTCGCCTTCCAGCACGAGTTCCTCGTCCAGCGGTACGCCGTAATCCTGCAGCGCTTTCTCGTAGCCCTTGTAGCGCTCGGGACTCGAGCGGTGCTGCTTGCCGCCCCACAGGAAGCCGATGCGCACGTGACCGAGCTGGATCAGATAGGCCGTGATCGCGTAGGCCGCGTCGCGGTCGTCCACGAACACGCAGGGAAAGCCGTCGCGCGGATCCTCGGCCGCGGAGATGATGCGTACCAGCGGGATTTCGTAGGCGGCCAGTTCGCGCAGCAGGGCCATCCGTTCGGACATCGGCGGCGCCAACACCAGCCCGGCCAGCCGCGAGCGGTGCACGAGGTCGCGCAATTCCTCGGCGAGCTTCGGCGCGCGCGAATTGCACGGATGGATCTGCAGGCCGAATCCCATTTCGCGGCAGGCCGCCAGCGCGCCCTGCTGCACCGCGATGATGTAGTACGGATTGGGGTTGTCGTACACCAGTCCGATGGCGTAGGCCTTGGCGCTGCGCAGGCTGCGCGCCGACAGGTCGGGGCGGTAACCCAGTTGTTCGATCGCCTGCATCACGCGCTGGCGCGTTTCCTCGCGGACCGAAGCCTCGCGATTGATCACGCGCGATACGGTTTTCAGCGAAACGTGGGCCTGCTTGGCGACATCCCTGATGGTGGCGGTTCCCAATGCGGGCTCCTCAAGTCGTGGCTTCAAATCGTCGCAGTCCGGCCGTCGCGTCGTCAGGGCAGCGCCGTCGCGGAATCGATCACCCGCGGCTGCGCGGGTTGGCCGACGCCGTGGCCCAGCAATCCATAGAACAGGATATAGAGATAGCCGGGCACCATCACCAGCAGGAACGCCAACTGGAAATTGATGACCTCCTCGAGGTGCACGAAGATCTGCGGGATCAGCGCGCCTCCGGCGATGCCCATGATCAGCAGCGCCGAGCCGAACTCGGTGCGGTCGCCCAGCCCCTTGATGGCCAGCGGGAAGATCGCCGGCCACATCATCGCGTTGGCGAAACCCAGCGCCGCCACGAGGCCGACGGACAGCGTGCCGTGCGTCTGCCAGGCGCCGAGCGCAAACAGCATGCCCAGGACCGCCGAGAACGCCAGGTAACGCTGCTGCGAGATGAACCGCGGCGTCAGCGCCACGCCCGCGAGGTAGCCAAGCAGCATCCCGACCATCACCCAGGACGTCAGGTGCTTCGCGGTATCCAGCGGCATGCCCGACGCCTGCCCGTAGATCACGATGCCATCGCCGACCATCACCTCGAGGCCCACGTAGATGAAAAGACACACCACGCCCAGCCACAGATGCGGAAAGCTGAAGATGCTGCGCTTGCCTGCGCGGTTGGGGTTCCCCGCACTGTTGCCGTCCGAGCGGATTTCCGGCAGCGAGGAAAACACCACCCACACCGCCAGCAGCGCCAGCACCACGGCCATGACCACGTACGGCATCACCGCCCGCGACACGAACGCGTGCTGCAGCAATGAACGGGCCTGCGGCGAGGCGGCTTCATTGATCTTCGCGGCGTAGGCCGTGGCGCCGCTCAACAGCAGCGCACCGAACACGTAGGGCGCCACGCCGCCCGCGAACTTGTTGCAGATGCCCATGATCGCGACCCGCTTGGCGCCGCTCTCGATAGGGCCGAGGATGCTGACGTAGGGATTGGACGCCGTCTGCAGCAGTGCCAGGCCCGCGCCGATCACGAACAACGCCACCAGCGCGCCCACGTAGCTGTAGCCGCCCATGAACACCGCGAACAGCACCGAACCGATGGCCATGACCAGCAGGCCCAGCGCCATGCCTTTCTTCATGCCGGTGCGTTTCAGCACCACGGCGGAAGGCAGCGCGAGGAAGAAGTAGGACAGATAGAACGCCATCGGGATCAGGAAGGCGCCCACATTGTCCACGTCGAACCCGACCTTGACGAACAGGATCAGCGATGAATTGAGCCAGGTGACGAAGCCGAAGATGAAAAACAGCACGCCGATGATCGTCATCGACATGAGGTAATGCGATTGCTGGCGGGGCGGAGCGTGCGGGGCCATGGTTCGATCCTGTGCGCTTGAAGGGGTCGATTATGGATTGGCCAACGTTGTCATGAGGATGTCTCGTGTGGAGTATCGCACGTCCCGGCCCGGAAAAAACAGGGTGCGGAGTTCATCATTATTGTTGTTGCGACGCAGCAAGAACAGGCTTGCCAGAACCTCGAAAATACAGGGGGCGTTGGCTCAAAACCAACAACTCCTGCGACGGCCGGGGTGTACCATGTCTTTGCTGCGCCGCGGATTGACAACGTTGTCATATATGACCAAACTGGCGCCGGTTCCCGCCCGAGAGCAGGATGAACGTGCCCGCCCGTCAATTCAGCCAGCACGCAAGCCTTCACACCCAGCCGTTCCTGGCTGCCGACGTGGGAGGCACCCATGCGCGGGTGGCGCTGTTGCGTGCCGCCGCGGGCGGAGGCAACGCCATCGAGATCCTGGCGTACCGCAAGTTCACGTGCGCGGATTTTCCAAGGCTGTCGGAGCTGCTGAAGGCCTTCGTCGACAGCGATGCCACGCTGCCGGTACGGCGTTGCGTGATTGCCTGCGCCGGGCAGGTGGTCGGGGACATCATCGTCAACGACAACCTGGCGTGGCAGGTCAGCCTGTCGGCACTGCGCGACACGCTGGCGTTCGACGAGGTCGCGTTGCTCAATGATTTCGAGGCGCTGGGATATGCGCTCGACGACGTCCGCGACAGCGACAGCCTTCTCCTGTGCGGTCCTTCGAGCCGTGTCGAAGGACCCGCCCTGGTGGTAGGTCCGGGGACGGGACTCGGCGCGGCCGTGCGGCTTCCGGGAGACCAGGGGCCGCGGGTGGTCGCCACCGAAGCCGGGCAGATGGATTTCGCGCCGGGCACCGCCCGCGAACGGGAAGTGCTGGCGCACCTCGCGCGGGGTGATGGTTACGTGCCGTACGAGCGCGTGCTTTCCGGCCCGGGCCTGCTGACCCTGTACACCACGCTGCGCGGATTGCATGGCCAGCCAGTCGACCTCGTCACGCCCGAAGCGGTGACGGCTGCGGCGTGCGCGGACAGTGACCCCGACGCGGTGGAAACCGTGGAAATTTTCTGTGCCCTGCTGGGCGGCTTCGTCGGCAATCTTGCGATGACGTTCGTGGCCAGCGGCGGTGTGTACCTGGCCGGCGGGGTCCTGCCGGAAATAAGAGAGCTGCTGCAACGCAGCCGTTTCGTGGATCGCTTCCTCAACAAGGGAGGCATGCGGGAATTCCTGTTGCGCGTGCCGGTGCGTTTGATCGAACACGGCCGGCACGGGGTGCTGGGCGCTGCGCACTGGTACCTCGACAGGCAATTGCGTGGTGCTGCGCGTCGCAAAGCATTGGGCGACGGGACGGCGGCGTAGAGGGTGAGACACCACAGCGGGTGCCGTGGCACCCATCACTTTCGCGAGAGAGAAGAGGGCACGTCATGAAATTTCGCAAGAGCATGCTTTCGGCGAGCATCGCCACGGCGCTGATGTTTGCGGCCGCGGCGCAGGCGCAAAACGCCTCGCCCCAGAACCAGACCACTTCCACCGACCAGCAGCAGGGCCAGACGACGTCGGACCAGAATTCGAAGCCCGGCACCAAGGAGACGCCGCAGCAACTCGGCACGATCCAGGTGGTCGGCGTGCGCGCCGCGCAGGCGCTGTCGATCGAGACCAAGAAGGCGGCCAATTCGCAGGTCGAAGTGGTTTCGGCCATCGACATCGGCAAGCTGCCGGCCAAGAACGTCGCCGACACCATTGCCCAATTGCCGGGCGTGAACATTGCCGACGCGGCCGGCGCGGAAGGCGGCTTCGACGAAGCCGATCGCGCCAGCATCCGCGGCAGCGCGCCATCGCTGACGCTGACCACCGTCAACGGCCATTCCATCGGATCGGGCGACTGGTTCGTCCTGGGCGGAGGCGGCACCCGCAGCGTCAGCTTCGCGATGCTGCCTTCGGAAGTCGTCAACCAGGTCGTGGTGCACATGACGCCGGAAGCCAAGCTGCTGGAAGGTGGCGCGGCTGGCACCATCGACATCATCACCCGCAAACCGCTGGATTTCAGCAAGCCATTCTCGCTGGAGGCCAGCCTCGGCGGCGTGTATGCCGATCTTCCGAGCAAGACCGAGCCGCAGTTCAGTGGCCTGATCAACTGGAAGAACGACTCGAACACCTTCGGCGTGATGGTGCAGGCGTTCTACGAAAAGCGCGCGTTGCAGCGCGAAGGCCAGGAGATCCTTGGCTATTCATACATTCCAACCGGTTCGGCAGCCGCCACGTCGCTCGGTTTGTCAGCTGCGACGCCGGGCAGCGCCAGCACGGGCGTGTTCTATCCGAACCTGCCGGGAGCGGCCCTGTTCACGCAAACCCGCAAGCGCAAGGGTGGATCGATCGACCTGCAGTGGCGCGCGGCCGACAACCTGACCTTCAACCTCGACGCGTTCTATTCGCACCTCGATGCGACCGACTACAACCGCAACTACATGCTGCGCACGCGCGACCAGCTTCCCAAGCAGGCCGTGACCGGCACCATCCAGGGCAACATCCTCACCAGCGCGAATCTGCCGGGTGACCCGACGATTTCGCAGGGCATCTACGACATGATCTCGCGTCCGGGCGAGAGTGAATCCAGCCAGTTCGTGACGCTGGATGCCGACTGGCAGGCCACCAACAACCTCGGCTTCAAGTTCCAGGTCGGCACCACCCGCGGCACCGGCAACACGCCGACCCAGGACGTGATGGAGATGGACACCGGCTTCGGCTCGACCGCCAGCTACGCGATGAATGGGCTCGGCACCCCGCTCAACTGGAGCATGAGCGGCACCAACAA
>JBQCCP010000029.1:0-34787 GCA_051962095.1 Rhodanobacteraceae bacterium
CGTGCCGACTTCGCACGCCAACGTGCGCTACTTCGAGGCCGACAAGGACGGCGAGGAACCCGTGTGGTGGTTCGGCGGCGGCTTCGACCTGACGCCGTTCTACCCGTTCGACGAGGATTGCGTGCACTGGCACACCGTCGCCCGCGAGCTGTGCGCACCATTCGGCGATGACGTGTACCCGCGTTACAAGAAATGGTGTGATGAATATTTTTATCTCAAGCACCGCGGGGAAACCCGCGGTGTCGGCGGCCTGTTCTTCGATGACCTGGGCGAAGGCGGCTTCGATCGCTGCTTCGAATTCATGCAGGCCGTCGGCAACGGCTACCTCGATGCGTATCTGCCGATCGTCGAACGCCGCAAGGACATGCCGTACGGCGACCGTGAACGCGAATTCCAGTTGTACCGCCGCGGGCGCTACGTCGAATTCAACCTGGTCTACGACCGCGGCACCCTGTTCGGCCTGCAATCCGGCGGCCGCACCGAATCGATCCTGATGTCATTGCCGCCGCGCGTGCGCTACGAGTACGGCTATGTGCCGGAAGTTGGTAGCGCGGAGGCGAAACTTGCGGAGTACCTGCGGCCAAGGAACTGGCTCCATGTCGAACGCACATAAGTGCGCATAGGCCTTTGATTTTTATTCCACTAACAGAGGGGATTCATCGTGAAGCAAATCGCAAAACTCGGTATGGCGATGGGGATCGCCTTGGCGCTTTCTTCTTGTGCTACGGCGCCCGTGCCGTTCGAATCCGCACGTCAGGCGAATGGTTCAATGAAATACACCGTAGCGGCTTATCCAGAAGCATATGAGAACGATGAGCTGCGCCGTTTTCTGGACGATAGGCACTCGATCCTTTACATGCAAAACCAAGGAGGAGGTGGAGTTGCCGTAGGACTGCTGTTTGGCGCGTTGGGGGCACTGGCGAATGCCGAAATGATCAAAAAGCAAACCACGCAAGACGCGGAGGCGCTGAAGGGAAAATTCGCTATAGACGTGAATCAACTGTTCGAAACAGCTGCGGCGGCCACTCCCGGCCTGACACCGGGGCAAGCGGATGAATTGGTTCCACACTTTACGCCAATTCTTTACGTGGAAAAAATCGACGACACCCACGTTCGGTTCGCATCATTGTTGTACGTGATGTACGAATTGGCTGGAAGAAAGTCCGTACGCCAATATATTTACGAGCTGCCGGACACCTATTCAAAGAGCGAGTTGGAGGTTGGTTTGGCCAACGACCAGATTGCGCGCCTTGCCACCGACACGGAGGAGGGGTTCAAGTGGATCGTGTCGGCTTACGTGAACGATGAGGCTGGCTCCTTCGTTCCGCAAGAAAAGGGTGTGATCCATTCGGATTTCCTGACTCCGAGAATTCAGATCCCGCTGAACGGCTATCGTTTCGATGCAGGATCGGAGCGCATTGGTTTTGTGACGGTGACGCGAGCGGCAACGACGATTTATTCGCTGCCCATGGACGCAGCTACCGTCACAAACTAACTTTGGCCGACAACAAAAAAACACAAGGTTATAGCCGCAGTTGCGTAATCCGCCATCGGTAATCCGTCGGGTTACGCCACTGCGTGTGATTGCACGGGTAGGTTGGGCTGAGCGACGCGAAGCCCAACGTCGTCGTTCATGATGTTGGGCTTTCCCGATGAAGCCGGGTCAGCCCAACCTACGATTCTCGTGCGCGACGCGTTGCGCCGCCGATTGCCTACGCCTTGCGCGAATTGACCTTGTCACGCCACGAGCGGCGCTGCTTCTTGGCGGCGGTATGTTGTTCGCCGCCCTTGCCGCGTTGCGCATGCGGACGACGCGCGTGCGACGGCTTGCCAGGTTTGGCGTTGTTCCGCGGCGCATTGCCGCGGTTGCGGCTGTGCTGGCGCATCGCCGGCGAAGGGTTGTCCAGCCGCAAGTTCCACGCAGGTTCGAAACCTCCGATCGGTTCGATCGCGATGTCCTGCTTCAGCAGCCGGCGGATGTCGCGCAGCAGCCCTTCTTCTTCGCGGCTGACCAATGACAGCGCCAGGCCTTCGGCGCCGGCGCGGCCGGTGCGGCCGATGCGATGCACGTAATCCTGCGCGACCATCGGCAGGTCGTAGTTCACCACCGCCGGCAGTTGCGCGATGTCCAGGCCGCGCGCGGCGATGTCGGTCGCGACCAGCACCGTGGTCTTGCCGTTCTTGAAATCCGCGAGTGCGCGGGTGCGCTGGCCCTGGCTCTTGTTGCCGTGGATCGCGGCGACGCGAAAGCCGTGCTGTTCGAGGTACCGGCACAACTTGTCGGAGCCGTGCTTGGTGCGCGCGAACACCAGCGTCTGCCGCCGGCTGTCGGCCGCCAGCACGTGCAGCAGCAGGTCGCGCTTCTTGTCTGCATCGACCGGATGCACGCGGTGACTGACGCCGACCGCGATCGTGTTCGGTTGAGCCATCTGCGCTTCGCGCGGCTCGTGCATGAACTGAGCCGCCAGCGCTTTCACCTCCGGCACGAAGGTCGCGGAGAACAGCAGCGTCTGCAGTTGCTGCTTTGGCAAGGCGCCCAGGATTTTCTTCAACGCGGGCGCGAAGCCCATGTCGAGCATGCGGTCAGCCTCGTCGAGGACCAGCGTGTCGATGCATGACAGATCCACGTTGCGGCGATCCATGTGGTCGATCAGGCGTCCCGGCGTGGCCACGATGATGTCGGGGCCGCGGCGCAGCGCCTGGACCTGGCCGCCCATGCCGACGCCGCCGAATATCGCCGCGGTATGGATGCGAAGGTGTTTGCCGTACGCGCGCAGGTTGTCGTGCACCTGTGCCGCCAGTTCGCGGGTGGGGGTGAGGATCAGCGCACGCGGTTTGCGCGGCTGCTTGTTGTTGTGGATGACCTGATCCACGCCGAGCTTCTGCAGCAACGGCAGCGCGAACGCGGCGGTCTTGCCCGTGCCGGTCTGCGCGCCGGCCAAGAGGTCGTGGCCTTCCAGAACCAGCGGGATCGCCGCGGCCTGGATCGGGGTGGGGGTGGCGTAGCCTTGTTCGGACAAGGCACGCAGCAGCGCGGGCGCAAGCCCGAGCGATTCGAACGTCATGGGAAAGCTCCTGATGTCCCGGAGCGTTCCCTAAACCGCGCTGCAGGGGGTGAATCAATGTGCGGCGATCGCGGTTGCGATGACCGTGTGTGCGCGACGTGCGAGTGGCGAGGGGCCGGGCGGCGCGAAGCTTTTCAGCTCTGCGGCGGCGGTGATCCAGCAGGGAAGTTCGGGGTGCGGCGCGTCAAACTGCGCGCAGTGTAGCGGGTTACTCATTGGCAAGCCAGCAGAATCTGTCGCGGGGCAGATCAATGCAAGCAACCTTGGGTCGCGTGGAGCCGCTCGCGCCAACCTTGCCCATTGGGGTAGAGATCACCCGCGCAGGTTGGTCTGAGCGTTTTTGCGAAGTCCGACATTCGCCGCGCGGCGTTGGGCTTCCGTCGACAAGGCCGACGTCAGCCCAACCTACACCCAGGGGTTCGCGTTTTCGGCGAAATCCGGCCGCTGCACGCGCACGACGCAGAAACGCTGGCCGCTGGGCGCCTGCATCACCACCCAGCGGTCGAGGCGCTTGAAGATCGTCGCGCCGAGTTTCTGCAGGCGCGCGACTTCCGCTTCAATATCGTCGGTTTCGATGTCGAGGTGCACGCGGCTTTCGTGGTCGACGCGTTGCAACTGGATCATCGGCTGGTCCGGCGGCGTCGAAAGTTGCCGATAGTTGTCGCGGCTGCCGGGATGGTCCATGTCCACCGGGCAACCGAGCGCCGCGGCCCAGAAGCGGGCCGCGGCGTCGATGTCTTCGACGTTGCAGTCGATCCGCAATGAGCACAGGCGCGAGTGGTGCATGGCACTGAAGACACTGGATTGACTCGCCACATCCTGTGGCTCGCCCTTCGGGCCATCGGCTACGCCGATGTTCGCTTCGGCATCCTGCCTACGCAGTCGGATCACCGCTGCGCGGCGTCCGTATGACGAGGAAACATTCCAGCAAATCGCCTATTGTTTGCCCATCATCTTCTCGCGCCGCGCGCGGAACTCGCTGTCCTTGTTCCACTTCGGCCACTGGTCGCTGAGCGAGAGCTCGCGGCCGACTTCGTACAACGCCTGCGCATCTTCGGCGACGCCCGAGAAATCCCACTTCGGATCGAAGTTGTCGAGCGGCGTGTGATAGCGATGCGCGGTGTAGTCGGCCAGCGCCGCCTTGCCCGCCGCGGTGCCGCCATCGACCTTGTCGTCGCCGGTCTGGGTCATCAGCGCGGGCACACCGGCCTTGGCGAAGCTGAAGTGGTCGGAACGATAGTAGAAGCCGTTCTGCGGCGTCGCATCGGGGCTGGCGTAGCGGCCCTGTTTCTTGAGCGCGGCCTTCAACATGTCTTCCAGTTGCGATTGGCCGCTGCCGATGATCTGCAGGTTCTTCGTCGGCCCGATCACGTCCATCGCATCCATGTTGATGTCGGCGACGGTCTTGTCCATCGGGAACACCGGGTGCTTTGTGTAGTACAGCGAACCGAGCAGGCCCGATTCCTCCAGCGTCACGGCCGCGAACAGCACGCTGCGTTCGGGCGCGGGCTGTTGCGCCTTGAACGCCCTGGCGATTTCCAGCAGCGCCGAAATGCCGGTGCCGTTGTCGATCGCGCCGTTGTAGATCTTGTCGCCCTTCAGGCTGTCGTCTTCGCCGAGGTGGTCCCAGTGCGCCGAATACACGATCACCTGGTCGGGATGCGTGCTGCCCTTGATCATGCCCAGCACGTTGTTGGCCGACCCGTGCCCGATCTTGCTGTCGAGCGTGATCGAGGCGGTGGCCTTCAGCGACACTGGCGTGAAGCCGCGGTGGTCGGCTCCGGCAGCCAGCTTGTCGAAATCGAGACCGGCTTTCGCGAACAGGCGCTGCGCTGCGGCACGCGTGAGCCAGCCCGCGACCGGGAGACGCGGCGCGGAGTCTTCGCTTTGCGGCAGCGCGAGTTGCGGGCCGCCCCAACTGTTCATCACCACCGACCACGGATAACCGGCCGCGTCGTTGGTGGTGTGCACGATCAGGCACATCGCGGCGCCCTGGCGCGCGGCTTCCTCGTACTTGTAGGTCCAGCGGCCGTAATAGGTCATGGCCTTGCCCTTGAACAGGGTCGGGTCGTTGTCGCCGAAACCGGGGTCGTTGACCAGCACCACCACGGTCTTGCCCTTGACGTCGAGATTCTTGTAATCGTTCCAGTTCCACTCGGGCGCGTCGACGCCGTAGCCGACGAACACGATATCGGAATCCTTGATCGAGACGTGCGGTTTGGCCTGCAGGGTCATCGCGACCATGTCCTTGCCGAAATCGAAAGCCTGGGTGCCGCCGCCCTCGCTGACGTCGAGCTTCACGTTCCGGGAATTTTCGAGCGTGGTCGAGACCGTCGGAACCTTCTGGAACCACGAGCCGTGGTTGGCGGGTTCAAGGCCGATCTGCTTGAACTGGCCCACGATCCAGGCGGTTGCCCGCTCGCCGCCGGGCGTGCCGGGTTTGCGGCCGTCCATCGCGTCGGAGGAAATGGCCTTGTCGTAGGCGCGGAACCCTTCGGCGGTAATCGCGGTCGAAAACGGCTGAGAGGTACCGGATGCGCTTTCCGCGGGTGCGGCTTGCGCGCTGGCGGCGATGCAGAGGCTGGCGGTGAGGGCGAACAGGATCGTGCGACGCATGATAGACCCCTCTCGTGAAGGACAGTCCGCGAGTGTACGCCGGATGCCGCGGTGGCGCAGGTGCGGCGCATGCCCGCCGCATGACGGGTGTCACGTGATTTTTCGTTACCAAACGCACATGCGCGCGGTGCAGCGGATCCGGAGAATGACAATCGCCTGATCGATCGTCCGATCCCGGTTCGTGGAAGCGTTGTGGGATCGGCGCGTGGTTGCCCAGCGAGGGTGGGCGGCTGCGCGTCGATCCCCACACCGCCCACGTTGCTGAGCCGGTGGCCTGCGGTTCCCTCGCGAAGTGCCGTCCGTCATTCCTGATCCGAGGTGAGCCATGCGTTGGGGTTCGATCGTCGCTGCCGGTATCGCGCTGGTGGCGTTCGGCGTTGCGCACGCCGCCAGCGATCCAGCTGCCGTCCTGAATGCGTATCGCGCCGCGAGCGGCGGCAATGCGTTGAACGAAAAGGCGGTAATAAAGGGCGAGTGGAAATTGACCGGGCAGGGTCTGACCGGCACCGGCACCTCCATCACCGATTTGCGCACCGGCAACTCGGTGGAACGTTACACGCTGGGACCGGCCCGCGGCGCGGAAGGCTTCGACGGCAAGGATGCGTGGGAGCAAGGGCCGAACGGCGAGGTGAATCTGCAGAAGGGCGGCGATGGCCTGCAGATGGCGCGGAACACGGCGTACCAGAATGCCAACCTGTGGTGGCGCCCGGATTTCGGCGGCGCGAAAATCAAGACGCTCGCCGACCAGCCCTGCGGCAAGTCCACGTGCGCGGTGCTGGAAATCACGCCCGAGGGTGGCCTGCCGTTCCACGCCTGGTTCGATCAAAAGTCCCATCTGCTCGATCGCACCGTGCTGCACGTCGGTGCGCGCACGACCACGGTGTCGTTCTCGGACTACCGCGTCGTCGAGGGCGTGCGCATTCCGTTCAAGACCGTGATCGACGACGGCCACGGCGCGCAATACCTGCAAACCGCGACGATGACATCGGTGGCGTTCCTGCCCGGGCAGCCGGTGGCGACCTGGGCGCCGCCCGCAACGCACATCAAGGATGTCGCGATCGCCGGTGGCGCCACGCAGACCACGTTCCCGTTCCGGCTGCTCAACAACCACATCTACACCGATGCGCGGGTGAACGGACACGGTCCGCTGCTGTTCATCGTGGACACCGGCGGCGAGAACATCCTGGTGCCGTCCACCGCCAAGGCGCTGGGCATCAAGACCGAAGGTGCGATGGCGGGAACCGGCGTCGGCGACAAGGCCGTGAGCGTTGGACTCGCCAAGGTGAAATCGCTGAAGGTCGGCGACGCTGATTTCAAGGACCAGGTCGTCTACGTGATGGATTTCATCCCGAACGACGTGGAAGGCGTGGACATCAAGGGCATGCTCGGCTTCACGGTGTTCAAGCGTTTCGTAACGCGCATCGATTACGGCAAGCACGAGATCACGCTGATCGAGCCCGATCACTTCGACCCGAAAGACGCCGGCACCCCGATCCCGTTCGTGTTCAATGGCGACCTGCCGGAAGTCGAAGGCACCTTCGACGGCATCCCCGGCAAGTTCGACATCGACACCGGTTCGCGCGCGTCGTTGACGCTGACCGGCCCGTTCGCGAAGCAGCACGGTTTGCGCGCCGCGAATCCGAAAGGTGTGGTCGCGGTGGACGGCTGGGGCGTCGGCGGCTCCTCGCGCAGCTACGTGATGCGGGGCGGGGAACTTGCGATCGGTCCCGTGAAGATTCCGGGCCTAGTGACCGCGCTGTCGCTGCAGGAGAAAGGCTCGTTCGCCTCGCCTGCGTACCAGGGCAACATCGGCGGCGGCGTGCTCAAGCGCTTCGTCGTGACGTTCGATTACGCCAAGCACGTGATGTACCTGAAGCCTTTGCCGAAGCCCGCCGCCGACCTCGACACCTACGATCGTGCCGGCATGTGGATCAACGCCGCAAAAGGCGGCATGCAGGTGATGGACGTCACTGCGAACGGTCCGGCGGTACAGGCGGGCATCCAGGTCGACGACGTGATCACGCAGGTGAACGGCAAGCCCGCAACGTCGATGCCCGTCTACGAACTTCGCCGGATGCTGCGGGACGGGGCGCCGGGTACGGTGGTTCGCTTCGGCGTGAAACGCGGCAACACGACGCGCGAAGTCGCGATCATTCTGCGCGATCAGATCTAGCGGTTGGCGCCGCGCTTGCATCGGCGCGGCCGTCGCCACATGCTTCCCGGATGCCGGCGATCCCGCATCCTGCACGTTTCGCGTCCGCTTTTGCGTTGGCGCTGGCCTGCGCGCTCGCGGCACCACTTGCTGCGGCCGCTTCGGGTCGCACCTGGATCAATCCGCTCGACATCGACTACCGCTACAACTACGAGCAGATGAACCAAGGCATCTCGTACCGCACCGGCGCGGACCCCGCGATCGTGCGCTACAAGGATGTGTATTACCTGTTCCTGACCTTGGCCGACGGCTACTGGCGTTCGACCGATCTGGTGCACTGGTCGTTCGTGAAGCCGGATCGCTGGCCGTTCGACGGGCCGGTCGCGCCGGCCACGCTGGTCGCCGACGGCAAGCTGTTCCTGATGCAATCGGCGATGGAGCCGCGGCCGTTGCTGTATTCCACCGATCCGGTGCACGGACATTGGGATTTCTGGACGCGCCTGCTGCCATCGGTGCCGGGCGCGGTGTGGGCCGGGCACGAGAGCCAGATGAAACCGGGCGACCTGCCGTCCGGCCCCTGGGACCCGGGCCTGTTCCAGGACGACGACGGGAAAATCTATCTGTACTGGGATTCGTCCAACGTGTTCCCGATCTATGGCGCGCAACTGGATTTCGCGTTCGACGAGCAGACCGAGGGCGAAGGCAAGCGCGTTAAATTCGTCGGCAAGCCTCTCGCGCTGCTGCGCGCCGATCCCGCGAGGCACGGCTGGGAACGCTTCGGGAAAGACCACGGCGACCCGAGCATTGCGCCGTACATCGAAGGCGCGTGGATGAACAAGCACGACGGCCGCTATTACCTGCAGTACGCGGCGCCGGGCACCGAGTACAACGTCTACGCCACCGGCGTGTACGTCGGCAACGGGCCGCTTGGACCCTTCACCTACGCCCCCTACAACCCGGTCGGCTACAAGCCCGGCGGCTTCGTGGTGGGCGCGGGCCACGGCTCCACCTTCCAGGATGCCTACGGCAACTTCTGGAACAGCGGCACGATGTGGGTTGGCGTCAACTGGCGATTCGAACGGCGCGTCGACCTGTTTCCCGCCGGCTTCGACAAGGACGGGCAGATGTGGGTCGACACCCGCTTCGGCGATTTCCCGCAGCGGATGCCAGACCACAAGCTCAACCCGGGCGAAAGCACCTTCACCGGCTGGATGTTGCTGTCGTACCGCAAGAAAGCAACGGCGTCCTCGCAGTTGCCGGGGTTCCCGCCTTCGAACGCCGCCGACGAGAACCCGCGCACGTTCTGGGTCGCGGCGAACGCCGACGCCGGCCAGACACTGACGCTCGACCTCGGCGGCCCGCGCACGGTGCGCGCGGTGCAGGTGAACTACGCCGATTACAAGTCCGGGCGCTACGGCGACGCGCCGGATATCGTCACGCAGTTCCGCCTCGAAGGTTCGCTCGACGGCAAGCGCTGGACGACGCTCGCCGATCTTTCGCATTCGAAGCAGGACCATGCCGATGCCTACGTCGAACTCGATCGGCCGGCGCGCATCCGCTACGTGCGCTACGTGCACGTGCACGTCGGCGCGCATCACCTGGCGATCGCGGACCTGCGCGTGTTCGGCAATGCGGATGGCCCGCCGCCGCCCGCGCCGGAACTGGTCTCCGCGACCCGGCTGCCCGACGCGCGCGATGCCGAGGTCGCGTGGAAGCCGGTGCCGGGCGCGGTCGGCTACAACGTGCGCTGGGGCATTGCGCCCGACCGTCTCTATGAAACCTACCAGTGCTTCGCCGACCGGCCGACGAAGTTGAAACTCACCGCCCTCAACAAGGGCGTGCGCTACTTCGTCGCGGTCGAAGCCTTCGACGAGCGCGGCGTTTCGAAACTTTCGCGCGCGCTGGTGCTCGAGCCCTGATCCGCCGTGAGCGAACCAGGGCCAAAGCCAACGTTACACCGTGATCGGGTTCGGCTTGCCCGGATCGAGCTTCCACAGCTTGATCGCGCGTTCGACATCCTTACCGGCCAGCACACCTTCTTCGGCGAGTGACGCGACCGCGGCGTGCGCGATCCAGTGCGCGTTGACCTCGAAGAATTCGAGCAGGTTGGCGCGGGTGTCGCTGCGGCCGTAGCCGTCGGTGCCCAGCACGGTGAAACGCCGGCCGTGCGGCACGAACGCGCGAACCTGGTCGGCGAACGCGCGCACGTAGTCGGTGGCCGCAACCACTGGCCCTTCATGTTTTTCCAGGCATTCGGCGACATAGGCCTTGCGCTGGTCCTTCGGGTTCGGATGCAGGCGGTTCCAGCGTTCGGCATCAAAACCGTCGCGCGACAGCTCGGTGAAGCTGGGGCACGACCACACGTCGGCCTTGACCCCGAATTCCTTGTCCAGCAATTCGGCCGCCTTGATGGCTTCGCGCAATACCACGCCGCAGGCAAGCAGTTGCACGCGCGGTGCCTTGGCCTTGCTTGTGCCCTTGCCCTTCGCAGGTTTCGAGGTTTCCGCTTCCTGGAACAGATACATCCCCTTGATGATGCCATCCGCGCAATCCTTCGGAATGTCCGGATGCGTGTAGTTCTCGTTCATCGCGGTGATGTAGTAGAACACGTCTTCCTGGTCGTGCAGCATGCGACGTATGCCGTCCTGCATGATCACCGCGACTTCGTACGAGAAGGTCGGATCGTAGGCCTTGCAGTTGGGCACCACGCCCGCGACCAGCATCGAATCGCCGTCGGCGTGCTGCAGGCCTTCGCCTGCGAAGCTGCGCCCCGCGGTCGCGCCCAACAGGAAGCCGCGGGTGCGCTGGTCGCCCGCTGCCCAGATCAAGTCGCCGATGCGGCGGAAGCCGAAGCACGAATAGAAAATGTAGAACGGCAGCATCGGCTGGTCGGATACCGAATAGCTGGTACCCGCCGCGATCCATGCCGATACGCCACCGGCTTCGGAGATGCCTTCCTGCAATACCTGGCCGTCTTCGGCTTCGCGGTAGTACAGCAACTGGTCGGCGTCCTGCGGGCGGTATTTCTGGCCGCCCGGCGCGTAGATGCCGATCTGGCGGAACATGCCTTCCATCCCGAACGTGCGCGCCTCGTCCACCACGATCGGCACCACGTGCGGCGCGATTTCCTTGTCGCGCAGCAGCAGGTTCATGCCGCGCACGATCGCCATCGTGGTGGAGATTTCACGTTCGCCGGTGCCCTTGGTGATCGCGTCGAACGTGTCCAGCCCCGGCACCGAAAGCGTCTTGCTGGACTTCTCGCGGCGGTACGGCAGGTAGCCGCCGAGTTCCTTGCGCCGTTCCAGCATGTACTGCACTTCCGGCGAATCCTTGCCGGGGTGGTAGTACGGCACCGAGTCGATGTCCTCGCCTTCGAGTTGCTTGTCGTCGATCGGGATGTGGAAACGGTCGCGGAAGATCTTCACCGCGTCCTGGTGCATCTTCTTGGCCTGGTGCGCGATGTTGAGCGATTCGCCGGCCGCGCCCATGCCGTAGCCCTTGACGGTCTTGGCGAGGATCACGGTGGGCATGCCTTCGGTCTGCACGGCCGCGTGGTACGCCGCGTATACCTTGTGCGGATCGTGGCCGCCGCGGTTGAGGCGCCAGATGTCCTCGTCGGAAAGGTTCGCGACCATCGCCGCGGTTTCCGGATACTTGCCGAAGAAATGTTCGCGCGTATAGGCGCCGCCGAATGCCTTGCAGGCCTGGTATTCGCCGTCCACGGTTTCCATCATCAGCTTGCGCAGCACGCCCTTGGTGTCGCGCGCAAGGAGCGGATCCCAGTACGAACCCCAGATCAGTTTCAGGACGTTCCAGCCGGCGCCGCGGAACACGCCTTCGAGTTCCTGGATGATCTTGCCGTTGCCCCGCACCGGACCGTCGAGGCGCTGCAGGTTGCAGTTGATCACGAAGATCAGGTTGTCGAGCTTCTCGCGGCCGGCCACCGAGATCGCGCCCAGCGATTCGGGCTCGTCGCACTCGCCATCGCCGAGGAAGCACCAGACCTTGCGGTCGGATTTCGGCACCAGGCCGCGCGCTTCCAGGTACTTCATGAATTGCGCCTGGTAGATCGCCTGGATCGGCCCGAGGCCCATCGACACCGTCGGCACCTGCCAGTAATCCGGCATCAGCCAGGGATGCGGGTACGATGACAGGCCGAGCTTGGGCGAGGAAGCCTCCATCCGCAGATGGTCGAGTTGCCCGACGGACAAACGGCCTTCGAGGAACGAGCGCGCGTAGATGCCTGGACTCGCATGGCCCTGGTAGCAGATCAGGTCACCGGGATGGTCTTCCGAAGGCGCGCGCCAGAAGTGGTTGAAGCCGACGTCGTACAGCGTGGCCGACGAAGCGAAGCTCGCGATGTGCCCGCCCAGCGAACCGGGCTTGCGGTTGGCGCGCACCACCATTGCCATCGCGTTCCAGCGGATCAGGCAGCGGATGCGCCATTCCATCGCGGCGTCGCCGGGGGACTTGGCCTCGAGCTGCGGCGGAATCGTGTTGACGTATTCGGTGGTGGGCGAGAACGGCAGGTGCCCGCCGGCGCGCCGGGTTTCGTCGACCAGCTTTTCCAGCAACTGGTGGGCCCGCTCGGTGCCCTCGGCGTTGATCACCGCCTCGATCGATTCCACCCATTCGCGGGTTTCGCGCGGATCGGGATCCTGATCCATGAATTCGCGTGCCAATGCGTTCATCGTTTGCTCCTGTGCGCGTTCGTTCGCGCGATCTTCTTGACGGTCTTCGGGATTGTCTTGCGGGTGCCGGCGTCGCGCCGCGCGCGCACCTTGCGTTTCATGATTTCGCGTGGCGCGCGGATCTGCGCCTCGACGCAGGCGATCGCGCTCATGTTCACCACGCGCCGCACGGTCGCCTGCGGGGTCAGCACGTGCGCGGGCTTGGCCACGCCCATCAGGATCGGGCCGATCACCACGCCGTCGGACATCGAGCGGGTGATGTTGAACGCGGCATTGGCGGCGGCGAGGTTGGGGAACACGAACACGTTGGCGCGGCCGGTGAGGCGGGAGTTCGGAAACAGCCGCGAGCGCAGCTCGGGATCCAGCGCGACATCGGCCTGCATTTCCCCTTCGACCTCCAGATCGGGCGCACGTTCGCGCAGGATGCGCAGCACCTGCTGCATCTTGATCGAAGTCGTGGTCATGCGGCTGCCGAAGTTGGAACCGGCGATCAGCGCGACCCGCGGTTCGACGCCCAGCAGCTTCAGGCGCAGCGTGGCTTGCAGCGTGGCCTCGGCGATCTGTTCCGGATCGGGGTCGTGCTGCATGTGGGTGTCGAGGAAGAATGTCAGGCCCTTGTCGTTGGCGACGGCGGCCATCGACGAGAGCGTCTGCACGCCGCGGTCGAGTCCGATGATGTCGCGGATGTACGCGGCCTTGCGCTGGTAGCGGCCGACGACGCCGCAGATCAGCGCGTCGGCTTCGCCGCGCGCCACCATCAGCGCCGCGATCACGGTCGGGCGCGAGCGCACTACCGACTTCGCCGATGCGGGCGTGACACCGCGGCGCTGCATCAAATCGTAGTACTGCTGCCAGTACGAGTCGAAACGCGGATCGGAATGGAGGTTCACCAGTTCGAAATCGCGCCCGGCCTGCATGCGCAGGCCGATCCGCTCGATGCGGCGTTCGATGACGTCCGGGCGGCCGATCAGAATCGGTTTCACCAGTTGCTCGTCGACCAGCGTCTGCACCGCGCGCAGCACGGTTTCCTCTTCGCCCTCGGCATAGGCGACCCGCATCGGGTGTGCGCGTGCGCGTTCGAACACCGGCTTCATCGCGAGCCCGGTGCGGAACACGAACTGGCTGAGCTTTTCGGTGTAGGCGTGCAGGTCGCCGAGCGGGCGCGTGGCGACGCCGGATTCCATCGCGGCCTTTGCGACCGCCGGCGCGACCTGCACCAGCAGGCGCGGATCGAACGGACGCGGGATCAGGTAATCCGCGCCGAAATGCGGCACCTTGCCGCCGTAGGCGCGCTGCGCGACATCGGACGCTTCGCGCCGCGCGAGCTGTGCGATCGCTTGTACGCACGCGACGGTCATCGCCTCGTTGATGCCGGTGGCGCCGACGTCCAGCGCGCCGCGGAAGATGTAGGGGACGCACAGCGCATTGTTGACCTGGTTCGGATAATCCGACCGGCCGGTCGCGATCACCGCATCGGGTTGGGCGGCGCGTGCTTCTTCGGGGGTGATTTCGGGCGTGGGATTGGCCAGCGCCAGGATCACCGGCCGATCGGCCATCGTCGCGACCATCTCGCGCTTCAGCACGCCGCCCGCGGATACGCCCAGGAATACATCGGCGCCCTTGACGATGTCGGCCAGCGCACGCGCTTTGGTCTTGCGGGCGTAGCGTTGAAGGCTGGGATCGAGTCCGGGGCGCCCCCGGTAAAGCACTCCGTCCCGGTCGCTGACCAGGATGTTTTCGGGTTGGACGCCGAGCCGCACCAGCATGTCGAGGCAGGCGATGCCGGCCGCGCCCGCGCCCGACGCCGCGACTTTCACCTCACCGATCTTCTTGCCCACCACGATCAATGCATTCGTCAGCGCGGCGCCCACGATGATCGCGGTGCCGTGCTGATCGTCGTGGAACACCGGGATATTCATGCGTTCGCGCAACTTGCGCTCGACGTAGAAACATTCCGGCGCCTTGATGTCTTCGAGGTTGATACCGCCGAAGGTCGGCTCCAGCGCGGCGATGATCTCGACCAGCTTGTCGGGGTCGCGCTCGTCGATCTCGATGTCGAATACGTCGATGCCGGCGAACTTGCGGAACAGCACGCCTTTGCCTTCCATCACCGGCTTGCCAGCGAGCGGACCGATGCTGCCGAGGCCCAGCACCGCGGTGCCGTTGGTGATCACGCCCACCAGGTTGCCGCGCGCGGTGAGCGAATGCGCTTCGATCGGGTTCTCGACGATCGCCTCGCACGCGGCGGCCACACCCGGCGAATACGCCAGCGACAGGTCGCGCGCGGTCAGCAGCGACTTGGTCGGGGTGATGCGGATTTTTCCGGCGGGGGCGTGCCGGTGGTATTCCAGTGCCGCTTGCTTGAGTTCTTCGGGTAGGCAGGACATGGCGACGGGGCGCGCAGGTTGCTGAAACGGACCTTTCATCCTAACACTGCCGGCGCCGGGGTTTGGCCCTTCGTGCCGTGCCGCGTCAGCCAAAAAGCGGGTACATTCTCCCGCCGGGAACTGCCTCGGGCACGCGGAGTGCGGACGCATGGGCTGGTGTTCGTGGCGCTGGGGATTGCTGCTGTTGTGCTGGCCGGTCGCCGCGTGGGCGGGGGACGCCGCCCTGCGCGTGACCGCATTGCCGAATCCGCCGGCGATTGCGGAGGGGCACGTCGCCGCGCCGGCAACCGGGCAGGGCGAGGTGCTTTCGCGCGTCTGGCTGCGCGCGCCGCGCGACCGCACCGAGTGGTACGCGTTGCACCTCGCGCAGGATTGGCGCCAGTCGATCCGGCCCGTGCTGGCGATCGGCGGCAACACGCGTGCGCGCCTGACGGTTTACCTGCCGCCCGATTACCGTCCGCGCAGCGAAACCGTTTTCGACGCCACGCTTGATCCCAGCTTTTCGCACCACGCGGTGGTGTACCTGCTCCCTTACGATTTGCGCGCCGACCAGTCGATCTACCTCGCGCTGGGCAACCCCGGCCAGAGCCAGCCGATACACGTGCGCGTCACCGACGTGGCGAGTTACCGCGTGGGGGATTTGCGGCACGTCCGCGTCAGCACGTTCTTCGCGAGCGTGCAGGGTTCGATGATCCTGGTGATCCTGTGTTTCTGGGCGGTGCTGCGCGACCGGATGTTCCTGTATTTCATCGTGTACGTGGGCGCCCAGGTCGTTTACGGCATGGCCGTGTCGGGGGAGCTGTACGCGCTCCCAGGCGCGGCGCTGCTCACTCCGCTCGGTTACCACACCGGCCAGTGCATGGCCGCGCTGGCGGCGGGCTTCTCGATCTGGTTCATCCTGGCCTTCGCCGACCTGCGCCATTTCACGCCGCGGCTGGCCCGTTGGCTGGGTGCGCTGCGCTGGCCATTCCTGGCCCTGGCGGCGATCGTGTGGCTGCCGTTCCTGCGGCCGGACGCGTGGTTGCCGAACACGGTGAACGCGCTGTTGATCGTGAGCACCGCGCTCGCGCTCTCTTCGAGTTGGCTGGCGTGGCGCCGCGGCAACCGCCAGGCGGGATTCTTCCTGCTGTCGTGGGTGCCGTTGCTGGCGTTCACCATGGCGCGAGTGGTGCAGTTGATCGCGGGGCTCCCGCTGCCCGGCTGGCTCGAATATGGATTCCCCGGCAGCATGGCCTGGGCGGCGGTGATCATCACCGTGGGGCTGGCCGATCGCACGCTGCAGGTGCGGCGCGAGCGCGACCACGCCACGCACATGGCCCAGTTCGATCCGCTGACCGGCGTGTTCAACCGGCGCGCGATCATGGACCGCCTGCGCGCGGCGTGGAAGGCGGCGTTGGACGAACGGCAGCCGCTCGCGGTGCTGTTCCTCGACATCGACCACTTCAAGCAGATCAACGACAGCCGTGGTCATTCCGCGGGCGACGCGTGCCTGGTCGCGGTGGTGGAGGCGATCCGCGCCGAGCTGGGCCAGGCCGATCGCGTCGGCCGCTACGGCGGCGAGGAATTCCTGATCATGCTGAGGGGCGACAGCGCGCGGATGGCGGTGCGGGTCGCGGAACGGATCGTCGCGCGCGCGTCGGCATTGCGGGTGCCGATCGGCGAGCACCTGATCGCGCTGACCGTGAGCATCGGCGTCGCGATGCGCGGCGCGAGCACGGCCGGCGTCGATGCGTTGGTGGAGCACGCGGATGCGGCCCAGTACCGGGCCAAGGCCGAAGGCCGCAATCGGGTGGTGGTGTGGCGGCGCGAGTCGCTCGCGCCGGCCGTGGTGGCGCGTTGACGATTGCATCGCGGTGGCGCCACAGCGATTCGTCGCGGAACGCGCTTGACCTGTATCATGGGACTTGCGGCGCGCGCGCCTAAACTCGTGATCGGGTCGTATCAGGAGCGCGCGGCATGGCGACGTTCAACATCCTGCTGGCCATCCACGTGTTGGGCGTGGTGTGGTGGATCGGCGGCGTGTTCACCGTCACCGCATCGCTGCTGCCGATCTTCAACCGGCTGCCCGCGCCCGAACGCATCTCGCGCATCCAGGAGTTCGAAGGGCGCTTCGCCAACCAGGCGCGGATCGCGGTGGTGCTGGCCGGCCTCAGCGGCTTCTGGATGCTGAAGCTCAAGTATGGCTTCGCGTACCTGCACCAGGGCGGCTGGTGGATCGGCCTGATGATGCTGGTATGGGCACTGTTCGTGGTGATGCTGTTCATCGCCGAACCGTTGCGCCTGCCGGCGCGGGTCGGCTTGATCCAGAAGCCGCGTGCGTTCCTGATGCTGCATGCGGTCCTGCTGACGCTCGCGCTGGCCGCGATCGCCTGCGGCGTGATCGGCGCGCGCGGCGGGTTCTAGGCGTCGTCACGCTTCGCCGAACGGGCGACGCAACTCGCCCGATTTGACCGCGGTCTGCATCGGCCGTGTGGTGCATCGTCGGCATTCCGATCGGACGATCGCAGGGATCACCTGCCGAACACCACGTTCACCATCACCAGGGTGACGATCAGCATCAGCACCGTCAGCGGCAAGCCCACGCGCATGAAATCGCGCGGTTTGTAGCCGCCGGGACCGGCGACGATCAGCAGCGTCGGACTGGCGCCGGGGATCAGGAATGTGTTGGAGACCGACAGCGCCACGATCAGCGCGTACACGGCCGGGTTGCCGCCGGAGGCCAGCGCGACGTTGATGGCCATCGGCACCATCATCACCGCGGTTCCGACGTGCGAAATGATCTGCGAGAACAGCAGCGCGAGAATCGCGACGAACGCCTGGATCGTCCACTGCGGCAGGCCACCCAGGTAGCGCATGATTTCCTGCGCCATCCACGCGGCGGTGCCGGTGGAATCCATCGAGATGCCGAGCGGGATCAGGCACGCCATCACGAAGATGGTCTTCCAGTTGATCGCGCCGTAGGCTTCGTCCATGTTGAGCACGCCGGCCAGCAGCATGCCGACCGCGCCGGTCATCATCGCCACCGCGAGGCGCAGGTCGGTGAACAGGCCCAGCGCCATCGCCAACGCGAAGAACACCAGCGCGTAACGAACCTTGCCGGGCCGCGATTCCTCGGTCGGGATGTCCGTGACCGGCACGATGTCGCGGCTTTCCGCGGCCAGCGCGAGGTCGCGCCAGTAGCTGTGCAGCACCAGCGAGTCGCCGGCGCGCAGCGCCATCTTGCGGACGTCCTCGCCGCGGGTGACCTCGTCGCCGCGGTTCACCGCAAGCACCGAAATGCCGTAGCGCTTGCGCAGGCGCAAGTCGCCCACCTGCTGCTTGATGAATTTCGACTGCGGCGGGATCACCACTTCGGAAATGCCCGCGCGGGTGGGGTTGAACATGTCGGCCAGCGCCTGGATGCGGTTACCGGTGCGGCATTGCATCGCCTGCGCGAATTCGTTGACCTCGGGGCGCGAACCCAGCACCCCTAGCACCGTGCCCACCCAGATCATCTGGTCGGACGGTGGCGCGAGGCGGGATTCGTTGCCGTTCTTGATCGCGAGGATCAGTGGCGCATGTTCCAGCGTCTCGGCTTCGCCGATGCTCATGCCGACCAGCGGGCTGTCGGCCGTCACCGTGAGTTCGATCACTTCGCCTTCGATGCCGTAGGTGTCGGCGAAGTAACTTTCGGTGCGGCCCGGCGTGACCTTCGGTCGGTCCTCGGAGTCATCCGGCATTACGCGGCGGGTGAAGAACGCGAAGTAGCCCACGCCAACCAGCAGCAGCGGGATGCCGATCGGCGTGATCGAGAACAGCGAAAACGGTTCGATGGTCTGCGCGCCGGGCGGCAGGTTGCGGTCGGCGCTGGCGATCAGGTCATTCAAAAGGATCAGCGGCGAGTTCGAGATCAGCGTCATACTGGTGCCTGCGAGGATGCAGCACGCCATCGGCAACAGCAGGCGCTTCAGCGGGACGCCGGTGCGCGCGGAAATGCGGCTCGCGACCGGCAGGAACAGCGCGGCCAGCGCCTGGCTCTGGATGATCGAGGACAGACTGCCGACCGTCGCATTCAGCAGCAGCGACACGCGGCTTTCGACGCCGCCGGAAAGCCTGAGGATGAAAGACGCAGCGCGATTCAGGACGCCGGTGCGGTCCAGCCCCGCCCCCATGATCATGATGCCGATCAGCGACAGCACCGCGTTCGATGCGAAGCCGTCGAACAGTTGCGTCACCGGCATCAGGCCGGTGATGCCGATCACCACCACGATCAGCAGCGCGACGATGTCGGCGCGCACCCATTCCAGGATCAACATGATCACGGTGAAGCAGACCAACCCGAGCACCAGCATCATGTCGGGGGTGAGGGTCAGCTCCATTGGGCCTAAGGTCCGGTCAGGTTGATTGAAAAGTTTGATGAAGCGTGTCGGGCATTCGCAGGTACATAAAACGCCAAGCTTCCACAACCCCCCAAACCCTCGCTACGCGAGGGTTTCCGCCCCCTTGACCCAAGGGGGCGCAAGCGTGGCCACCCACCCCCGACAGATTTATTCAGCACCTTTCCGGAGTGGTTGAGGGTTGGCAATCGTTACACACGGTCATACAACAAATCCGTAACCGGATGGCCGAGATCGATGCCGCGCCGTTCGAAGCGCGTTTCGATCCGCCAATCGGGTCGCCTTGGTTCACCACTTTCCCCTGTGCGCAATTGCCAGCCCGGTTGGGCGGCCAGCACTTCCTGCATGTGCGAAGCATACCCCGGCCAATCGGTCGCGAGGTGCAACAGACCGCCCGGTTTCACGCGGCCGGTGAGCAGTTCCACGAAAGCGGGCTGGATCAATCGCCGCTTGTAGTGGCGCTTCTTGGGCCACGGGTCGGGAAACCAGATGCGCACCTCGTCCAGGGCGGCGGCGGGGATTTCGTGCCGCAGCACTTCGACCGCGTCATGGTTCCAGATGCGCACGTTGCGGAGGTCGTGCGCGGCCAGTGCATTCATCAGCCGGCCGACGCCGGGGCGATGCACCTCGATCCCGAGATAATCGCGCGCGCGGTCGTGTTCGCCGGCCCACGCCAGCGCCTCGCCATTGCCGAAACCGATCTCCAGCACGTGCGGTGCAGCGCGGCCGAACAACGCGTTGAGGTCGCGCGGCTGTCCCGCATAATCGATGCCGAAGCGTGTCCAGTGCTGATCGAATGCGCGCTGTTGGGCAGGCGTGATCCTGCCCTCGCGCAATACAAAGCTTCGAATGGTACGTGGGTGTTCGGGACGACCTTCGTCGCGCGAACCGGTGCTCAAGCGATCAACCCATCGACCGGGCTGGACGCGGACGCGTAGCGCTTGCGCGGGATGCGTCCGGCGCGGAACGCCGCGCGTCCGGCTTCGATCGCGCATTTCATCGCATGCGCCATCAGCACGGGATCCTTCGCATGCGCGATCGCGGTGTTCATCAACACGCCATCGCAGCCAAGTTCCATCGCCAGCGACGCGTCGGACGCGGTGCCGACGCCGGCATCGACGATCACGGGGATCTTCGCGTTCTCGACGATTTCCAGGATGGTGTAGCGGTTCTGGATGCCGAGCCCCGAACCGATCGGTGCGGCCAGCGGCATCACCGCGGCGCATCCCAGCTCTTCGAAGCGCTTGGCCAGAAGCGGATCGTCGGTGGTGTAGACCATCACGTCGAACCCGTCCTTGATCAGGACTTCAGCGGCGGCCAACGTTTCGATGACATCCGGGAACAGTGTCTTCTGATCGCCGATCACTTCCAGCTTCACCAGCGAATGGCCGTCCAGCAATTCGCGCGCGAGCCGGCAGGTACGCAGCGCTTCCTCGGTGCTGTGGCAGCCGGCGGTGTTGGGCAGCAGGGTGTAGCGATCGGGCGGCAAGGCGTCCAGCAGGTTGGGTTCGTCTGCTTTCTGCCCGAGGTTCATCCGCCGCACCGCGAAGGTGACGATTTCGGAACCCGCGGCTTCGGTCGCGCGGCGGGTTTCGTCGAGGTCCTTGAACTTGCCTGTGCCCGTCAGCAAACGCGACCGGAAGGTGCGTCCGGCGATGACCAGGGGATCGGGAATCTCGGGTGAAACAGATTGCGGCAGGGCGTTCATGGCAGCTGCGTCGAAAAACAAAGCACGATTGTAACGCCGCGTGCGCCGTTGCCAGGTCGATCGTCCCGATCTCGCCAAGCAACGCGGTCTTCGGCGGCTTGCCTCGGGCGTTCGCGATGTGACGGTCACGGTTAGGCGCTCGCTTGGCGAGCGGACGCTGTTGCCAGGCTCGCGCGTCCGGCGCTCCCCACGCCACCCGGCCCTCGGCATCCTGCCTCGGGCGTTCGCCGACGCGCGATCTGCCACTGGCAGATCGCAAATGCGTCGCCTCACCCTCCGCCAATTGCCTGCACGATTTCCACGCGATCGCCGTCGCGCAACTCGTGCCGCGTGTGCGCACTGCGCGGCACGATTTCGCGGTTCACTTCGACCGCGACGCGGCGCTCGCCGTGGCCGGTTTCGGCGAGCAGGCCGGCGACCGTGGTCGCCGTCGCGCATTCATGCGGTTGGCCATTGAGATAGATCTGCATGCGTCCATTGTAACGTCCGGCCGACCGCGTAATTTCGCGAACGCGATCAACCACCACTGCTGGGCGGCGGATGTTTGCGCGGTGGCGGTTCGCGATGCGCCGGCGCCTGGCGGTTGGTCGATGGTGGCGTGTAGCTCTGCGGCGCACGTTGCACCTCGCGCTGCTGGCGCTGCACTTCGATGGCGCGCTGCTGCTGTTGCATTTGCATCGAGCGCTGTTGTTGCAGTTGGCGCTGTTGCTGGATGGCCTGCTCGTGCTGCCGAGCCTGCACCTGCGCCTCGCGCTGCTGCTGCATTTGTTGTTGGCGAGCACGTTGTTCTTGCGCGGCCTGTTCGCGCTCGCGCTGTTCCGCCTGCACCTGCGCATTACGCTGCTGTTGCATTTGTTGCTGGCGGACACGTTGTTGCGCGGCCTGCTCGCGCTCGCGCTGTTGCGCCTGCACTTGCGCCTCACGCTGCTGCTGCATTTGCTGGTCGCGCGCGCGTTGCTGAGTCTGTTCCTGAAGCTGGCGCTGCTGCTGTTCGCGCTGTTGCTGTACCGCGCGGTTGTTGGCCGGCTGGGGTGCGCGTTCGACCGGTCGCACGACCGGCAATCGACCCGGTTCCGGCGTATTGCGTTGCGGTTCGCCGGCCGGACGAATCACCGGCGCACGCGGCAGCGTGCCCCGCTCGCCGGGATGTGCGAAGCGTGCACTGGGCAATTCGCCCGGCCGCGCAGACTGGGCCGGCTGGTTGCGCGCGGGTGTGGGGGCGGTCTGCCGGGCAGAAGGTTCGTTGGGTCGCGGCGCCGCGACCGCACGCGAAGGTTGGTTGCGCGCTCCTGGTTCAGCGGGGCGACCGGGCGCGGCGCCACGGCGCGTAACCACAGCCGGCACCAGCTTCACGCGCTCGGCCTGCGGCGTCGCAACCGGATGCGTCTTGCGCAATTCCTGCATCTGCGACGGCGTCAGTGGCTGACCATGCTGCTGGGCGATGACTTTTTCCCGGGCCGCGAAGCCGACCGGCCGCGGCGGAGGCTGGTGCCGCGCCACCACCGGCCGTGCGAACGGTTCGCGGCCCTTGATCAAGGCCGGACGAGGGGTCGGCTGGCGCAACCCGATGCTGGCCTTGCCGGGATTCACGCCGGGGCGTAGCGCGACCTCGCTGCGTGCGAGCTGGGTGCGGTTCAATTTCAGAACCGCGGGGTGCACGGGTCGCGCACCGGTGAACACGTTCCGCGGCACCGCGGTCACCGCGCCCGGCACCTGGCGATAGGCGTAGTCGTGGCCGTTGCGCGGCGGCATGCGGCCCGCGCGGTAGTCGCTGTAGAAATTGTTGATGACCGTCCGGTTGACGTAGACATTGCGGATATTGGTCACGTTGACGTTGGTGAAATAGTTGCGCGAGGCAGGGAACCACGGCACGTACACGTCACGCGGACCCAGCGGGAACCAGCCCACCGGACCGCCGCCGCCGATCCCCACCGAAATCGACAGGCCTGACCCGCCCACGAACGCCACCAGTGCCGGTGCGTAAACCGGGCGCACGCGCGCGGGACCGGGAATCCAGCCCCAGCGGTTGCTGACGTAAACCCAGCGGCCATAGTGGAAGGGCGCAAAGCCCCAGGGTTCGTCGCCGACCCAGGTCCAGCCCCACGGATCGATCCACGCCCAATGGCCGTAGCGGTACGGTGCCCAACCCACCGGAACGGAGGTCGGATACCAGACGTTGCCGTATTCGGGAACCGTGTTCCACTGGCCGTACTGATAGAGGTCGTCACCGCCGATCATGTCGGGCGGCACGTATTGTTCCTGCTGCTGCGCGTAGCGTTGGTAGTTGGCGTCGCGTGCCTCGCAAAAGCGGTCGAAATCGTCGGGTGAAGGCAGCCCGGTCATGTTCACGCTCGAGAGCGTCGAATCGTTGAAGCGGTACGAGGTGCCCTCGGCCACCTCGCGGCTGACGCCGTTCTCGCCGTACACGGTGCCCGCGCCGCGGAACACGGAGACCATGCTGCCGGTGCCGCTGGGATCATCGTCGATCCGGTAGATGCCGGGCGCCGAGGCCACGAAGGCCACCGTCGGGGTGTCGACCTCGAAATTCTCGCCCTGGTCGAGCTGGCGCACGGCGAGGTTCAGCGTGCCCTGCGACAGTTCGATCTGGACGTTGCCCTGGTCGAGATTGAGGAAATCGAAAGCGCTGTCGTTGTCGATCCGGACGGAAGCATCGCCCAATTCCAGCACCGCCCGGCCGTCGTCGCCGGTCAACAGCCGGTCGCCGATCACCATCGGGCGATTGACTTCGACCGAACCCCAGTCGCTTTCGCCGGCCGGCGCGAACTGCACCTGTCCGGAAAGGTAGGCGAGGCGGGCGACGCGTCCCGGCGCCTGCGCGGTGGTGTCGACGTTCTGCTGGGACTGATCGTACGACTGCGAATCATCGTATTGCTGTGCCTGCACCGTGGCCGCGCCGAGCAGCAAGGCGCAAACGCCGCCGGCGATCAGGACCATGCGCGAAAGACGGAAGCGGGACATGGCAACCCCCGTGTGGGTGGGGCGCGTTGGCTTGGCGTCGGCGCGGCGCCCTTCGTCCGACGCGCCTATCACATGGCGACCGCGCTGAACGCCGGCCTGCTGGCGCCACTATCCAAAGCGAGGCCTAAGAAAGTGTTTAGCCGGCGTTCGAAGGTCGTTGCGCGGCCGGCGCGCGCCTCGTTACCATCGGCGCTCCGGCGCGGGTGTAGCTCAATGGTAGAGCTGTAGCTTCCCAAGCTACTGACGAGGGTTCGATTCCCTTCACCCGCTTGGTTTAGCGGTCCTCCAAAATCGCTGTATCGCAGGCGCCGCGACTGGAAGTCCGAAACGGTTCCCACCGAGTTTCCCAGTGTTCTACGGATTCCCGTCGTGAAGATCGCGATCCTGTCCCGCAATTCGCGCCTGTATTCCACGATGCGGCTGGTCGCGGCGGCGCGTGCGCGCGGCCATCGGGTGCGGGTGCTCGATCCGCTGCGTTGTTACCTGCGCATCGCGCATGACGGTTTCGCGCTGCACTACGGCGGTCGCGCGCTGAAGGGATTCGATTGCGTGATCCCGCGGATCGGTGCGTCGATCACGTTCTACGGCACGGCGGTGCTGCGCCAGTTCGAGATGATGGGCGTGCACTCGCCGAACCCGTCCCACGCCGTGCTTTGCGCGCGCGACAAGTTGCGCAGCCTGCAGTTGCTGGCCAAGCACCGCATCGATCTGCCGGTGACGGTGTTCGGCGACAACCCCGACGACACGGCTGACCTCATGAACATGCTGGGTCCGCCGCCGCACGTGATCAAGCTCAACGAGGGCGCGCAGGGTTCGGGCGTGGTGCTGGCCGAGAAACCCGCCGCATCGCAGAGTGTGATCGAGGCGTTTCGCGGACTGTACGCCAATTTCCTGGTGCAGGAATTCGTGCGCGAAGCCAATGGCCGGGACATCCGCTGTTTCGTGGTGGGGAATCGGGTGGTGGCGGCAATGCAGCGGGCCGCGGTCGATGGCGACTTTCGCGCGAACCTGCATCGCGGCGGCACCGGCAGTCCGGTGGAACTGAGTGCGGCGGAACGCCGCGTTGCGCTGCGAGCGGCCAGGGTGCTGGGCCTCGGCATCGCGGGCGTGGACCTCCTGCGCTCCGCGCGTGGCCCGCTGGTGCTGGAAGTCAACGCCTCGCCGGGCCTGGAAGGCATCGAAACCGTGACTGGCGTGGACGTGGCGGATGCGGTGATACGGCGGCTCGAATCCGCGCTGGACCGTGATGCCTGATCGGCTCCTGCCATGAAACGACGATGCCGCTAGTACGAAATTAATCGTTGACAAGCGTTCAGCATGATACTAGCGTGATATTCGTCCGCGCCGTTCGTGCGCGTCCAAAAAACAGGAGCAGGGGCATGAAAAATTCGCGTTGGCTGGTTTGTGCAGCGATGGTCGGGGTATTGGGTCTCCAGGGTTGCGCCTCGACGGGTGACGTGAGGTCGGACGCGGCGCAGCCTGCCAGTACACCCGCACCGGCGGCGGCGCAACCCGCTTCGATGCCGGCCTCCGGGACGTCCATTCCCCAGGAGAACGGCAAGCCGGTCGTCAAGGCCGACAGCAAGGAGAATTTCGAGGCCATCGTTGCCGCCATCCACCAGCAGATGCAACCCGGCGGTCGCTGGCAGTACATTGACAAGAATGAACGCACCACGATCGACGGCAGCTTCGCTGATATGGGCAAGTTGTACGACCAGTTTGGCAGCGTCGACAAAATGGATCAGGCGGCCAAGGTCCGATTGCTGGCCGATCAGAGCACCGTCAATGCGATCTTGACCAAAAAAGACGGTGATCGCCTGATTTGTCGGAGCGAAATGCCGGTCGGCTCCCACCTGCCGGTGAAAACCTGCAAAACGTATGCACAGATTCAGGCTGAACAAAATGGTGCGCAGGAATTCTTGCGTACTCGCGCCGCACAAAATTCCGACCAGTTGAAGAGCGGACACTGAAGCCTGACTTATATTGACCTTGAGTCGGATGTCGGTCTCTAACCCGCGACAGGCGTTATCAGCGGAGCACAGGGTTGCGGAAATGAGACCAGGTGTGATTTACATCTGTCCTTGCACGTTGTTGTTGACGCAACCGCATAAATTTTGATCCCGCCGTCATGACTGGTCGCAATACAGCGCTACGGCCCACCGAGGCCGAACTCGAAATCCTGCAGGTGCTGTGGGACCGCGGCGCCTGCACGGTTCGCGACGTGCATGAGGTGCTGCACAAGCGCGACGGCACGGGGTACACCACCGCGCTGAAACAGCTCCAGATCATGTTCGACAAGGGACTGGTCGAACGCGACGAGTCCCAGCGTGCACATGTGTATAGCGCGGCGGTCAGCAAGGAGCGCACCCAAAAGAAGTTCCTGTCGGACATGCTGCAACGCGTGTTCGACGGCTCGCCGTCGCGGCTGGTGCTGCAGGCACTGGGTGACCACAAGGCCAGCCGCGAGGAACTGCAGGAAATCCGTGCGCTGTTGAACCGGCTGGACAAGGATGGGGGTCCATGAACGCGTTCGAGATCGCTTCGGCTGGCATTTCCGCAGTGGGCTGGTGCCTGCTGCAGTTCGTGTGGCAGGCCGCCGTCGTCGGCGCCGCCTACGCGGTCGTGCGTCCGTTCCTGCCACGTGGCAATCCGCGCTACATCGCGGCAATGCTGGCGTTGGTGCTGCTGGCCGCCTGTCCTGCCTTCACCTGGCATGCGCTCGCAGCCCGAGCGCAAACGGGTGCGTTGCCGGAGATGGTGGTGACCGGAACGGCCGCGGCGTCCACGGCGGCTGCAACGGGATGGAGTTGGCAGGTCCTGATCCAGACGGCGTTGCCGTGGCTGGTGCTGGCATGGGCACTCGGGGTGGCGGCACTCGGCGCGCGGGTGGTCCGCCAGTGGCGGAGCTTGCGGTCAATGCTGAAGGTCGCGGAAAGCCTGCCGGTCTGGCAGGCGCGCGCGCGGGAGTTTGCCAACACGATGGGCTTGCGGCGGACCATTCCCGTCCTGGCCAGCGTGCGGGTCGCGACGCCGACCCTGATCGGATGGGTGCGGCCGGCCGTGGTGATGCCGCTCGCGGTGCTGGCGCGGATGCCGGCGGCGCAGATCGATCTGGTGCTGGCGCACGAGCTTGCGCACCTGAAGCGGTTCGATCACATTGCCAACCTGTTCCAGGTGGTGCTGGAAACGTTGTTCTTCTACCACCCCGTGGTGCACTGGATCTCCCGCGACGCGCGCAATGAACGCGAGTTGTGCTGCGACGCATTGGCATTGCGGGTGACAGGCGGTGCACGCAGGGATTTCGTCGCGGCGCTGGCCGGTCTCGAGGGATTTCGGGCGGACCATGCCGACCTCGCATTGGCCGCGAGCGGCGGGGTGCTGGCGGAGCGCGCCTGGTTCATCGCCGGTGCGGCGCCGAAGCGCTCGCACCATCCCTTGCGGAATCATGCCCTGCTGCTGGCGGCGCTGGTGCTCGCGGGAGCAGGTGGCATGTGGTGGCGTGATGCGGCGTGGCAGCAGCGCACCGCGGAATTGGTGGCGGCGAACAATGCATCGGTCCTTCGCTTCGCGATGCAGGATGTCTTGCACGCGCCTGCGTTGTTGCCGCTCGGCCGGGCCGCCGCGAAGCCGGCC
Organism: Rhodanobacteraceae bacterium; assembly: GCA_051962095.1. Lineage (GTDB taxonomy): Bacteria > Pseudomonadota > Gammaproteobacteria > Xanthomonadales > Rhodanobacteraceae > 66-474. Next base: position 27,608 of record JBQCCP010000029.1, read on the forward strand.
CTGTTGCCCGTGCGGTATGCGCCGGTTGCGGCACCCGATGCTGAGTCGACGTCCTCCGTGCCGCCAATCCATGCGCCTTTCATCGACCGGCCCGCGCTCGATCTCCCGAGGATGACCTGGCACCTCGAGCCCGTTGTTGGCCCTGCGACTTCATTGCAATCGCTGCACGCGCCTTCCACGGCGCCGCGGGCACTGCACGAGGTGGCCCCCGTGTATCCGTCCGAAGCCCTGTTGAGCGGGCTGCAGGGACGGGTCGTGGTCGAATTTGCTCTGGATGCGACGGGTGTTCCCCGCGACCTCGAAGTGGTGGACACAGGCGGCGGCCCGTTCGACGCGGCTGCCTTGCAGGCATTGGCCGCCTGGCGATTTGCGCCGCCTGCGGTATCCGGCCGGCGCTATCGCCAGGCTTTCACGTTCCAGCTCGGGGCGCAGACCGCAGGTGATGCCACCGCCGCGCGCGCCTGCCTGGTGACGACCGGCACGCACATCTGCCGGCAGGTGCCCGACGCCGGTGTCCGCGTGTTGGGCCCCGGTCGCTGAATCCGGGGCGCGTCTTCCGCAGCGCGCCGAAGCGATTCTCGCTAAGCTTGCCCCAGCGCGCACGAGCGCGCCTCAGACGGAACTCCCATGCGCGTGCTGGTGATCGAGGACAACAACGACATCGCCACCAACATCGGTGATTACCTGGAGGATCGCGGCCACGTGGTCGATTTCGCCGGCGACGGCGTGACCGGGCTGCACCTCGCGGTTGTCAACGAATTCGACGTGATCGTGCTGGACCTCACCTTGCCCGGCATGGATGGTATCGAGGTCTGCAAGAAGCTGCGCGGCGAAGCGCACAAGCACACCCCGGTCTTGATGTTGACCGCGCGCGACGCGCTGGAGCAAAAGCTCACCGGTTTCGAGTCGGGCGCCGACGATTACATGACCAAGCCCTTCGCGCTGCAGGAATTGGCGGCGCGTCTGGAAGTGCTGGCGCGGCGCGGCAAGGGCCCGAAGAGCCGGGTGCTGAAGATCGCGGATCTCACCTACAACCTCGATACGCTGGTGGTGATGCGCGCAGGCCAATCCATCCAGTTGAATCCGATCGGCTTGAAGCTGCTGCAGGCACTGATGGAAGCCAGCCCCTCGGTGGTGACGCGCCAGGATCTGGAACAGAAAGTGTGGGGCGAGGAACTGCCCGATTCCGATTCCCTGCGCGTGCACATCCACGGGCTGCGCGCGGCCATCGACAAGCCCTTCGACAAGCCGCTGATCCATACCCGTCACGGCATCGGCTACCGCATGGTCGATCCGGATGCAGTCCCGGCGTAAGCTTCGCTTCCGGCTGATCGTCACCTTCGTGCTGTTCGGCTTCGGCCTCAGCGCATTGTTCGCCGTGGCTTCGCTGTACGTGCGCGCCAAGGTCGAAAACCAGTTGATCAACCGCAGCCTCGAGGCCGATGTCCAGCAGGCGCTCGAGAACAAGCACCTGCATCCCGACCAGCCGCTGCGGTCGAAACTGGTGGAAGGCTGGTTGTGGAGCGACAGGACGGTCTATCAGGCGCCGCTCGCGTGGCAGGGTCTCAGGCCCGGCGTGTACGACATGCACGGCGGCAACGACGGCAAGCCCCGGCACTACAAGCTTGCGGTCGCCCACAAGTATGGGCTGTACGCCTATCTCACCTACGACATCAGCCGTGAGAACCTCGGCAAGCGCCAGTTGATCGCGGGCGTGATTACGGTGGTGATCGTGTTCACGCTGCTGTCGCTGGCGCTGGGGTACTGGTTGTCGCGCCGGGTGATGCGGCCGGTGACGGAACTGGCCCAGCGCCTGCGCGCATTCCGCAGCGGGCGGCAACTGGAACCGCTGGCGCCGCACTTCGCCGAGGACGAGGTGGGCGAACTCGCCGCAGCGCTGGATGATTACGCCCAGCGCCAGAGCGCGCTGATCCAACGCGACCGCGAGTTCAACTCCGACGTCAGCCACGAATTGCGCACGCCACTGGCCGTAATCGCCAGCACCACCGAGTTGCTGGTGGCCACCCCCGATCTTCCGCCGAAACTGCACACACGCCTGCAGCGCATCGAACGCGCGGTGCGGCAGGCGACCGAACTCACCCAGGCACTGCTGCTGCTGTCGCGCGCGGAACGCTCCGGTCCGGTGGATGGCGAAACCACCGACGTCGCCAAGGTGGTCGCGGAAGTGATCGACACCCATCGTCCCGACATCGGGCGCAAACCTATCGAGCTGCGCGCCGAGATCGAGGCGCAGGTAACGGTCGAGGCGCCGTCCTCGGTGGTGGCGGTGGCGCTCGGCAACCTGGTCGGCAACGCCTGCAAGTACACCCAGGAAGGCGAAATCGTGGTGCGGGTTCAAGCCGGCCGGGTGCGGGTCGAGGATACCGGCCCCGGCATCAAGGCCGAAGATGCCGAGTATCTCTTCGAGCGCGGCGTGCGCGGCGAAGGCGAAACCGTGAAGGGAGCCGGCCTCGGCCTCGCCATCGTGCGCCGGCTGTGCGAACTCTACGGCTGGCGGGTGTCGCTGGCGCCGCGCGCCGACCGCGGTGCGGTCGCCACGCTGGACTTCGAAATCCCGGTCGAGGCGTAGCGCGCCATTCGTTGGATTGCATCCCGTTTTTGCATGGGGGACAGGGCGTATACTCGATTCCCATCGGGCGATCGGGTTGCACTGGAACAGAACTTGCACGCCTGACCGGCGTCGGGCACAGTGGCGCCGGCTGCCGGTGACCCGCCGCTGGCGGGACGTATTCTCGGAGGGGGTTCATGGATATCGCCGAACTGCTGGCCTTTTCTGTCAAGAACAAGGCTTCGGACTTGCACCTGTCGGCCGGCCTGCCGCCGATGATCCGCGTGGACGGCGACATCCGCCGCATCAACCTGCCGGCGCTCGAACACAAGCAGGTGCACGCGCTGGTGTACGACATCATGTCGGACAAGCAGCGGCGCGATTATGAAGAGTTCCTCGAAGTCGACTTCTCATTCGAAATTCCGGGCCTCGCCCGTTTCCGCGTCAACGCCTTCAACCAGAACCGCGGCGCCGGCGCGGTGTTCCGCACCATTCCCGCCGAGGTCTGGACGCTCGAAGACCTCGGCACGCCCAAGGTGTTCAAGGACCTGATCGACCAGCCGCAGGGCCTGATCCTGGTGACGGGCCCTACAGGTTCGGGCAAGTCCACGACGCTGGCCGCGATGATCGACCATGTCAACAAGAACCAGTACGGGCACATCCTCTCCATCGAGGATCCAATCGAATTCGTGCACACCGCGCAGAAATGCGTGATCAACCAGCGCGAGGTGCACCGCGACACCCATGGCTTCAACGAAGCGCTGCGTTCGGCACTGCGCGAAGACCCGGATTACATCCTGGTCGGCGAAATGCGCGACATCGAGACGATTCGCCTCGCCTTGACCGCCGCGGAAACCGGACATCTGGTGTTCGCGACCCTGCACACCAACTCGGCGGCCAAGACGATCGACCGCATCATCGACGTGTTTCCGGCCGGCGAAAAAGCGATGGTGCGCTCGATGCTGTCGGAATCGCTGCGCGCGGTGATCACCCAGACGCTGCTCAAGAAGGTCGGCGGTGGGCGCACCCCGGCGTGGGAAATCATGGTCGGCATTCCGGCCATCCGGAACCTGATCCGCGAAGACAAGGTGGCGCAGATGTATTCGTCGATCCAGACCGGCCAGCAGTTCGGCATGCAGACCATGGACCAGTGCCTGCAGGACCTGGTGCGGCGCGGTCTGGTGACGCGCCAGGATGCGATGGCCCGCGCCAAGGTAAAGGAAATTTTCAAGTGAGTGCAGGACGCACTCACCCCGTGCAGGCCATGGATGGCCGATGACACGGGGTCCAGCACTCACCCCGTGCCGCCATAGGCGGCCGATGACACGGGGCCCAGCTTTTGACCGCGGGATCCACTGATCCCGGGAGCGAACCATGAGCGCAGTCGATTTCTCATCCTTTCTCAAGCTGATGGTGCACAAGAAGGCGTCCGACCTGTTCATCACGGCCGGCGTCGCGCCGTCCATCAAGGTCAACGGCCGCATCGTGCCGATCACCCAGACGCCGCTGACCGCGCAGGAAGCGCGCGACATGGTGCTGAACGTGATGAACCCGCTGCAGCGCGAGGAATTCGAGAAGACCCACGAGTGCCAGTTCGCGATCGGCGTCGCGGGCGTGGGCCGTTTCCGCGTGTCGTGCTTCTATCAGCGCAACTGCGTCGGCATGGTGCTGCGCCGCATCGAATCCAAGATTCCGACCATCGAGGAACTGAACCTGCTGCCGATCGTCAAGCAGCTCGCGATGACCAAGCGCGGCATCGTGATCTTCGTGGGCGCCACCGGCGCGGGCAAATCCACGTCGCTGGCTTCGATCGTCGGCTACCGCAACCAGAACTCGACCGGCCACATCATCACGATCGAGGACCCGATCGAGTACGTGCACAAGCACGAGGGCTGCATCATCACCCAGCGCGAGCTCGGCATCGACACCGACAGTTGGGAGAACGCGCTGAAGAACACCCTGCGCCAGGCGCCCGACGTGATCCTGATCGGCGAGGTGCGCACCCGCGAAACGATGGAGTACGCGATCCACTTCTCCGAAACCGGGCATCTCGTCTTGTGCACGTTGCACGCGAACAACGCCAACCAGGCGCTGGAGCGCATCATCCATTTCTTTCCCGAAGACGTGCGCGAGCAGCTCTACATGGACCTTTCACTGAACCTGAAGGGCGTGGTCGCGCAGCAGTTGATTCCGACGCCTGACGGCAAGGGCCGGCGCGTGGCGATGGAGGTGATGCTGGGCACGCCGCTGGTGCAGGATTACATCCGCAAGGGCGAGATCCACAAGATCAAGGACGTGATGAAGCAATCGAGCAACCTCGGCATGTGCACCTTCGACCAGAACCTGGTCGAGCTGTACCACGCCGGCCACGTCAGCTACGAGGATGCGCTGCGCTACGCCGATTCCGCCAACGAAGTGCGGCTTGCGATCAAGCTCGCGCAGGGCGGCGATGCGCATTCGCTGTCGCAGGGGCTCGGAGACGTGGAACTGGTCGAGACACGCGAAGGCGGACACCGGCTTTAGGCATGCCTTTCGCGCCGCAAAGGCTGACGTTGTGCCTTCGGGGCTGCAAGAAATGGGAAGTCGCTCGCTGCGCTCGCTGTAAAGTCGCGCCTTCGGCGCTGCGAAGGGCAGAGGGTGAAGAGGAGGCTGCCCGCAAACCTCGCTCTTCCATTTAGGCTTTGCAGCCCCGCGAAGCGGGGCGACTTCACCTTTTACCGCTGCTCCTCAACGATGCTTCACGTCGGTCTCGAAGTGCAGGCCGTCATTGTCCAGCTTCACGTCGACGTCGCCGGACTCGACCATCTTGCTCATCTGGTTGAACAGTTCGACCTGCTGTTGCACCTGCGCCTGACTCGCCGCGGGCGCCATTGCGGCGAAGCGTCCCATCCAGCTTCCGAGGATGCCGTACATCTTGCCGTCGAAGTGCATCCGCAGCAGTTTGTCGCCGTTGCCCGCGGAGGCCGTCAACGTGCCGCCGAGCTTGGCTTCTTCGTCCTCGCCGACGCCGACGACCAGCGCCTTGTCGTTTGCGGCGATCCAGCCCTGGTTGCTGCCGCCCAGCATTGCCTGCAGGCGTGGCGGCAGGTCGAAGGCGACCGGCTTGCCGTCAGCGGGAATCGCCTTCAGCGCGAACTGCGGCAGGGTCTGCTGGATCTTCTGCGCCAGCTCGGCCGGATTGGAACTCGCGACCAGTGCGCGGCCGGCGATCTGCGGACCCGCCTCCCATTTGTCCAGCACCACCCGGAAACCCAGCAGCGATGCTGCTTCCGGCGGCATCTGCACGGGCGGGTTCGCGGCGGTCTTGGCGAAGTTGTTCAGTGATTGCAGCGCAGGGCACTGATAGGTCTTGGCCGCGGCCGCTCCGGCGCGGCCCTTGATGAAGGCTTGCCATTTCTGCAGCGGCAGCGCCATCACCATGTCGAACATCGACCCGTTCGAGGTTTCGTCCATGCCCGGCACCGGCTGCTTCAGCGCGGTGAGTGCGCCAAGCAGCGTGGTCGACAACTTCAGGTCGAGGCTCCCGTGCATTTCCTTCGCCGAGTACGTCTGGAAACCCGCGCTGGCCAGCGGCGCCTGGTTGGCGATGGACGCGAACTCGCTGGCGCACGTGGGATTGGCCAGCGCGCCGCCCACGTCCTTGGCGAACTCCTGGGTCACTGCGTCCTTGCCGTCGTAGAGATTGGCGAACAACTTGGGCAGGTCGAGATAACCCGAGCCGTAGTCGCTGTAGCCGCGCTGGCTGTTGATCCCGGACAGGCGGTCGGAGGCATTGCTCGCGGGCTTGGCCAAGCCGAGCAGCTGCCTCAGCATGCCGTCGCTCGCATTGGCCGGCGCGAGGGTCGCCACCAACTGGCTGCCTTCGATGGCCACCAGGAAATGCAGTTTGGCGTCCGCGCCGCCGAGCACCCAATAGCTTTGCTTGTCCAGCGTCGCGGTGGGCACGGTGATGCCGGCGCGTTTTTCCACGCGCGCCCAGAACGCCTTGAAGGCATCGGGCGAAGCCAGTTCGACGCGCGCCACCGGCACGTCGCCCACGCCGTAGAACGCATACAACGACGATTGCGAGAAACCGATCGTCTGCGCCAGTTCCTTGCCCGAATGCACGTTCGCGAGTTCCGCCTGGACCGCATCGAGGATCTTCGCAACCTCGGGATTCTTCTCGCTGACCGCCTCGGCCATCTTGCCGAGTTGCTGGATGCGCATGGCCATCACGGCATCATTCGCCTGGCTCCACGCCTCGACGACGTCTTCCGGGGCACCCTTGAAATTCGCGAACAGGTACGGCGTATCGGCGGGCGCGAAGGTGATCGGTGCGTTGGAGGCGACGTGCTTGCCGCAACCCGCGAGCACGAGTGCGGAAACACAGGCAGCCGCAAGGACTGCGGGACGCAGGGCAGGACGCATGGGCTTTTCCTCGTTTCCCCGGGAGCAGCGCCGGATTATGCCGGTGTCGCGAGCAGTTCCGCCAGCACGGCCATGCGCGTCGCGACGCCGTTCGCCACCTGGTCCAGGATCCGCGATTGCGGACCATCGGCGACCGCGGGCGAGATCTCGATGCCGCGATTGATGGGGCCCGGATGCAGCACCTGGCAATCGGGTTTGGCCAGC
>JBQCCP010000030.1:0-12820 GCA_051962095.1 Rhodanobacteraceae bacterium
CCAGGTCGGCACCACCCGCGGCACCGGCAACACGCCGACCCAGGACGTGATGGAGATGGACACCGGCTTCGGCTCGACCGCCAGCTACGCGATGAATGGGCTCGGCACCCCGCTCAACTGGAGCATGAGCGGCACCAACAACGCGTTCGATCCGGCGACCGCCGGGCTGGACTGGATCTTCGGCGAGCAGAACATCCACGTGGTGGACAAGGAACGCTGGTTCCAGGCCGACGGCACTTACGATTTCGACAATGCCGGTGCGCTGTCCTCCCTCGAGTTCGGCGTGCGCTATGCCAAGCACGACCACGACAGCCCGACGGATATCGCGCAGGGTCCGAACTTCGCGTCGGCCGTGCAGTTCGGCCAAGGCTCCACCATCTATCCGCCTGCTGGTGGCAACTATCCCGGCAGCTTCGCCAGCGACCTCGGCGTGGGCCAGATGCCCGCGAACATCTGGTACTGGACCGCAGCGCAGCTCTCGCAGCTGAATGCCCTGTATGCCAACCGCAAGGTGACGGACGACCCCGGCACCTCGCGCTTCTATCCGAACGGCATCTACAGCATGACGGAGAAGAACGGCGCCGCGTACATCCAGGCCAACTTCACCGGTGAACACTGGACCGCCAATGCGGGCCTGCGTTATGTATCCACCGACGAGAACATCGGCTACACCAGCCCCGGCATCCAGGAAGCGAGCTATGCGCTCGGCTCGCCGCCTTCCGCGTTCTACCCGGCGGGCTGGTACTGGAACTACTACAAGCACAGCTACAACAAGGTATTGCCGAGCTTCAACGTGAAGTTCGACCTGAACTCGGACGGCAGCCTGTTGACGCGCTTCTCCGCGTCGCAAACCTTGACCCGTCAGGATTACACCCAGTTGGCGGGTTTCCTGAGTCTCAATGATCCAACGGTCGTCGGCGACATCGGTGGCGGCAGCGGATCCAATCCGCGGCTGAAGCCGATCCTCTCCACCAACTTCAGCGCGTCGCTGGAATGGTATTTCGCCGAGCGCGGCCTGTTGTCGGGCAGCGTGTACGAGATGGATCTCAACAACTACTACGACTACGGAACGGTGACCCGCACGTACCTCAACAACTACCTGACCAACAACGGCGCCGGCAACAATCCATCGCACACCCCGATTTACAGCCAGTACCTGGTCAGCATCCCTGTCAACGTCAACGGCACCCTCAAGGGGGTGACGCTGAACTACATCCAGCCGATCGGCAACAACTTCGGTGTGTCGTTCAACTACACCTACGCCACGGGCCACTCGTCGGGCGGCACCTTCATGTACAACCCAGACGGCACGCTGGCCAACAACGTCGCCGCCGGCGATCGTCCGTTGTTCGGCACCTCCAAGAACACCGCGAACGCTTCGGTGTTCTATGAAGACGCCCACTGGAACGCCCGCATCAACTACACCTACCGTTCCAAGTTCTACGACGGCGTGATGTCCAGCACAGGTCAGATGGCGTTGTTGCCGTACTGGCAATCCGGCCAGGGTTACCTGTCGTTGTCGGCAGGCTACAAGCTCAACGAGCACCTGAGTTTCACGTTCGATGCGATGAACCTCAACAATCCGCATCTGAAGTACTTCATCAATGGATCGCAGGCGGGCCTGGGTTTCAGCACGGCACCGGAAGCGTTCTACGTGAACGGACGCCAGTACTACTTCAACGTGAACTACAAGCTCTGACACCCGACGAGCGCGGTTCGAGTAACAGGAGAGTCGAGTCTCCAGCGTTGCGGGCCGGTTGGCATCCCGGCCCGCATTTTTTTGAGGTGCGCGGACGCGAGCGGTTGGTGGTCCGCGAATCCGGACGCCGAGGAGGTGGTTAGTGCATGCATTTCGTTGCCTGATGGCTGTCGCATCGCTCGGTCTGCTGCACGCCTCGATCGCTTCCGCGCAGCCAGTCGTCCCCGCCGTGCCGGACGCCACACCGCAACGGCCGCGGGTGCTCATCGACCAGGTCGGCTACGACACCGCCGCGCCCAAGCACGCGGTCGTGCAGGGTGCGGGTGGAGATCGCTTCACGCATTTCGAAGTGGTCGACGTGCAAACCGGCAAGACGGTGCTGCAGGGCAAGCCGCAGCCCGCGGGGCAGGTCGACCACTGGAACGACTGGCACTACTGGAGCGTCGATTTTTCTTCGCTGAAAACGCCCGGCACGTATCGGGTGGATGTCAGCGGCAGCACCAACGCGTTTTCGTTTCCGTTTCGCGCCGCGAATGACGTGCTGGAACGCTACACGCTTTCCAACGTCATCTACTACTTCAAGGGCCAGCGCGTCACGGGTGATTTCGATCGCGCCGATGCGCACCTGCAGAATCCGGATCCGGCCGGTCCCGCTTACGTCGATCTTCGCGGCGGTTGGCTCGCCGCGACCGGTGACTACGGCGTGCATCTTGCCGAAGGCAACCATCAGGAGGTTTCGCTGGTGGCGTGGGCGCTCATCGCCACCTTGCGCAATCTCGAGACCGCGCACAACCAGAACTTTGCGCAATACGAGCGGCGCTTGGTGGACGAGGCGATTTACGGCGCGGATTTCCTGATGCGCGCGCACGTGCCGAAGGGCTCCTTCTACGAAAGCATCGGCGCGCCCGGCAAGGGCAAGCTGGCGAAGGATCGCCTGATCAGCCCGACCAATTACCGGCAGGTGATCAAGACCACGCCCGGCAGTGCGGGTTCGGCGGAGCAAGGCAAGGCCGAATGGCCGCGCGATTACGAGGCGAGTTTCCGCAATGGCGGCGGCGTGGCGATCGCGGCGCTGGCGGCGGCGAGCACATTGGCGGAACATGGCGAATTTTCCAGTCGGCGTTACCTCACGACCGCCGAGGACGCATTCCGTTTTCTCGAGCAGCACAACCGCGAGCTGCTGAGCGATGGCGCCGAAGACATCGTGGACGACTACTGCGCGCTGCTCGCCGCCACGGAACTGTATCGCGCAAGCCGTGAGGACACCTGGCGCAAGGCCGCGGACAAACGTGCGGACCAGCTGATCGCGCACCTCGCCACGCACGGCGATCATCGCAACTACTGGCGCGCGGGCAGCGGCGCCGATCCGTTCTTCAATGCCACTGACGATGGCATGCCGGTGGTGGCGCTGGGCGAATACGCGTCGATTGCAACGCCGGCGCGCAAGGCCAAGGCGCGAGACGCGATCCGGCGCTCGATGGCGTTCCAGTTGCGCATCACCTCCGACACCAACAATCCATTCGGCTACGCGCGCGAGCTGGTGCGCCTGAAGGACGGCACCATCGCAGCGAAGTTCTTCTTCCCGCATGGCGCAGCGGGAACGTGGTGGCAGGGAGAGGATGCCCGGCTCGCTTCGCTGGCCGCGGCGGCACGCGTCGCGGCGCCGATATTCGCCGATGACGCGGCGTTCCAGTCGAAGCTGCAGTATTACGCATGGAACCAGTTGCACTGGATCCTCGGCTGCAACCCGTATGACACCAGCATGCTGATCGGCAGCGGGCATCGCAACATCCAGTACATGTTCTTCGATTCCTGGGAATACACCAACGCGCCCGGCGCGATCATCAATGGCATCACGTCGGGACTCGACGCGGAAGACGACGGGATCGCGTTCGATCTCGGCTACGCGCAAACCGGCAAGGACGACGACTGGCGCTGGGGCGAGCAGTGGTTGCCGCACGTGGCGTGGTACATGTATGCCATCAGCCTGCCGCACGACTAAAGCGTTCGGTGCATCAACCCGGAGAACTTCATGCGCATGAGCTGCCTGCTGATCTTCGCCGCCCTGTCGGCGCTCGCCAACGTGTCGGCAGCCGCGGTGCCGGCATGGTCGCTGCTGCCACAGCCCACCGAGGCGCGCCCGGCCGCACACGGCGCAGTCACGGTGTCGGATGGTGATCGCGTACTGGTGCAAGGTGGTGACGCGCAGGCGCTTGCGGTCGTGCAGCGGTTTGCTGCGTTGGTGGCGGATACGCGCGGGTTGCACCTGCGAGTCGAAACCGCGGCGGACAAATCATCGCCGGCCGCGATCGTGTTCCAGCTCGATCCGCATGCCGATGTTGCAAACGATGCGGGTTATCGCATCGCGATCGGCGACGGAAAAATAGAGGTCACGGCGCGCACCACGCGCGGACTGTTTTATGGTGGCGTGACGGTCTGGCAGTTGCTGACGCCCGATACCGCGCGCAACACGCCGGCGCACGTCGCGGACGGCAGTATCGTCGATCATCCGCGTTTCGCGTGGCGAGGCCTGATGCTGGATTCGGCGCGGCATTTCCAGAGCGTGGCCGACATCAAGAATCTGATCGACTGGATGTCGCTCCACAAGTTGAACGTGCTGCATTGGCATCTCAGCGATGACCAGGGCTGGCGCCTCCAGATTCCGGACTATCCCGGGCTCGCGAAGATCGGCGCCTGCCGCAAGGCGGTCGGACCGGATGCGGCGCTGACCGGCGGCCCGGACAAGCCGTACTGCGGTTTCTATACCGACGCGGAAGTGCGTGACATCGTGCGCTATGCATCGGAGCGTTTCATCGAAGTGGTGCCGGAAATCGACATTCCCGGCCATTCGCAGGCCGCGATCGCGTCCTATCCGTGGCTGGGTGTCAGCGGCAAGCGGCCGCGGGTTTCAACGGATTGGGGCATCAACACCTGGCTGCTGAAACCCGACGCACGCAGCCTGAAGTTCGTCGACGACGTGATGGACCACGTGATGACGCTGTTTCCGTCGAAGTACATCCACATCGGTGGCGACGAGGCAGCCAAGGATCAGTGGGAGGCCTCGCCTGAAGTACGCGCGCACATGAAGGCGCTCGGCTTGAATAACATGGAGCAGTTGCAGGGCTGGTTCACCACGCAGGTGGCGAACTATCTCCAGAAGCACGGCCGAACCGCGGTGGGCTGGGACGAGATCCTGCACGGCAAGGTACCGGCGTCGGCGGTGGTGATGTCATGGCACGAGCCCGCAGGGGCGGTCGAGGCGCTGCAGCAAGGCCACGACGTGGTGATGTCGTCGTCGCCCACGCTGTACCTCGACCACTATCAATCCGATCTGCACGACGAGCCACCGGGTCGGCCTGACGTGGAATCGCTGAAGGACGTGTACGACTACAACCCGGTGCCGGATGGCACGACGGCAGCCGAGGCCAAGCACATTCTCGGCGTGCAGGCCAATCTGTGGGCGGAATACATGCCGACGTTCGGGCGCGTGCAGCACGCGGTGTTTCCGCGTATCGCGGCGCTTTCGGAAATCGCGTGGTCGCCCGCTTCGACGCACGATTGGCCAGGATTCCTGCGACGCATGCCGGCGGAGCTTGCGCGTTACCGCGCGCTCGGCATCGAATACGCCGACAGCGCCTTCGCGCCTGCGTTCGCTTTGAGTGCCGGGGCGGGCGGCACCATCGAGGTTGCACTGTCGAACCAGACGGATTTCGGCACGATCCGTTACACCACCGATGGCGCCGCGCCGACTGGTGCGTCGCTCGCGTATTCGAAGCCGCTGTCGTATCAGGCGGACAAGACCACCATGTTGCGCGCAGCAACGTTCGCGCCGAATGGCTTCGAGTTGGCCGCCCCGCGCACGCAGGTGGTCGATGCCGCAGCATTGCTCACCCGCAACAGCGATCAACTCGATACCTGCGGAAAGTCGCTGATCGTGCTGCGGCTGGAGGACGATCGACCGCTCGATGGACCTCGCCCGGTCTATCGCCTCGACATAGCCAATATGTGCTGGCAGTGGAAAGATGCGCCGCTGGATGGTGTCAAGCGTATTGCATTGGCGGTCGGCAACTTGCCCTGGAATTTCGCGTTGTGGAAGGACGACTCGAGTGTCGTCACACGGCCGAAGCGAACGTCGGCCGGCGAATTGCAGGTGCATCGGGATTCGTGCGACGGTCCGTTGCTGGCAACGCTGCCGCTTGCAAAGGCCGCCCAGACGAAACTGCAGACCACGCTGACGGCAGATATTCCCGCCACCGCCGGAAATCACACGTTATGTGTATTCGCCACCGGCGATCCGCGCGATGGCATGTGGGCGATCGACAAGATCGAACTGAAGAAGACGAAATAGGGATGCGGCAGGTGCGCGCCCAAGCCCAACAGCTCGTTGGGCTTCACTTCGTTCAGTCCAACCTACGGAAAGTTCAGCCTTTCAGCAGACCAACGTCACGGCCGACCTTGGTGAACGCCGCGATCGCGCCATCGAGGTGCTCGCGCGTGTGCGCCGCGCACATCTGGGTGCGGATGCGTGCCTTGCCTTCCGCGACCACCGGATAGAAGAACCCGATCGCATAGATGCCTTCGTCCAGCAGGCCTGCCGCCATCGCCTGCGCGAGTTTGGCGTCGTGCGTCATCACCGGGACGATCGGATGATGGCCGGGCTTGATCCCGAAACCGGTCTTGGTCATCGCCTCGCGGAAATAGCGGGTGTTCTCGGCGAGCTTTTCGCGCAGGCTTCCGGCCTCGTTCAGCATCCTCAGTACTTCGATCGACGCCGCGACCAGCGCCGGCGGCAACGAATTCGAGAACAGGTATGGCCGCGAACGCTGCCGCAGCATGTCGATGATCTCCTTGCGGCCGGTGGTGAAGCCGCCGACCGCGCCACCCAACGCCTTGCCCAGCGTGCCGGTGAAGATATCGATCCTGTCCATCACGCCATGCACTTCGGCCGAGCCGCGCCCGGTCTTGCCGATGAAACCCGTCGCGTGGCATTCGTCGATGTGCACCAGCGCGTTGTATTTCTTCGCCAGCGCGGTGATCTTGTCCAGCGGCGCGACCACGCCGTCCATCGAAAACACGCCGTCCGAAGAAATCATCTTGGTGCGCGCGCCCGCGGCGTCGGCGGCCTGCAACTGTTTTTCCAGGTCCGCGACGTCTCCATTGGCGTAGCGGTAGCGCTTGGCCTTGCAGAGGCGGATGCCGTCGATGATCGAGGCGTGGTTCAGTGCGTCGGAAATGATCGCGTCGTTCTCGCCCAGCAGCGGTTCGAACAGTCCGCCGTTGGCGTCGAAACACGCGGCATAGAGGATCGCGTCGTCGGTGCCGAAGAACTTCGCGATGTCGTGTTCCAGTTGCTTGTGCAGATCCTGCGTGCCGCAGATGAAGCGCACGGACGCCATGCCGAAACCATGGGTGTCGAGCGCCTTCTTGGCGGCCTCGATCAGGCGCGGATGATCGGCGAGCCCAAGGTAATTGTTGGCGCAGAAGTTCAGCACGCGGCGTCCGTCGGCCAGCGTGATTTCGGCCGACTGCGGCGAGGTGATGATGCGCTCGTCCTTGTACAGCCCGCTGTCGCGGATGCTGTCGAGTTCGGATGCGTAGCGGTCTTGAGCGGCGTAGGTCATGGTGGTCCTCACTTCGCGGTATTCGATGCAAATGGATTGGGCGGTGGCGTGGGCCACGCCTTCTTGTCTGGACCGATCAATGGGTCATATTGGGCGTCGAGCACGTGTTCATCCTCGGCGATGCCCAGTACACCCGTTATGCACACGTCGAGGGTCTGTGGGCCTGCTACCAGGATTTTGGTTTGGATCAGATCGAAATCCTTTTGCTTGACGTGCTGATGGCCGTAAACCTGCGCGACCAACTGCGCCTGCTTGAACGGCATGTTCGACAGGGCTTGGGTTGCAATCGCGGTTTGGTACGCGGAATCGGTCAAATTCGCAACGTTGGTTCCATCCCACCCGTCCCACTGAAAGCACCAGCGGGCCGGTTGATTCTGGTTCCCGGGCGAACGTTGCATGTCCGCGGCCATGGCGGTCAGTCGCACGGCGCTCTGATGCAAGGCAACCCGGTTTGCGGCCAGTTCCGTGCGTATCGCGCGCACGGCTTCGCTTACCGCGGATTGTTGCTGGCGTTCGGTCACCCGGCTGTTGATGAACAGCGCCAGCAGGATGCCGATGACCACCGCGAAGAACTGGACGAACACGTCGCCCAAGTCGATGGCCTCGCGGCGCAGCCAGCGCCAGCGTTTCCGCCGGGGAGACGCAGCGTCGGGCAAGGGCTGCTTGGCGTCCGTCGAATTGATCCGGCCATCACCAGCTGCACACCACCTTGCCGCACTCGCCCGACGCCATCAGGTCGAAGCCCTGCTGGAAGTCGTCGATCGCGAGCTGGTGGGTCAGCACCTTCTGCAGCGGGAAGCCGGTGAGCAGCATCTGGGTCATCTTGTACCAGGTCTCGTACATCCGCCGGCCATAGATGCCGTGCAGGGTGAGGCCCTTGAAAATCACCTTGTCCCAGTCGATGCCGGAGCCGTTCGGCAGGATGCCGAGCAGAGCGACCTTGCCGCCGTGGTACATCACGTCGAGCATGTCGTTGAAGGCCTGCGGATTGCCGCTCATCTCGAGACCCACGTCGAATCCTTCCATGTGGAGTTCCGACAACACATCGCGCAGGCGCTGGTTCTTCACGTTGACCACACGCGTCGCGCCCATTTCCGCAGCAAGTTTCAGACGGTAGTCGTTGACGTCGGTGACCACCACGTTGCGCGCACCCACGTGGCGGGCGATGCCGGCGGCGATCACGCCGATCGGACCCGCGCCCGTGATCAGCACGTCCTCGCCGATCAGGTCGTACTCCAGCGCGCAGTGCGCGGCGTTGCCGTAGGGATCGAAGAACGCCGCCAGCGACGACGGGATCTGGTCCGGCACGGGCCACAAGTTGGATTGCGGCATTGCGATGTATTGGGCAAACGCGCCGTTGCGGTTCACGCCGATGCCCACCGTGTTGGGGCAAAGGTGCGGGCGTCCCGCGCGGCAGTTGCGGCACATGCCGCAGGTGATGTGACCCTCGGCCGACACGCGCTGTCCCACGCGATAGCCGCGCACTTCGCTGCCCACCGCGACGATCCTGCCGACGAATTCGTGGCCGATCACGAGGCCCGGCTTGATGACGCGTTGCGCCCACTGGTCCCAGTTGTAGATGTGCAGATCGGTGCCGCAGATCGCGGTTTTCTCGACCTCGATCAGCACGTCGTTGTGGCCGTACTCCGGCACCGGCACCTCCTGCATCCAGATGCCTTTCGCGGCGTCGCGCTTGACCAGCGCCCTCATCATGTTCGGCATGGTGGTGCCTTGTCCGTTGGAAATGCCCGCCATTATAAGGCGGCGCCACGGCCGGCCGCCCGCACCGCCGCCCGTACAATCGGCGCGATGCCGCCCCACGCCGATGCCATCGCCCCGCGTCCGCCCGCGATTTTCCTCATGGGACCCACGGCCACGGGCAAGACCGCGCTGGCCTGTGCGCTGGCCGAGCGCTTTCCGGTCGAACTCGTCAGCGTGGATTCGGCGCTGGTCTATCGGGGGCTGGACATCGGCGCGGCCAAACCCGATGCGGAAACCTTGCGGCGCCATCCGCACGCGCTGATCGACATCCGCGATCCCTCCGAACCGTATTCGGCGGCGCAGTTCCGCGAAGACGCCCTTGCCGCGATGCAGTCGATCACCGCGCGCGGCCATGTACCGCTGCTGGTCGGCGGCACCGGCTTGTATTTCCGGGCGCTGGAACGCGGGCTTTCGGCGATGCCGTCGGCCGATCCTCGGCTTCGCGAACGCTTGCGCGCCGAAGCCGAACGCGACGGCTGGCCGGCGTTGCACGCGCGCCTCTCGAAGCTCGACCCCGAAGCCGCCGCGCGCATCCGTTCCCACGATGCCCAACGCATCCAGCGTGCGCTGGAGGCCATTGAACTTTCGGGCGATACAATCACCGCATTGCACGCCGGCGCGATGGCCGCCAAGCGGCTGCCGTACCGGCTGCTGAAACTCGCCTTGATTCCCGCCCGTCGCGACGCCTTGCGCGAACGCATTGCCGCGCGATTCGACGCGATGCTGGCGGCGGGTTTTCTCGACGAAGTCGAACGCCTGCGCGCGCGCGGGGATTTGCATCCCGATTTGCCGGCGATCCGGGCGGTGGGTTATCGGCAGGCGTGGGAATACCTCGAAGGCGGCTGCTCCGAAGCGGCATTTCGCGAACGTGCGATCCACGCCACCCGGCAACTGGCCAAGCGCCAGACCACGTGGCTGCGCGGCGAGCTGGACGCGCGCATGTTCGATCCCGACCGGCTGGATTCCGCAGAATCGGTCGCCATTGCGGTGGCGCTGTTTCTCGGTATGAAAAGCGGGTGAAAGCAGCCCATTCCCGGGCGATCTGCGTTACCATCTGACGTCATGGGAGAAGCCCGGATCGAAAGGCCATAACAATGTCGAAGAGCCAATCGCTGCAGGATCCGTTTTTGAACGCCTTGCGCCGGGACCGCATTCCCGTCGCCATTTACCTGGTCAACGGCATCAAGCTGCAGGGCGTGATCGAATCGTTCGACCAATTCGTGGTGCTGCTGCGCAACCAGGTCAGCCAGATGGTGTACAAGCACGCCATCTCGACCGTGGTGCCGAGCCGCGCGGTCAAGGTCGGTGCGGAAGACTCCAGGACGGACGACGCCGAAACGCCGGCGCAGGACTGATTCCCCTGTTCGAACGAGAAAAGCGAGGCGAACGCGCGCTCCTGGTATTGCCGTACACCGGCAAGGCCGCGCGCCGCGCGCAGGAATTCGCGGAACTCGCAAAATCCGCCGGCGCGGACATCCTGGGCAGCGTGCACGCGCGCGTGGATGCGCCCAATCCGAAGTTCTACATTGGCACCGGCAAGGCCGACGAGGTGCAGGCGAAGGTGCGTGAACTCGGCGCCGACCTGGTGCTGGTCGACCACGCACTGACGCCGGTGCAGGAGCGCAACCTCGAAAAACATTTCTCCGCGCGGGTGATCGACCGCGCCGCGTTGATCCTCGACATCTTCGCGCAGCGCGCGCAGTCGCACGAAGGCAAGCTGGAAGTCGAACTCGCGCAGTTGAAGCACATGGCGACGCGGCTGGTGCGCGGCTGGACCCACCTGGAGCGCCAGCGCGGCGGCTCGATCGGCCTGCGCGGTCCTGGCGAAACCCAGCTTGAAACCGACCGCCGGCTGTTGCAGAAACGCGTCGAGCAGTTGCAGAAGCGCATCGACAAGGTGGGCGTGCAGCGCGACCAGCAACGCCGCGCGCGCTTGCGCAACACGCTGCCGCGCATCGCGCTGGTCGGATATACCAACGCCGGCAAGTCCACGCTGTTCAACGCCGTCACCCGCGGCTCGGTGTATGTCGCCAACCAGTTGTTCGCGACACTCGATCCCACCGTGCGGCGCCTGGAAGACCTCGATGCAGGTCCCGCGGTGCTGGCCGACACCGTCGGTTTCGTCCGCGAATTGCCGCACGATCTCGTGGCCGCGTTCCGCGCCACGCTGTCCGAAGCGCGCGACGCGGACCTGCTGCTGCACGTCACCGATGCCGCCGATCCCGAACGCGACCTGCTGGTGGAGGTCGTGAACGGCGTCCTGGACGAGATCGGCGCGGGCGACGTGCCGCAATTGATGGTGTTCAACAAGATCGATTTGTTGGAAACCCCCGCGCGCATCGACCGCGACGCCGACGGCGCGCCGACGGCGGTGTGGCTGTCTGCGGCGACCGGTTCGGGCCTCGACCTGTTGCGGCAGGCGATCAGCGAGCGGCTTGCCGGCACGCGGGTGCACGCCGAACTCCGCTTGCCGCCGCGCGCGGGACGCCTGCGCGCGCGCCTGATCGAACTCGGCGCCGTCAAATCCGAACACTACGACGAGGACGGCTGGCGGCTGGACATCGACGCGCCGCGCGACTTGCTGTTGCCGCTGGCCGGCGACGTTCGCGGCGACGAAGGCCGGTTGCTGCGCGATTGGCTCGACGCGGCGTAGCTGTGCGGTAACTCCATCCCCTTTCCCCAAAAACGGCTCCATCGTTTTGGGGAAAGGCCAGGGTGAGGGGGCGTGGCCAGGCAGTTTCCGATCGCATCATGCAGCGATGCTGCGGTAACCGCTTGATGCTGGCTTTTCCTCGCGTGGCCGCCGGCCCCCTCACCCCACCCTCTCCCCCATGCGGAGAAGCTGCATGGGGGAGAGGGAGTTGGTCGCTCTGGTAGAATGCGGCGTTTGCGCCTGACCGTGGCGCATCATTTTCGCAACCCTGAGGCTGTCCCGAGATGCCCTGGAAGGAACCCGGCGAAAAACCGCGTGAACCCCGGGGCCGCGAGCCGTGGGGGCAGGGCGGCCAAGGCGGCGGTCCCGATCTGGAAGCATGGTTCCGCAAGGCACGGCGCCGGCTCGGTCCGTTCGGGCGCGGCCCGCTGGGCGCGCTCGCGCTGATCGCAGTGCTGATCGTGTTGTGGTTCCTGATCGGCGGATGGTCGTCGATCGGTGGCCAGCAGGTCGGGGTGCTGTTGCGCTTCGGCAGCTTCCAGAAAATTCTGCAACCTGGCCTGCACCTGCACCTGCCGCCGCCGTTCGACGACGTGCAGAAAGTCGACATGGACCGCGTGCGCACCGTCAACGACGAGGCGCGACTGCTCACCAGCGACGGCCAACTGGTGCTGGTCGATTACGACGTGCATTACAAGGTGACCAATGCGCGCGAGTTCCTGTACGCCACCCGCGACGCCGAGGAAGTGGTCCGCAATGCGGCCACCTCGACCGTGCGCGCGGCGGTGGGCACGCATCCGCTGCAGTGCCTGATCGATGCGCTCGGCCTGCCGTGTTCGTCCGGGCGTGTGGACGCCGACAAGCTCGGCAGCCAGGTGTTCGGCCGGCTGCGGGCGTCGCTGTCCGATGCGCATGGCGGCATCGGCGTCGCGGTCACCGGCGTGGGCGTCGAGGGTGTGGGCGTGCCCTCGGACGTGAAGCCCGCCTTCGACGGCATCGCCAAGGCGCATGACGACGTCAAGACCATGAAGACCAGCGCCGACGCCGACGTGGCGCGGCACAAGGTCGACGTCAAGAACGAAACCG
>JBQCCP010000031.1:0-5653 GCA_051962095.1 Rhodanobacteraceae bacterium
CCCCGTCCCCAGCTCTTCGATCGTCACGTTGTGGTTGGTGTAGATGCAGATATCGCCGGCGATGCCGAGCGCCTTTTCGACGATCTGGCGCGCATCGAGGTCGGAGTTGTCCAGCAGCGCCTTGGCGGCGGCCTGCGCATATGGACCACCGGAACCGATCGCGATCAGGCCGTGTTCGGGTTCCAGCACGTCGCCGTTGCCGGAAATCAGCAGTGACGCGTCCTTGTCGGCCACCGCCAGCATCGCTTCGAGCCGGCCGAGCCGGCGATCGGTGCGCCATTCCTTGGCCAGTTCCACCGCGGCCCGGGTCAACTGGCCGTTGTGCTTGGCCAGCTTGTCCTCGAACAGTTCGAACAGGGTGAAGGCGTCTGCGGTCGCGCCGGCGAAGCCGGCCAGCACGGCGGCGTTCTTGCCGCGCCGGCGGATCTTGCGGGCGTTGGCCTTGACCACGGTGTTGCCCAGCGTCACCTGGCCGTCGCCTCCCAGGATGACCTTGCCGTTCTTGCGCACGGACAGGATGGTGGTGGCGTGGAAGGATTCCATGGCGGCCTCGTGAACGGGAATGCCGCAAAGGTGGGGCCATCCGATCCCGATGGCAAGCATGCATTTCGTCCACCCATCGAGGGCTCGAACGCAGGACGCCCGTTGCTGTCCGAAAGCTGAATGAAAGACGGGATCGTTTGCGTGTTAATTTGATCCGCGAGTATCGTTAAATCACGGTTAACCGAGCGGGGCCGTAACCGGACAGGGGCTGTAAGCGAAGCATCGAGGGTGCGAAGTATCGACAGTCCAGTGCGGCTCGAAAAATGCGCGCTGGCGTTTTCCACATTTGCTGGAGAGTGAGCAATGAACCACAAGATGAAACGCTTGTCGCTGGCCGTGCGCATCGGGCTGACGGCAGGCATCGTTGCGGCGACGGGGCTGGCCCAGGCGCAGCAGGCGCCGGACAACCAGGCCAATCAGAAGGAACAACCGAAGACATTGCAGACGGTGGTCGTGACCGGATCGCTGATCCGGCGCGTGGACACCGAAACCGCGAGTCCCGTCACCATCATCGATCGCCAGAACATCACCAACTCGGGCAAGCCGACCCTGGGTGACGTGCTGCAGCAATTGCCCAGCATTGCCGGTGACGCGACCAATCCGCAGAACAACTCCAACGGCGGCGGCGTGGCATCGCCGCTGACTGAAGGCGGCGATGGTGCGTCGCGTGTTTCGCTGCGCGGTTTGGGCACCGGCCGCACGCTGGTGCTGATCGATGGCCAGCGCATGCTCAACGCCGACTTGAACCTGGTGCCGCAGAACATGGTGCAGCGGATCGACGTGCTGGCCGAGGGCGCGTCCACGACCTACGGTTCCGATGCAGTGGGTGGCGTGGTGAACATCATCCTTCGCCACGATTTCGATGGCGCGGAGATGAGCTTCAACGATGGCATTTCCGGCCATGGCGACGGCCAGCGGCACGGCTTCAGCCTGACCATGGGCCATACCGGCGACAAGTACAACATCGTCGGCGGCCTCGACTACAACAAGTACAACGCGGTGCCCAACTCGCGGCGCGATTTCGCGGCGCACCAGCTGTACCTGTCTGACGGCGCGGTCAGCGTGGCCGGATCCAGCTCCATTCCCAACGGTCGCCTTTCGATACCCGCGTCGATGTTCAGCCAATATGGGTGCACGCCCAACTCGTCGGGCTTCATCACGGTGACGCGGAACAGCGGTGACGGCACGGCCCTCGGCGACTACCGGTGCCGCACTGCGAGCGATACCTTCAACTACGCGGCCTACAACTACATCCAGGTTGCGCAGCAGCGCACCGACGGCTTCGTGCTCGGCAGCTACAACCTGACCGACAACATCACGGCCTTCGTCGATGCGTTCTACAACCACACCTCTTCGGCGGGCCAGGACGCGTCGATTCCGGTGGGTACCGGCGATGGCCTGGTGATTCCCGCCAGCGCACCGTTCAACCCGTTCGGGCTCACCTTCAGCCCGAACCCGATCCCGGGCGATCCGAACAGCGGCTACGTGTTCCAGGGCCGCCTCACCGGCGTGGGCACGCGTATCCATCCTTACACCACCAGTACCGGGCAGTTGATCGCCGGGTTGCGCGGTGCGGTCGGCCAGAGCAGCTGGAACTGGAACGTGACACTCGATTACGGCCATACCTCGCGCATGCAGGACGACAGGAACGAGCTGTACATTCCGGCGTTGCAGGCGGCCATCGATGCCGGCGCCAACATTTTCGATCAGGAGGCCAATGGCGCGGCGCTGTCCGCGGGCGCCGTGGATGCGGTTTACCACAAGAAGGAAATCCTGCGGCAGATCAGTGCGGGCGCCAATGGCAATCTGTTCTCGCTGCCGGCGGGCGATGTGCAGTTGGCGGTTGGCGCGTTGTATCGCAAGCAATCCATGAACTACACGATCAACCCGCTGGCCTTGCTCGACCCGGCTACGGGCTTCTGCCAAATCTCGCAGGAAGCCTGCGGCTCCCCCGGCAGCGGCAGCGACGACGTCAAGGAAGCTTTCGCCGAAACCCTGGTTCCGTTGTTGAAGGACATGCCCGGCGCATATTCGCTGAACCTCGACGTGGGCGTGCGTTACTCCAACTACAACACTGCCGGTTCCACCACCAACGGCAAGTTCGCGGTCGAATGGCGGCCAATCCAGGACCTGCTGGTGCGCGGCACGATCTCGCAGGTATTCCGCGCGCCCAACCTCGATCAGCTTTACGACGGGCGCTCACTGGTGCAGCCGACCTTGAACGATCCCTGCGCACATCTTTCGGCCGCAGAGCTCGCGCAGCACCCCGCCGCCTGTCAGTCGGTGCCGCCGAACTGGCCCGGCAACAGTCCGGCGCAGGTGAACACCTATTACTCGGGCGCGAACGTCGTAGGTGCCAATCTCAAGCCCGAGCACGGCAAGTCGGTGGATTTCGGCTTGGTCTACAACCCGAGCTGGGCGCCTGGCCTGAACACCAGCGTCGATTTCTGGCACATCTACCTGTACGACACGCTGGTGCCGATTTCGGGCATCACCGTGGTCAACGCCTGCTTCAACAACAACGCGAGCCCGTTCTGCTCGTTCATCCATCGCTACGACACCACCAGCAAGCAACCCGGTCAGGTCTTCTACATCGATACGCCGGTCGTCAATCTCGGCAGCTTGAGCACCAGCGGCATCGATTTCACGGCCAATTACAAGGTTCCGCACTTCGACTTGGGTGGCGTGAATCCGGGCGACTTCAAGCTGGGGCTGGCTACCAGCTACGTCGCGACGTTCAACAACAATGCGACGCCGGGGGCGCCCGGCTCCGTGGTCGACAAGCTCGCCGGCACCTGGAACGCGCAGTTCGGCAACATTTCGCGCTGGCGTGGCACCGTGACGCTCGGCTGGAACCGTGGCGACTGGGATGCCCAGTGGCGCACGCGTTACATCAGTGGCGTGACCGCGCTCAACGCCGACGCCGCCACCAACGCCAGCTTGCCGGTGGCGTCGGTGGTGTACAGCGACCTGCAGCTCGGCTACGCGGTGCCGGTCATCCACACGCGCTTCGACGTGGGCGTGGACAACGTGTTCGACAGGCGGCCGCCGCTGATTTACCAGAACGGGCAAGGCAACACGGACTCCGCCACCTACGACATGATGGGCCGCTACTACTGGGCTCGTGCGACGCTGAAGTTCTGAGCGTTGCAGCGGCGGTACGTCCGCAGGGTTCGAAGGGCACCGCGCGAGCGGTGCCCTTTTTTGTTCCGCTAGAGTGCAGCCATCCTTGCAGGATGCTCGCATGACTGCTTCGATCTCTCCGGTCATCGAATCCATGGTCAGCGCCTGGAACGCGGGCGACATGCAACGCGTGCTCGTACTGGCGAAGCAGGCTTCCGGCGCCGAGGCGGACAGCGAAGGGTTCCTCGGCCTGCTCGGCCTGGCGCAACAACAGACTGGCGAATACCCGCAGGCCGCGAGAACGTTCGAACGCCTGGCGCACATGCAGCCGGGTGTTTCCGCGTGGTGGAACAATCTCGGCGTGGCCTGCAGGCTGGCAGGCGATTTCGCGGCATCCGAACAGGCGCTGCTTAAGGCGAGGTCGCTGGCGCCTGGCGATGCCGAAGCGCATTACAACCTCGGCCTGCTCTACATCCAGCAGCAGCGCTGGGCGGCGGCGCGCGAGGCGCTGCTGGATGCGGTGCAACGCCCCCCACGATTCGTGGAAGCACGATTGGAAGCTGCCCACGCCTGCCACGTCTGCGGAGACATCGAAAGCGAGGAGGCGATGCTGGAGGGCGCCGACGGCTGGCCACCGCAGCCGGCCGAACAGGCGCTGGTGCTGGCGTCGATCCTGTCCGTGCTGGGGCGACTGGAAACGGCGCTGAAGGTGTTGTCGCAGGCGCACCTGCCAAAGGAACCGGCCGCCACGGCGATGCGGCTTCGCATCACGGCGCAGCGTGTCGCCTTGCATGAACGCAACAACCAGCTCGAGCAGGCGCGGATCGAGCTGCAACGTCTGCCGCTGGATGCCCTCGATGTTCTGGACTCAGATTACGTCGATGCACGCGTCGATGTCTGGCGCGCACATGCGATGATGGCGATGCGCGAGCGCCGCCATGCCGACGCGGCCGTGCTCTACCAGCGCGTGCTGGACGTCGCCGCTGATCCGGAGGTCGTGTCGGGTGCCGCATTCGGCCTGGCGTCGGCGCGCGACCGGCAGGCGCATTATCGCGATGCGTGGAAGGCACTCGAGGCCGCGCATGCCGCACAGATGGAAATCGCCCGACAGGCGGCCCCGGGATTGTCCGCGGCGAACGGACAGCCTTTGCCGATGGTGACGCGGTCGGTTGACGCGCAGGCATATGCCACATGGAAACCGTTGGTGGCTCCTTCGATGTTGCAGAGCCCTGTATTCGTGATCGGGTTTCCGCGTTCGGGCACCACCTTGCTGGAACAGATGCTCGACGCGCATCCGGATTTCCGGTCGATGGATGAGCGTGGCTACGTTTACCAGTTGATCGAACGGATGGAGCAGGCGGGACAGCGTTATCCGGGCGACCTCGCCGTTCTCACGCAAACCGAAACCGACCAGTTGCGCCAGGTCTATCGCGGATTGGTCGCACACACGGTGCCCGACCTCGGGCAGCGCCGGTTGGTGGACAAGAATCCGCTCAACATGCTGTGCCTGCCGATGATCCTGCGGCTGTTCCCGGATGCCTGCATCGTGCTGTGCGTCAGGCATCCCTGCGACGTGCTGCTGAGTTGCAGCATGCAGGCGTTCCGCTCGCCGGCGTTCAGGGCGATGTGTTCCTCGCTGCCGCGGCTCGCGCGCGGTTACACGGAAGCGTTCGAACAGTGCTGCCGGCACCTCGACGTGTTCGAGCCGCGTGTCCTGGAGTGGCGGTATGAATCGGTCGTCGCCGATCTCGATGGGTCCGTTGCACGGCTCGGCCGTTTCCTGGAAGTCCAGGATGCCTCGCCGATGCACGGTTTCGCCGAACACGCGCA
This sequence comes from Rhodanobacteraceae bacterium, assembly GCA_051962095.1. Taxonomy (GTDB): domain Bacteria; phylum Pseudomonadota; class Gammaproteobacteria; order Xanthomonadales; family Rhodanobacteraceae; genus 66-474. Next base: position 5,497 of record JBQCCP010000031.1, read on the forward strand.
ATGCAAGCAGTTCATCGCCACGCCGAGCTACGCCCAGGTCACGCAACCGATGAACGCCGCGGCGGTGGGGCGCTGGAAAAATTACCGCGAGCAGTTCGAGCCAGTGTTGCCGGTACTGCGTCCGTGGATAGAACGATTCGGTTACGAGGTGTGACGC
>JBQCCP010000032.1:0-7982 GCA_051962095.1 Rhodanobacteraceae bacterium
ATCTGGAATGCCGCGGCCAGCTTGTCGCCGACTTCGCCGCGCACGGCAGCAACCAGTTGCGCGTCGCGTTCCGGCGCCTGCCAGTTCCACGACGCCTTGCCAACCTCGGTCGCCAACTCGGCGATCGCGCGGATCGCGGCCTGCATTTCCTTGTGGCCGAACGTCACCGCGCCCAGCATCACGTCTTCGGAAAGCAGCTTGGCTTCGGATTCCACCATCAGCACCGCGTTCGCGGTGCCGGCAACCACGAGGTCGAGCGCGGAATCGTTCAACTGCGTGCGCGACGGGTTCAGCACGTACTTGCCGTCGACGTAACCGACGCGCGCGGCGCCAATCGGGCCCTTGAACGGAATGCCGGCCAGCGCCAGCGCGGCGGACGCACCCAGCAGCGCCGGGATGTCGCCGTCCACTTCCGGGTTCAGCGACACGACGGTCGCGACGATCTGCACTTCGTTCTTGAACGCCTCGGGGAACAGCGGGCGGATCGGGCGATCGATCAGGCGCGAGGTGAGCGTTTCCTTTTCGGTCGGCCGCCCTTCACGCTTGAAGAAACCACCGGGGATGCGGCCGGCGGAGTAGAACTTCTCCTGGTAATCGACGGTGAGCGGGAAGAAATCCTGCCCTTCGCGTGCTTTCTGCGCGGCAACCGCCGCGACCAGCACCACGGTGCCGCCCATCGAGACCATCACTGCGCCTGAAGCCTGGCGAGCGATCTCGCCGGTTTCGATCGTGACGGCGTGCTGGCCGTACTGGAAAGTCTTGCTTACTTTTGCCACGGGAGTTGTCCTTGGTTTATGCGTTCGCGTTCAGGCAAACGCCGAAAGCCGGCGAGCGTTCGAATGCGACGGCTGCCGGCGGAGGGGTTTCGATGGACGCGCGTCGCTCAGCGACGCAGGCCGAGACGGCCGATCAGCGTCTGGTAGCGCTCGGCGTCCTTGCCCTTCAGGTAACCGAGCAGGCGGCGGCGGTGGTTGACCATCTTCAAAAGGCCGCGACGCGAGTGGTGGTCTTTCTTGTGCGACTCGAAGTGATCCGACAATTGCTGGATGCGGGCGGACAGCAGCGCGATCTGCACTTCCGGCGAACCGGTATCGGTCGGTGCGCGGCGGTAGTCCTCGATGATCTTGCTGGTTTGTTCGGTGGAAAGCGGCATGGGAGCCTTCTCGCTATGGGTAAGGTTCCGGCACGTGGCTTGTGCAACGGCACCTCGGGATGCCGTTGCACAAGCCGCCGCCGGAATGGATGCAACCCGCATCGGGCGGGTCGATGAGCCGAATAGTGTAGCCGCAACAGGTGGTTGGCAACAACCGGCGGCGGGATTGGGCAGCCGGCGGCGGCGCTGTTCCGGAACCCACAAAAAACGCCCCGGACGAGCCGGGGCGTTCAATTCAACAACCAAAGCCCTGCGGGCTTCGGATTACTTGCCGCTGCTGGCCGGAGCCGAGGACTCGGCCATCTTGGCGTGATGATGCGACTTCTTGGCGTGATGCTTCTTGGCGTGGGCCTTGTGCTCAGCCTTCATCGGCGCTTCGGACTTGGCCGGAGCAGCAGCCTGCTCGGCGGCCGGGGCGGAAGCCGCCGGGGTGGTCTGGGCGGCGAACGCCGGGATCGAGAACGCAGCCGCGACGAGGGCGGCGAGGATCAGCTTACGCATTGCAATGGTCTCCTGGAAATGCACGGGTCACGATGGCCCGGCGCGCGCATATTCCGCCTGATCGGCAAACTGGACGCTGAACGCCGCCCGGAAAATTTTGTGTCGCCATCTTGCAATTCAGCCGAAGGAGGGCTTGGCCGGAAAGCACGCGGGCGGCGGGCGGAAATCCCCTCGGTGGAGGCCCCTGCCGAGGGGATATGGCGCCGTGTCACGGTGCGTTGACGAACTTCTTCCAGGCCGCGAACAGGTTGGTTGCGTTGACGGAACCGAGACCGTTGGCGAAGTCCCAACCCGCGTGTGCCGCGAACGCAGCGGTCTGGGGGCTGTAGTTCGCGATGCTGCTCGAGGTCAGGCCGACCTGCGTGGGACCATAGGTTCCGAACAGGTTGTTGATCGTCCCGTAGAAGTAGCAATCGGGCGTGGTTTCGTCGAACGCCTCGACCACGACGCACTGGGTCGAATTGCCTCCGTCCGTGATGTCGTGGAACACGCAGTTGCCGGTGCCCTTCGCGCCATTGTCCGCATTGCATGCCATGAGCGAAGACGTCGCCGCATACTCGCGGCTGGCCAGCACGTACAGCGTCGGCGCGGCGTTGCCCTGGTCCGCGGACAGGCCCTTGCCGGCCAAACCCTGGTCGATCAGCGCCTGGATGCCGGCGAACATCGGCGAGGACAGCGAGGTTCCGCCCACGAGATACACCGGCGAGGCGAAGTCCTTCGTGCACGGATACTGGCCGGTGCACACGATCACCCACGAATAGCCGCCGTAGGACCCGCCGAACAGCGAAACATCGGGCAGGTCCCGCGACTGGTCGCGGGCCGCGCCACGCACGATGCGTTGCCAGATCGGCTTCCTGTCGATCGACGAGGGCCCGCCGCTGCCGCTCTCGCTGGTGATGTAGTCGCCGTTCGGATCGTAGATCAGGTAGTTTTCGCAGAACTTCAACGCGTTCGCGTGGATCAGGTCCCGGGCCGCCCGCGTGTTGCCGCACGACTGGTTCCAGGTGATTTCCGGAACATACGACTTGGCCGAGCCATACACCGAATTCAACTTGCTGCTGAAGTATTTGCTGGTGGTGCCATCCAGCACATCGGCCGTGTCGGTGCCGCCGACGCCGGTATCGTTGGGCGAGGTGGCGAACGAATTCGCGTCGATCGCGGGCACGCCATTGATGATCGACCCGTTGAAACTCGGGTTGGATCCGGAATCGCCCGAGGACACGAACACCGAGATGCCTTCGGCGTCGGCCTGCGCCCACATCAGGTCGATCGCGGCCTTGCTGGCAGCATCCGTGAAGCCCTCGCCGTAGCCGTAGCTCGCGCTGATGACGTCGGGACGATTCGCCGCATTGATCAGGTTGTCCGCCGCGGTGAACACGCCGCCGAAGAAATTGCTGCTGTCCGCATCGTTGCAGGTGGCGACCCAGATGTTGGCGCCCGGCGCCATCGCCGTGGTCCATTCCGAATCCAGCACGGTTTCGATGCTTTCGTCCTGTGGATTCTCGCCACCCGGGTCGGTGCAGTTGCCGGTGGACGGCGACAACTGCGGCTGGAACTGCTTGAAGGTTCCGCCGTAACCGCCGAGGCCGAACTGCGCGACGAAGTTCGTCCAATCATCGCTGTCCATCCCCTGATCCTCGACGACCGCGATCGTGATGCCCTTGCCGGTGATGCCGGCGCGATACAGGCCCGACGTGTCGTACATGACATTCATGTCGTAGGGCACGAAACCGCGCACGCCGCCGACGAACGGAACGGCAAACGGCGTAATGGCCTTGGCCGTGGTGGGGGCGGATTGGAGCACCTTGAAACGCTGCGTCGCCGGATCGAACTGCCCGACTTCCGGCGGCGTGTGCTGGGGTTGCGGACGGAAGTTGTTGAGGCCGGCGACGCCGACCACCACGTTCCGCAGCGCCGACGGCACGCTGATGTCGCGATCATTGGCAATGTGGCTGGCGTGGTTGAAGGTGTAACGGCTTTCCTGCGTGTGAAAGGCGTTGCGCACCTGGCCGGCCGTACCGCTGAAGTCGATCTGCAACTTGTCCGGATAAACGCCATTGACGACGAAACCCTGCGACGTCAGCCAACCAGTCACGGCGGCGATGTCCGCGTCCTCCACACCGAAATACTGCCCGAACTCCGCAGGCGTGAGCCACTTGTGAAACCTGGGCGACGCCGGATCGTGCTGGGCGGCGGTCAGCGCTTGCAATGCCGCGGTCCGTGCCGCGCTCTGCCGGAGGATCAGGTGCATGTGGTTCATCGGCGTCGAATCGGGCACGTTGCCGGTCGACTTGAGCTGGTTCAGCAGCGCGAGGTGGGTCTTGCCAAGCGGGGTCACGTTCCGATTGTCCACGACCTGATTGACGCGCAACGGTTCGATGGAGCTGAGCCCATCGAGTGCGGGGTTGGACGAAGCAGCCATGGCCATCAATGGCATCGCCGCGATCGCCAGGGCGAGCGGCAGGCGGGGCGTCAAATGCTCGTTTCTCACGTCTTTTCTCCGAAGGGTTTGAATGAGCCGCCCCCGGAACCCGGAGGCTGGTCGGCACTAATGCGTGCTCGGGAACCACGAAGCCTCCTTCAGTCGTTGAGCGCGAACGCCCGGCAGCCGCGGATCGTGTGCCTTTTTCGCGAACTGCTCCATGAATGGCGAAGCCTCGAACCCGCGCGCTTGGCACTCGTTATGCTTCGGCGGAAAAAGGCATTGACCTGCGCGTCCGGATTGGCCATCCTGATCGGCTGTGTGCCCTTGCCGCGATGCTGACCGATGGCCGCTTCCACTCGTTACAACGCCGCCGATATCGAGGTGCTTTCGGGCCTCGAACCCGTGCGCCGCCGTCCCGGCATGTACACCGACACCACCCGACCCAATCACCTGGTGCAGGAAGTGGTCGACAACTCTGTGGACGAGGCACTTGCCGGATATGCGAAGCAGGTCGAGGTGACGGTCCACAAGGACGGCTCGATCACCGTCACCGACGACGGCCGCGGCATGCCGGTGGATATCCATCCCGAGGAAGGCGTGTCGGGCGTGGAGCTGATCCTGACGCGGCTGCACGCCGGCGCGAAATTCTCCGACCGCAACTACACGTTCTCCGGCGGCCTGCATGGTGTTGGCGTATCGGTGGTGAACGCGCTCTCGTCGTTCCTGGAAGTGCTGATCCGCCGCGAAGGCACCGAATACCGGATGCGCTTCAAGGACGGCGAGCCGGTCGGTAAGCTCGAAGCGCTGGCCGAAGTGCCGAAGCGCCGCACCGGCACCACGTTGCGCTTCCTGCCCGACCCGAAGTATTTCGACTCGCCGAAGGTTTCGCTGCCGAAGCTGAAGCACCTGCTGCGCGCGAAAGCCGTCCTGTGCGCGGGCCTGATGGTGCGACTGCTCGACGAAGCATCCGGCGAACAGGACGAATGGCATTACGAGGACGGACTGGCCGAATACCTGAAATCCGAACTCGGCGGCGCGGCGTGCCTGCCGCCCGAGCTGTTCGTGCACCACGCGCAGCGCGAGGACGGCGGCCTCGACGTCGCGTTCGCATGGGTGCCGGACGGCGAGCTGGTGCAGGAGAGCTACGTCAACCTGATTCCGACCGTGCAGGGCGGCACGCACGTCAACGGCCTGCGCTCAGGATTGACCAACGCGGTGCGCGAATTCTGCGATCTGCGGAACCTTTTGCCGCGCGGCGTAAAACTGGCGCCCGAGGACGTATGGGAGCGCGTGGCGTTCGTGCTGTCGGTGAAGATGCGCGATCCCCAGTTCGCGGGCCAGACCAAGGAGCGCTTGTCGTCGCGCGATGCAGCGACGTCCGCCGAGAACGCAATCCACGATGCGTTCTCGCTGTGGCTGAACCAGAACGTCGCGGCTGGCGAAGCCATTGCGCAGCTCGCGATCGAGCACGCCACGGCGCGCATGAAGGCGGCCAAACAAGTCGTCCGCAAGAAGATCACCCAAGGTCCCGCCCTGCCCGGCAAGCTCGCCGACTGCGCATCGAGCGATCCCGATCGCACCGAACTGTTCCTGGTCGAAGGCGATTCGGCGGGCGGTTCGGCCAAGCAGGCGCGCGACAAGGATTATCAGGCGATCCTGCCGTTGCGCGGCAAGATCCTCAACACCTGGGAAGTCGAATCGGGCGCGGTGCTGGCGTCGGAGGAAGTGCACAATCTCGCGATCGCGATCGGCTGCGATCCGGGCAGGGACGATCTGTCCGGCCTGCGTTACGGCAAGATCATCATCCTCGCCGATGCCGACTCCGACGGCCTGCACATCGCGACGCTGCTGTCGGCGTTGTTCCTGCGCCACTTTCCCGCGCTGGTGCGCGGCGGCCACGCGTACGTCGCGATGCCGCCGCTGTTCCGTGTCGACGTGGGCAAACAGGTCTTCTACTGCCTCGACGAATCCGAGCGCGACGCGCTGCTGAAACGCATCGACCGCGAGAAGATCAAGGGCGCGGTCAGCGTCACGCGCTTCAAGGGCCTGGGCGAAATGAACCCCGCGCAGTTGCGCGAATCGACCATCCACCCGGACACGCGCCGCCTGGTGCAGCTCACCGTCGACGACAACGATGCGACCTCGAAGCTGATGGATATGCTGCTGGCCAAGAAGCGCGCCTCCGACCGCCGCACCTGGCTGGAGGAGAAAGGCGATCTCGCGTCACTGGAAGTTTGATCGGGACTCGGGAGATGTGGTCGCCGTCATTCCGGGGTCACCGCAGCTTCATTGCGGTGGAACCGGAATCCGCCTGATGCGCTCCACCCACCCACCCCGCCCCGACGCTGCCCTTTTCCTCGCATCGCGCTGGCGCTAAGGTGGGCAATCGGCCGACGGGAAACGCCCATGTCGCTCACGCCCCCTTTCAACCTGCAACGCTGGATCGACGAACACCGCCACCTGCTGAAGCCGCCGGTGGGCAACAAGTGCATCGTCGACGGCGACTTCATCGTGATGATCGTGGGCGGCCCGAACGCGCGCACCGACTATCACTGGGACGAAGGCCCCGAATTCTTTTATCAGCTCGAAGGCGAGATGGTGTTGCGCGTGCAGGACGATGGCCACCGCCACGACATTCCGGTCCGCGCCGGCGAGATCTTCTATCTGCCGCCGCGCACGCCGCACTCGCCGCAACGGATGCCCGATTCGATCGGTCTGGTGATCGAGCGGCGCCGGCTGCCGCACGAGAAGGATGGCCTGCTGTGGTTCTGCGCGAAGTGCAACCACAAACTCTACGAGGAGTACTTCATCCTCGGCAGCATTGAAAAGGATTTTCCACCGGTGTTCGAGCGCTATTACGGTTCGCTGGAAGCGCGCACCTGCAAACACTGCGGACATGTCGACCAGCCGCCGGCAAAGTGAACGCTCGAAGAACCTGGTGCGCGGGGCGGGACTCGAACCCGCACGGCTGTTGAGGCCAGGGGATTTTAAGTCCCCTGCGTCTACCGGTTTCGCCACCCGCGCGTTTTGCACGCCGTTGGCTATGGTAGCCGCGCTTACTGGAATGCCGGAACTGCCGAGTCCTGGCTCCGCAAGCGCATGGTAAGGCCAGGGTCGGAATCGAACCGGCGTACGCGGATTTGCAGTCCGGAGCCAAATTGAGCAATGGCGCGGATTGCAGACTGTTTCATGTTCCGCAAACCCGATGCATTGCAGCCCACGAAACCCGCATCGCGCTTAGAGCGTCGGAAAATTGCGGAAAGACTTTTCCCCGTGGAACATCGTGGCCGAGAAGGCGCTGGCGCACCGCATCCCGAACGAAGCCGAGGCCGCATATCGACGCGGTGAACTACTGCGCAAGCGGCGCGATTTGATGGACGCGTGGGCCGAATACCTGTCAAAGGATTTTGCCCCGTCATCGGCCGCAGCCTGACCGCTGTTGTCGGCTCGCCTGACTCGGGGGCGCGAGCAGTGTCGCGGTTTGCGCGTGGCGTCGGTATCGGCTCACGCCGCGAGACAGTGTAGGGATTACCCTACAGAGATGGGTCGCTACGTCGAAATCACGCCACCTGGTGCCTGCGACGCGTGCGGGAAGCCGTGCATCACGCTCGACCAGGTTGGCATCCGCTGCTTCCACTGCCACGCCGGCGTGTTCATGTCGCGCCAGTGGTTCACGTTCTGGCGCGATGACTTCGGGCGATGGATCGCGACGCCGAGGGAGGATCTCGATGTAGTGAAGATGGAAGCGGATCGAGAGAGAGTGCGGGGTCAGGCTCCGCTATCCGCGGTGGCGGTCATCGTGCACGCACCCGAATAGATAGCCGTTCCGCCGTTCCCGAAATACAGCGTCAGGCTCTGCGTGTTCGTCTTGGTGCCTTGGTTGTTCGAACTGGCGCTGATGGA
>JBQCCP010000033.1:0-5773 GCA_051962095.1 Rhodanobacteraceae bacterium
GCACGCGCGCCTTCCTGATCGGCGGCGTTGCGGTTCTGGCTGAGCTTGTAGCGGCCGGTCAGGGATTCGATGCGCAGTTCGATGCCGACAATGTGGCGCATTTCCCTGCGCACGTAGTCGTCGGGCGCGTCGGTGACGCGCCAGCGATGTTCGCGGCCGGCTTCGTTGCGGTCGGTGAGTTGCGTCAGCAGGTTGTACAGGCGCGCTTCGTCGTCGAATGTCACGAGCTTGCCGCGCGCCTCGACCACAAGGTAATCCCAGGTCGGCACCTGGCGCGGATCGTCGCGCTTGCCGGGGTACCAGGACGGCGACACGTACGCATGCGGACCTTGGAAAAGCGCCAGCGCATCGGCGCCGCCGCCCGGGACCTGCGATTGCGGGTTGTAGCGCGCGAGATGCCCGACCAGCGTACCGAGCGGGCCGCGCGTGGCGTCCAGTTCCCACGGCAGGTAGGAAGTGACAAAGCCACCCTCGGGACGCGTGACCAGTACGCCGAAATACAGCCCGCGGATCGCTGCGTGGAGCACGTCGGTGCGGTCTTCGCGAAACGCGGGACTGGGATACGCCATGGATCGTCTCGTGATGGTCGCGCGGAACTCAGCGCCGCGGCGGCGCGCCGATGATCGGGCCTTCGTGCTGACGGTCCCACGCGCGCAGTTCCTCGCGCAGGCCGGCGACGCGCTGGCGGCCGAGCGCGTTGTGGTCCTCGTCCAGCAGTTCGCCATCCAGCAGTTCGGCGATGCGCTGCGCCGCCGGCAGCATCGCCTCCCATGCATCCAGCGCCGGCAGCGGGCCGGGCAGCGTGATGAAGAAGGTGATGCCGGGCGTGTCGAGTTCACCGATCCGCGCCATGTCGAAGTAGCCCGGTTTCATCATGTTGGCCATGCTGAAGATCGGGCCTGCGTCGGGACGGCCGTCCACGAGGCGGTGGAAGATGTTCATAGCGCCGAAACGCAGGCCGGCTTTTTCCGCGGCCACCACGATGTCGCTGCCGCGGAACACCTCGCCGGAACGGGCGACCACGAACAGGCTGACGATCCGGTCGACCGGAAATTCGTTCGGGCGCTGGCCGGTCGTGGAAGCCGGCGGGGCGGGTTGCGGTGACGGGTTGCGGTCGGCCGCGACGGTGGCGCCCAGCCGATCCAGTTCGCGCTTCAGCGCCACGTCCAGCTCGCCCTGCTGTGGCGCGGCCTCGACGGCACCGCCGTCGTCCACGGTGTCACCGATCACGGGATCGACGCGCCCGTCGGCGGACTTGCGGGGGACCACCCGCCGGCCGTGCTCGGTCTTGCGCGGGCGTCCGAAGAAATAAATCGCGACCAGCACCACCACGCCGATCGCGGCGATGATGATGCGCAGGGTGGTGGCGGAAACAGCGACGTCCATGGCGCGGACTTTAGCAAAAATCCGGCGGGAACAACGCCGATGCCGGGAGTATCGCGCAATCGATCCCGCGGACCGACATGCCCGCGAAAGGCGGGGTGGCACCCGCCCTACATGCACCGTTTGACCTTGAATGCAGGGCGGGAGCAGCGCATCCCGCCGTCGATGCCACGATGGCGGGTTGTGACTCGCCCTACGCGGCCACGCCGGCCAAACGCGTCGCTTCGGCGAGGTCCACCTGCACCAGCCGCGACACGCCGGGCTCGCGCATGGTCACGCCACACAACTGGTAGGCCATTTCCATGGTCGACTTGTTGTGGGTGACGACCATGAACTGCACGCGCTCGGACATGTCACGCACGAGCTGGCTGAAACGGCCGACGTTGCCCTCGTCGAGCGGCGCATCCACCTCGTCGAGCAGGCAGAACGGCGCGGGGTTCAAGTTGAAGATCGCCATCACCAGCGCCACCGCAGTCATCGCTTTCTCGCCGCCCGAAAGCAGCGAGATGTGGCTGTTCCGCTTGCCCGGCGGGCGGGCCATCATCGTGACGCCGGCGTCCAGCAGGTCTTCGCCGGTCAGTTCCAGGTAGGCATGCCCGCCGCCGAACAGTTTCGGGAACAGGTCCTGGAAGCCGGCGTTGACGCGGTCGAAAGTGTCCTTGAAGCGCTCGCGGGTCTCGCGGTCGATCTTGCGGATCGCGTTCTCCAGTGTTTCCAGCGCGGTCGTGAGGTCGGTCATCTGCGCATCGAGGTATTCCTTGCGCTGGGCGGCTTCGGCGTGCTCGGAGATCGCGGCGAGGTTGACCGGTTCCAGTTTGGCGATGCGGCCATCGAGGTCCACGATCTTTTCCTGCCACGCTTCCGGCTGGACTTCGTCGGAAAGATTGGCGAGCAGCGGTTCGATTTCCAGTCCCGCTTCGCGGATTGCCTCGGCAAGCTGCTCGGCGCGCAGGCGCTGGCCCTGCTCCTCCAGACGCAGCTTTTCCAGTGCGTCGCGCTCATCCGCCATTGCCTGCTCGGTGACGTGCCGCGCCTGCTCGTGTTCGCGCAGTGTGTTGGCGGAATCCTCCACCACCCGGCGCGCGTCGACCAGCTTGCGGTCTACCGCGAGGCGTTGTTCAAGGCACACTTGGCGTTCCTTTTCCAGCGCGGCAATCGGGTCGCCGCCTTCGGCAAGGCGGCGGTCCAGCTCGGCGCGGTGCTTTTCCAGTTGCTCGTGCTGTGCGCGCATGCGCGCCAGCGACTGTTCCAACGCCGCCAACGTCACGCGCTTCGACTCCATCGCGATCGCGTGGCGGTGCGCGACATCGGAAGCTTCCTGCGCATCCGCGCGCGCGGCTTCGCGGCGTGCCAGCAACTGGCGGCGTTCGGACTCCAGCGCGACGCGCGCCTGCTCGTGCTCGCCCATCGTGGCGACGGCGGCCTGCATGCGTGCACGTGCGGCCTGCAGCAACCGCTCGTTTTCGGCGAGCGCGGTTTCGATGTCGGCGTGTTCGACGTCGATCGAGGCAAGCCGTGCCTTGGCGCCGTCGATGCGGCCCTGCCGGCTCTGCATTTCGCCGGCCAGCTCGGACAGACGGCGGTGCGCGTTGTATACATCCCGCTGCGCGTCGTCACGCGCCTGCTCGGCGGCGCGACGCTGGTCGCGCACGTTGGCCTGGCGTTCCTGCAGTTCGGCGATGCGCTTTTCAACGGCCGCCAGTTCGGCGCCGCCTTCTTGCAATTCGCGCTCGCGGGTCAGCACACCGACCTGCCCCCCTTCGGCGCGGCGGACACGCGCAAAGCCCGGACCCAGCCAGACGCCTTCGCGGGTGATCACGGTATGCGCGGGGGCGAGCGTGCCCGCGATGTTGCGCGCCTCGTCCAGCGATTCGGCGGTGCGTACCTGCGCCAGCAGCGCGCGCGCCGCGGCCGGGCCGGATACGACCGCGGCCAGGGTACCCGACACATCTGCATCGAGCGCGTCACTGCTGCCGACCAGCGTGATGTCGGTCTTGGCGATGCCCGCGAGATCGTCCGTCAGCGCCGCGGGATCGTCCACCAGCACGGCTTCCAGCATGCCGGCCAGCACGGTTTCGACGGCGCGATCCCAGCCATCCTCGACCTTCAATCGAGCACCGAGCCGCTCGCCATTGGCGAGCCCGACTTTCTGCAGCCACTCGCGCGCGGCGTCGCGGTCGCGGCCCAGCGCGGCGCGCTGCAACGCTTCCAGCGAAGCGATTCGGCCGCGCAGGGTCTGCTTCTGCGCGTGCGCTTCCTGCAGCGCCGACTGCGTTTGGCGCTCTTCGCCCGCGAGCCGCTCGGCTTCGGATTTGTGGTGTTCGAGGTTCCGCGAATGCGCGTCCACCTGCGTCTGCAGCGTGGCGTGTTCATCGGCAAGACCGGCGGCGCCGGCCGTCAATGCATCGACGTCGTGGTTCTTGCGCTCGTTGCGGAGCGCCTCGCGACGACGCGACAGATCCAGCGCCTGCTTGTCGAGGTGGTCGATGTGGGTGCGCTCGACTTCGGCTTCGCGCGACGTGGACGCGGTCTGTCCGCTATGCGATTCCCAGCGCTGCTGCCACGCAGCGTGGGCTGCTTCGGCTTCGGCCAGGGCCTGCGCCGCCTGCGCCTCGGCATCGCGCAGACGCCCGGTCTCGGGTTCGGCCTCGGCCACCGCGGCCTTCAGTTCATCGTGTTGCGCGGTATCGGCCCGAAGGTGATCGGCCAGTTCGGTCCACGCTCGTTCGGATTCCTCGCGGTCGTGGTGCAGGCGCTCCAGCATTTCGCGATGGTGTTTGATCTGCTGCTCGACCCGTGCGAGTTCGGCGCCGACCTGGTACACCTCGGCCTGCACCGCGTTCATCGCCTCGGTGTGCTGCTGGTGCGCTTCGCGGCCCGTTTCGATCTGCGCTTCGAGATGACGCTGCGCGGCAAGCTTGCCTTCCAGCGCGGTCTCGGCTTCGTGCAGCGCCTGGCGATGGGTTTCCAGTTGCGCCGAAACCGAACGGTAGTTCAGGGCGCGCAGCTCGGCTTCGCGCAGGCCGCGCTCTTCCTTCAACCTCTTCCAGCGTTCGGCGGCGCGCGCCTGGCGGTTCAAATGATCGAGTTGCTTCTCGACCTCCTCGCGCACGTCCTTGACGCGATCGAGGTTCTCGCGCGTGGCTTTGATGCGGCTTTCGGTCTCCTTGCGGCGCTCCTTGTAGCGCGACACGCCGGCGGCTTCTTCAAGATGGATGCGCAGTTGTTCCGGTCGCGATTCTACGATGTCGGAAATCACGCCCTGCTCGATGATCGAGTAACTGCGCGCGCCGAGGCCGGTGCCGAGGAACAGGTCGGTGATGTCGCGGCGGCGGCAGCGCACGCCGTTCAAGTAGTAATCCGATTGCGAGTCGCGGCTGACGCTGCGCTTCACCGAAATTTCGTTGAAGCCCGCGTACTCGCCGCCCAGCGTACCGTCGGAGTTGTCAAATACCAGCTCGACCGTGGCCTGCCCGACCGGCTTGCGCCCGGACGAACCCGAGAAGATCACGTCGGTAATGGCTTCGCCGCGCAGGCGGCTTGCCGCGCTTTCGCCCATCACCCAGCGGATCGCGTCGATGATGTTGGACTTGCCACAGCCGTTGGGGCCGCAGATGCCGGTGAGGTTGGTCGGGAGGTGGAGGACGGTCGGATCGACGAACGACTTGAAACCGGCCAGCTTGATGGTCGACAGGCGCATGGGCTCAGAGCTTGGATGAATCGGCAGACATCGGACCACGGCGTCGCCAGGCCCGGCGAATGCGCCACTGTGCCAAGGACCGCGGCAGGGCGCAACGAAAAGATGGATGATCGTTTGCTTTCAAGCGGTTGCAATACAAACTTCAGAGCAAGTCAGTCCGCGGATGAATGCGAAATGACGCAAATAAAGCAATGATTTTGATCTATTCGCGTTTATTGGTTTATTTGCGGACCGATGCTTTCTGCTTCGATCGCGAGCGCGTGAATGCCGTGGCCCATCAGATCCGCGAGCGCGTCGTACACCATCCGGTGTTGTTGCACCCGGGTCTTGCCCGCGAACGCGATGCTGGTGATGCGCACCCGAAAGTGTCCCGTGCCCTCGCCCGCATGACCGATGTGCAGGTGGCCTTCGTCGATCACGTCCAGGACTGTCGGTGCGAAGGCGGCTTGCAGTCGCTTGCGGATGTCTTCGGTCGAAGCCGCGCTCATGGCAACGTCTGGCGAAACGGCCGCACCGTCACCTCACGGTAGACGCCCGCCGCGCGGTACGGATCGGCATCCGCCCAGGCCTTGGCGGTTTCAAGATCATCGAATTCGGCGATGATCAGGCTGCCGCTGAATCCCGCCGGACCCGGATCTTCCGCGTCGATCGCGGGAAACGGCCCGGCCAGCAACAGGCGGCCTTCATCGA
>JBQCCP010000034.1:0-21401 GCA_051962095.1 Rhodanobacteraceae bacterium
TACGGCAAGGCGGAAATGATCGTCAAGGTGAAGGAGCCGATCGAGGGCGACCTGAAGCTTCTTGAAAAACGCCACCTGTTGTTCTGCTATCTGCATCTTGCTCCCGATCCCAAGCTCACCAAGGCGCTGCTGAAAATCGGCCTGACCGGCGTCGCATTCGAAAGCGTGCAGGAAACCGACGGTTCGTTGCCGTTGCTGACGCCCATGTCGGTGGTGGCGGGCAAGCTTGCGACTCAGGTCGGCACCACGCTGCTGCACCAGCCGCAAGGCGGCAAGGGCAAGTTGCTGGGTGGCCTGGCCGCCACGGAGCGTGGCAAGGTCGTGGTCCTGGGCGCGGGCGTGGCCGGTGGCAACGCGGCCAAGCTGGCGGCGCGCGGCGGCACCAACGTGGTGGTGTTCGACAAGCGTCCGGATCGTCTGGCGCAGGCACGTGGCTGGGGTGACAACGTCACCGCGCTCTACGCGTATGAATCGGTGGTGGCCGAGGAAGTCGCGACCGCGGACCTCGTGGTCGGTGCGGTGCTGGTGCCGAGCGCCAAGGCTCCGCACGTGGTCACCAAGGCGATGGTGAAGTCGATGGAAAAGGGCAGCGTGCTGGTCGACATTTCGATCGACCAGGGCGGCTGCTTCGAAACCTCCAAGCCGACTACCTGGAAGGATCCCACCTACGTCGTCGATGGCGTTACGCATTTCTGCGTCACCAACATGCCGGGCGCGGTGCCGCAGACTTCCACGCAGGCGATCTCGGCGGCGATCCTGCCGTACGTGCAGCGCCTCGCGCAGAAGAACTGGCACAAGGATGCGATCCTCGCCAGCGGCATCAACGTCGAGGGCGGCGAGCTGGTGCATCCGGCGCTGAAGGGCATGAAGCTCTGAGGGCTTTGCGCCGGTGAATCGGCAACGCAACCTACGCTGCCGTCATTCCGGGGCCGTTCGCAGCTTCATCGCGGACGGACTGCGAAGGCAGGATGCCGGAGCGAACGCCGAAGGCGGCCGAAGGGCGAGCCGCAGGACGCGGCGAGTAACCCGGAACCGGTTTTCAATGGATCCGTGCAAAGGCTTGGCCCTCGCCGAAACGGCGTTATAGTCACCGCGCTGGACGTTATCGGAATCGAGGTCGTTGCGCGTGGCGCGTGCCAGAGTTCAGGTCGAAACCAAATCTGCGGGGATGAGTGAGCGCACGCGACGGCTGCTGCGCGAAGCCGCCGCATTGTTGCTGTTCCCGCTCGCCGTGTACCTGTTCGCATGCCTGGTCGGCTACAGCGCGACCGATCCGGGCTGGTGGCACTCGGGCGTGCCGGGGCAGCCGGTGCACAACTTCGGCGGATCCGTCGGCGCGTACATCGCCGACCTGCTGTTCCATCTGTTCGGCGTGATCGCCTATGCCTTCCCGGTATTGCTGGTGGTGCTGGCCGTCGGCGTGCTGCGCGGCTGGTACCGGCGCGACGAGGGCGAGAGCAAATGGGAACCGAGCCTGCGCCTGATCGGGTTCGTCGCGTTTTTCGTGGGCTGCTGCGGACTCGCGTGGCTGCATGCCTCGGACCCGGAATGCAATGATGTCGTGGGTGCGGGTGGGCTGCTGGGTTGCGGCGCGGGCGGCATCCTGCATCGTGGTTTCGGCGAACTCGGCGCGTTGCTGCTGTTGTTCGCGCTGGCGCTGATCGCGATCACCTGGATCACCGGTCTGTCGTGGTTCCGCGTGATGGACTGGACCGGGCAGCAGGTGCTGGCGGGCATCGCCTGGACGCGCGGCAAGCTGAAGCGCGCGCCGGAAACCCTGGCCGCGCGTGCCGCGCGCGTCGAGCGCGAAACCGCGCGCAAGGAAGACAGCGAGCGCCGCGCCAGGCGCGAACCGGTGCGGATCGAACCCGCGCCCGCGCCGATCGTGAAGAGCGAACGCGCCAAGCGCGAGACCCAGATTCCGCTGTTCACCGGCGCCGCGTCGGAAGGCGAGTTGCCGCCATTGTCGCTGCTGCAGGAGCCGCAGCCGCAATCTGGCAAGGGCTACTCCGAGGAAACACTCGAGGTGCTGTCCCGCCAGGTCGAGATGAAGCTCAAGGATTTCAGGATCGACGCGCACGTGGTGTCGGCGCATCCCGGCCCCGTGATCACGCGCTTTGAACTGGAACCCGCGCCCGGCGTACGCGGCAGCCAGATCTCGTCGCTCGACAAGGACATCGCGCGCGGCCTGTCGCTGGTGAGCGTGCGCGTGGTGGACGTGATTCCCGGCAAGAACGTGATCGGCCTCGAAATCCCGAACGCACATCGCGAGATCGTTTATCTCTCGGAAATTTTCGGATCGCGCGAATACGGCGACGCGCGTTCGCCGCTGTCGCTGGCGCTGGGCAAGGACATCGGCGGACGGCCGGTAGTGGTCGATTTGCAGAAGATGCCGCACCTCTTGGTCGCTGGCACCACGGGTTCGGGCAAGTCGGTGGCGTTGAACGCGATGGTGCTGTCGCTGCTGTTCAAGGCCAAGCCGGCCGACGTGCGGATGATCATGATCGATCCCAAGATGCTGGAGCTGTCGGTATACGACAAGATCCCGCATCTGCTGGCGCCGGTCGTGACCGACATGAAGGAGGCCGCCAACGCGCTGCGCTGGTGCGTCGCCGAGATGGAGCGCCGCTACAAGCTGATGGCGGCGGTGGGCGTGCGCAATCTCGCCGGCTTCAACAAGAAGGTGCGCGACGCCGAGTCCGCGGGCCAGCCGCTGCCCGATCCGTTGTTCAAGGCCAATCCCGACGCGCCGGAAGAAAAGGCCGAGCCGCTGCAGCCGCTGCCGTTCATCGTGGTGATCATCGATGAATTCGCCGACATGATGATGATCGTCGGCAAGAAGGTCGAGGAATTGATCGCGCGCCTCGCGCAGAAGGCGCGCGCCGCGGGCGTGCACCTGATCCTGGCTACGCAGCGGCCGTCGGTGGACGTGATCACGGGTTTGATCAAGGCCAATATCCCGACCCGCATCGCGTTCCAGGTTTCATCGAAGATCGATTCGCGCACGATCCTCGACCAATCAGGCGCGGAAACGCTGCTCGGCAACGGCGACATGCTGTACCTGCCGCCGGGCACTGCGACGCCCGAGCGCGTGCACGGCGCCTTCGTTGGCGACGACGACGTGCACAAGGTGGTCGAATGGCTGCGCACCCAGGGCGAGCCGAATTACATCGAAGGCGTGCTGGAAGAAGTGCAGACGCTCGGCGATGGCAAGGTCATCAACGAGTCCGGCTTGCCCGAGGAAGAAGACGGCAACGACGACAACGCGCTGTACGACAAGGCCGTGCACATCGTCACCACCAGCCGTCGCGCGTCGATTTCCGGGGTGCAGCGGCACCTTCGGATCGGCTACAACCGCGCCGCGCGCCTGATTGAACAGATGGAACAGCAGGGCGTGGTGAGCGCACCGCAGCACAATGGGCAGCGGGAAGTCATTGCTCCGCCGCCCCCAGCGCATTGAAGCACTCGGTCGTCATTCCGGGGCTGCCCGCGCCGTCTGCGGGCATAACCCGATCGCATTTGCAGGATTGCGAATGCAAACGCCGAAGGCGGCCCGCAGGGCGAGCGCCAAGGATGGCGCGAGTCAATCGGTTTCGGACGCAGCTGTCATCGACCCATCCAAACCGATTCCGGATCGTGCTGCGCGCGTCCGGAATGACCAGCGATACACAAATGTCCCGAGCTGGGATTACCATCCATTCACTCCGTACGTGGACAATCCACGCCTGCCGCCATCCGCATGGAAACGATAATGCGCAAATTGATCCTGCTGGTTGGATTGTCCCTCTTCGCGTGCACTGCCTTCGCCGCCACCGGCGCACGCGCACGGCTTGATGCGTTCGCGACGGGCCTGCATTCGCTCAGCGGCAACTTCAGCCAGATCGTGTACGACGCGCACGGCAACGTCACCGGTTCCAGTCACGGCTTGCTCGCGCTGCAGGCGCCACGGTTGTTCCGGTGGCAGGTCACCGATCCATACCAACAGTTGATCGTCGCCGACGGCAAGAAGGTATGGGTGTATGAGCCCGATCTCGAGCAGGTGACCGTGCGCGACCAGGGCAGCGAGGAAGCGCACAGTCCGCTGACCGTGCTCACCGATCTTTCGCAGATCGACAGCGAATTCAAGACGACCGACGCCGGTGCGCGCGACGGCCTCGAATGGTTGCGCCTGGTTTCGCGCAGCAAGGAACCGCAGTTCGAATATGCCGAGATCGGGTTCGACGCCAACGGTCCGCGCCGGATGATCTTCAAGGACACGCTCGGCAATCGCACCGAGATCGCGTTCTCCGGGTGGGAACGCAACCCGCAACTCGCGGCCGATACGTTTAAGTTCACGCCACCCAAGGGCACCGACGTGGTGGGTGATGTGTCGGCCAGCTCGGCGACATCCACTGGCAAGCCTGCCGGTCACCGTTAGATTCCAGCGCGTGTTTGGCGGGGCGCATGGAGTGTTTCATCGAGATCGGCGCGCCTGCATGGGCGCGAGCGCCGCGTTTTGACGGCACGATCGGAGCTGTGGATATCCCTGCAGGAGCGGTCAGCGGTGCGCTGTACGATAGGACTGGCGCTTATGGGCAGACCGTGGAGGTGGAGGGTGAATGGAAGACCTGTTTCCCGAAACCTGGCGGCCGGAATCGCTCGGGGCAGACGCCATCCCTTGTCTGTGGGTGACGTTCTTCGCGATTTTTCCGGCGAAACGCGATCTGCCTCGCGTGATCAATTGGCAGCGGAGTATCTGTCGACGAGAAGCCGGCGCCATTGAGATGAGGCCGCCGAGGGTCCTGCATGTCAGCATCGTGGAGTGCGGCAAGCCTAAGCAAAGGCGGAAACCGCTGCCGGATGCGCTGACGGAGGCCGCCCGTCATTTTTCTTTTCCTGCCTTCGATCTGGTGTTCGATTCCGTCGCGCGCTTCGGAAAAGACGGCCGCGCATGTGTTGCGGTGGCCGACGCAGCGAGCCAGGAAAAAATCGCGGACCTGCGTACCGCGCTTGCGAACGCGCAGCGTCGCGTCGGCATATTTCTTCCGCGGGGCAAATGCGAAGCGCATCTCACGCTGGGCTACGGGGATCGGTGTTCCACAGAGCGCCGGAGTATCGAGCCTTTCGGGTTCCGTGTTGCTGTCGTCGAATATGTGGCTTCCGAGCAAGGCAAGTCGCACCATGAGCCTTTGGTGCGTTGGGTGCTGACCTAACCCGCATGATCGTTCATGACCTGTTATCTGGGCGAGAAAACCACACTGTCATGCCGGTGCGGAAATGCCGATCGGGTTCGTAGCCGCGAGTCCGATCGCATGACATCGCTCGGACGACAGGCATGATCGCGAAACTGCCCCGCTGGGCGTGGTTCGGCGGGATCGTGCTGGCGTTCATCGCGGGAATGATCAACGCCGTGGGTTTCCTGGGGTTCCGCCATCAGGCGGTGACCCACATGACCGGTACCACCTCGCTCGTCGGCATCGCCGCAGTAGCGGGCGACATGGCCAGCCTGCTGCATTTCGGCGCGACGTTGTTGGCGTTCGTGGCCGGGTGCGCCATCAGCGGTTTCATCATTGGCAACAGCACGCTGAAGCTCGGCCGACGCTACGGCGTGGCGCTCACCCTCGAATCGGCGATGTTGTTCCTCGCGGTGCCGCTGCTGCAACGGCACAGCGACGCGGGTTTGTGGCTGGCCGCAGCGGCGTCCGGACTGCAGAACGCGATGGCGGCAACCTACAGCGGGGCGGTCGTCCGCACCAGTCACGTTTCCGGCATCGTTACGGATCTCGGTACGTTCCTCGGGCAGCGGCTGCGCGGCGAGGGGGCGGACGGCCGTCGCGTGCGTCTGTACCTGGCGTTGTTCATGGCTTTCCTGGCAGGCGGCTTTGCCGCCGCGCTGACGTACTCCTGGTGCCAGGAGCGCACGCTGCTGGCGCCGGCGATCCTGACGGGCTTCACGGGCGTGGCGTACTTCGCATATCGGCGCCGACAGGCGGTTGCGCGCGCGTAGCGACCGCGTGCGGCGCGCGTCTATGATGGCCAGATGCCGAGTCGCAATCGTCCACAGGCCGGATCATCGGCACTGTTCCCAGAATCCGATGCGTTGAAGCCGCTTGCGGAACGGATGCGGCCACGCACGCTGGATGAAATCGTCGGGCAGGATCGCCTGCTCGGTCCCGGCACGGCGCTGCGCCGTGCGCTGGAAGCGGGCAGCATGCATTCGATGGTGCTGTGGGGGCCACCCGGCTGCGGCAAAACCACGCTGGCGTTGCTGGTCGCGCAATACGCCGACGCGCATTTCCAGGCGATCTCGGCGGTGTTGTCCGGACTCGCCGACGTCCGCAAGGCACTGGCTGAAGCCGAGGGCCTGTACGCGCAGGGCCGGCGCAGCGTGCTGTTCGTGGACGAGGTGCACCGCTTCAACAAGGCCCAACAGGACGCTTTCCTGCCGCACATCGAGCGCGGCGTGATCGTGTTCGTGGGCGCGACCACCGAAAATCCATCGTTCGAGTTGAACTCCGCGCTGCTGTCGCGGTGCCGCGTGCACGTGATGGATGCGGTGGGTCCCGATGCGATCGTCGTCGCATTGAAACGCGCATTGGCCGACGACGAACGCGGGCTCGGCGCGCTGCATCTGCAGGTCGACGACGAATCATTGTCGTTGATGGCGAAAGCCGCCGACGGCGACGTGCGACGTGCGCTGACGTTCCTCGAAATCGCGGCGGAACTGGCGCATGAAAACCGCATTGACGAATCGACCTTGCAGCAGGTGCTGGCCGACCGCACCCGCCGCTTCGACAAGGGCGGCGAGCAGTTCTACGACCAGATCTCGGCGCTGCACAAGTCGGTGCGCTCGTCCGATCCAGACGCCGCGCTGTATTGGCTGGTGCGGATGCTGGACGGTGGCTGCGAGCCGCTGTATCTCGCACGGCGCATGGTGCGCATGGCGGTGGAGGACATCGGGCTGGCCGATCCGCGCGCCTGGCACCTCACGCTGCACGCGTGGGATACCTACGAGCGATTGGGTTCACCCGAAGGTGAACTCGCGCTGGCCGAAGCCGCGCTCTATCTCGCGATGGCGCCCAAGAGCAACGCGGCCTACGCCGCCTACGGCGCGGCGCGCGCCAACGTGCGCGAAACCGGAACGCTGGAAGTGCCGATGCACCTGCGCAACGCGCCGACCAAATTGATGAAGGGACTCGGCTACGGCAAAGGCTACCAATACGATCCCGACGTCGAAGGCGGCGTTGCGCTGGACCAGCAGTGCCTGCCGGATGCGCTGGTAGGCACCGAGTTCTACGCGCCGACCTCGAACGGCATCGAGGCGAAGATCAGGGAAAAGCTCGATGTGTTGCGGCAGGCGAGGGCGCAAAGACGGCGCGATGATTCTCGATAGCTGCCATTCCGGAAGCGCGCGGCGCGATGCGGACTCCGCTTTCGCTGGAATCAGGAGCAGATTGCGGGTTCCGGCTTTGCCGGCCCCGGAATGACGGAAGGTTGTCGCGTTTGCACGCCTTGCCCGCACCCCGCGATAATCCTCCTCTTTTTGGGCACCTCAGGATCGGCCATGCTGGACCCGGTACTGCTGCGCGCGCACCTCGCCGACACTGCGGCGCGGTTGGAAACGCGCGGCTATGAACTCGACGTTGCGGCGATCGAATCGCTGGAAACCGACCGCAAGCGGCTCGCGACCGAAACCCAGGAACTGCAGGCGCTGCGCAACGCCCGTTCCAAAGCGATCGGGCAGGCCAAGGCGAAAGGCGAGGACGTCGCACCGATCATGGCCGAGGTCGCCGGCATCGGCGACAGGCTGAAGGCAAACGAATCGGGGCTTGCCAGAGTACAGCAGGAGTTGTCGGCGATCGCGTTGGGCATTCCCAACCTGCCGCACGAATCGACGCCGGTCGGCAAGGACGAATCGGAAAACGTCGAAGCGTCGCGCTGGGGCACTCTGCGCGCGTTCGATTTTCCGGTGAAGGATCACGTGGAACTCGGCGCCCCCCACGGCTGGCTCGACGGCGAAGCTGGCGCGAAGCTGTCCGGCGCACGTTTCACGGTGCTGCGTGGCCAACTGGCGCACCTGCATCGCGCGCTCGCGCAATTCATGCTGGAGCTGCACACCCGCGAACACGGCTATACCGAATGCAACGTGCCGCTGCTGGTGAACGCCGAAGTCATGCAGGGGACTGGGCAGTTGCCGAAGTTCGAGGAAGACCTGTTTTCGACGACTGTCGGCGAGACAAAACGTTATCTGATACCGACAGCCGAAGTATCGCTGACGAATCTGGTGCGCGATTCGATCGTCGAAGCCGACGCGCTGCCGATGCGCCTCACCGCGCACACGCCGTGCTTTCGCGCCGAAGCCGGCTCCTACGGCAAGGACGTGAAGGGGATGATCCGCCAGCATCAGTTCGAGAAGGTGGAACTGGTGCAGATCGTAGAGCCGTCAAGCTCGATGGATGCGCTGGAGGAACTTACCGGCCACGCCGAGAAGGTGTTGCAGAAACTGGAATTGCCGTATCGCAAGATGGCGCTGTGCACCGGCGACATGGGTTTCGCCGCAGCCAAGACCTACGATCTGGAAGTCTGGCTGCCCTCGCAGAACACGTATCGCGAAATCTCGTCGTGCTCGAATTGCACCGACTTCCAGGCACGCCGCATGCAGGCGCGCTGGCGCAATCCCGCGACCGGCAAACCGGAACTGGTGCACACGCTCAATGGCTCCGGCCTTGCCGTCGGCCGCTGCCTGATCGCGGTGATGGAGAACTGCCAGAACGCCGATGGCTCGATCACCGTGCCGCAGGTGCTGCGGCCGTACATGGGTGGCGCGAATAGAATTGCCTGATCGATTCGGAGAGGTGGCTGAGTGGTCTAAAGCACCGGACTTGAAATCCGGCGTACGGCTTGCCGTACCGTGGGTTCGAATCCCACCCTCTCCGCCACTTCCGATCGTTCTACACTGTCCCGCATGCGCAATGCGCGAGACAGGCGATGAGCGACGAACGCAAACCGAAAATCGAACCGTATCCCGGTCCAGCGGGCGGCTGGGGCTCGGTGAAATCGGTCAAGGCCATCCTGCAGCGAGAGAAGGTGCCGATTCCCTCGACGGTGCGGGAGCTGTGGCGGCAGAACAAGCCGCGCGGGTTTACTTGCGTCTCCTGCGCGTGGCCGCAACCCGAAAAACCGCTCACCTTCGAGTTTTGCGAGAACGGCGCCAAGGCCAGCGCCTGGGAGCTGACCAGCCTGCGCACCACGCCGGAGTTCTTTGCACAACACACCTGCACCGAGCTGCGCGGCTGGAGCGATCACGACCTTGAACAGCAGGGGCGCCTGACGCACCCGATGCGTTACGACCGTGCCACCGACAAGTACGTGCCTTGCGGGTGGGGCGAAGCGTTCAATGCCATCGGCGAAGAATTGAAGCGCCTGCACGCGGTGGATCCGAAATCGGTGGTGTTCTACGCCTCGGGCCGCGCTTCGCTGGAAACGAGTTATCTGTACGCGCTGTTCGCGCGACTGTACGGCAACAACAATCTGCCGGATTCGTCGAACATGTGCCACGAGGCCACGGGCATCGCGCTGCGCAAGAGCGTCGGTTCCGCGGTCGGCACGGTGGTGCTGGACGATTTCACCAAGACCGACTGCATCCTGTTTTTCGGCCAGAATGCCGGCGTCAACAGCCCGAGGATGTTGCACGACCTGCAGAAGGCCGCCAAACGCGGGGTGCCGATCATCGTGTTCAACCCGTTGCGCGAGCGCGGTCTGGAGCGTTTCACCAATCCGCAGAATCCCGTCGAACTGCTGGCGAAGATAGAGACGCCGCTGGCGACGCAATACCACCAGGTGAAAGCCGGCGGCGACATCGCGGCGATCACCGGTTTGTGCAAGACGCTGCTCGAACTCGATGACGAGGCCGTGAAACACGGCACGGCGCGCGTGCTGGATACCGAATTCATCGCGCAGCATGGTCACGGTTTCGATGAGTTCGCGGCATTCGTGCGCGCACAGTCGTGGCCGGACATCGAGGCCGCCTCGGGCCTGGCGCGTGCGGCGCTGCAAAGTGCCGCCCGGGTTTACGCCAACGCCAGCGCGGTGATCGGCGTGTACGGAATGGGCCTGACCCAGCACGTGCTGGGCGAATACAACATCCACATGGTCGCGAACCTGTTGCTGATGCGCGGCAACATCGGCAAGCCAGGCGCCGGTCTGTGTCCGGTGCGCGGGCATTCCAACGTGCAGGGCCAGCGCACGGTCGGCATCGCCGACGATCCCGCGCTGGTGCCGCTGGATCGCCTGGCAGAGCAATATGGTTTCGAGCCGCCGCGCGAGAAAGGATTGAACACCGTCGAAACCTGCGAAGGCGTGCTCGACGGAAGCGTGCGGGGCTTCATCGGCCTCGGCGGCAATTTCCTGCGCGCGATCCCGGAGCAGGAGCGCGTCAATGCCGCGTGGGGCAGGCTGCGACTCACCGTGCAGATCGCGACCAAGTTGAATCGTTCGCACCTCGTCAACGGCGAGATCGCCTATCTGCTGCCCTGCCTCGGCCGCATCGAACGCGTGGTCGAGAACGGCAAGGAACAGGTGCTCTCGACGGAGGACTCCACCAGTTGCATCCACGCTTCGGTGGGCAAGGCGGCGCCTGCCAGTCCGGAACTCAAGTCCGAAACACGGATCGTGGTGGAGTTGGCGAAAACCACGCTGCCCCCGAATCAGAAGGTGCCGTGGGATACGTGGGCGACCGATTTCGCGACGATCCGCGATTCGATCGAACGGACCTATCCCGAGCAGTTCAGGGATTTCAATCAACGCATGTGGCAGCCGGGCGGCTTCCATCGCCCCAATTCCGCGCGCGAACGGGTGTGGAAGACCGACACCGGCAAGGCCAATTTCATCGTTCCGCCGTCGCTGGTCGCCACGGGTTTCGACGATGCGCCTGATCGCTTCCGGCTGATGACGATGCGTTCGAACGACCAGTTCAACACGACGGTATACGGTTACGACGACCGCTTCCGCGGGATCAACGGAACCCGCGAAGTGGTGCTGATGAACCGGGACGACATCGCGCGGCTGGGCTTGCGTGACGGCCAGGCGGTGAAACTGGTGTCGGACGCCGGCGACGGCGTGCAGCGGCAAGTCGCCGGCTTGCGCGTGGTCGCGTTCGACATCCCGCCCGGCTGCGTGGGCGGTTACTACCCGGAATGCAATCCGCTGATTCCGCTGTCGCACTACGCGAAGTTCAGCAAGACGCCGGCGGCGAAATCGGTGCCCGTCCGGATCGTTGCTTGATTCCCCTCCCCGTTTGGAGAGGGGCTTTCAAACTTACGCCGCGATCGCCATACCATCCGCAATCTGTGCGTGCGCCTGCACCAGCGCGGCCTTGCGTTGTTCGGCGCCAAGGTTCAACCCCTCGGCCCGCACGAACTCGACGTCGT
Source organism: Rhodanobacteraceae bacterium (assembly GCA_051962095.1). Classification (GTDB taxonomy): domain Bacteria; phylum Pseudomonadota; class Gammaproteobacteria; order Xanthomonadales; family Rhodanobacteraceae; genus 66-474. The sequence goes on from JBQCCP010000034.1 coordinate 11,409, forward strand.
GGATGCCGATGAAGCCGAACACGTGCTTCAGATACGTTTCCTGGAAGTCCACCGCCGCCGCCGGACCTTCGCTGTAGATGCCGCCGCGCGCGGACGCGACGACCACGCGCTTGCCGCCGGCCAGGCCCTCGGGACCATTCTCGGTGTAGCGAAAGGTCCTGCCCGCGGTGAGGATGCGATCGATCCACGCCTTGAGTTGCGTCGGGATCGTGAAGTTGTACATCGGCGCGCCAATCACGACCACATCGGCGGCCAGGAATTCGTCCAGGATTTCCCCGTTGCGTGCGACGCAGGGATGGCCTTCCTCCAGCACCGGCGTGAAGTGCGGCAGGCTTTGTGCGGCGAGGTCGCGGCGGATCACCTCCACGCCTGGATTTTCCGCGCGAAGGCGCGCGACGATCGCGGCCGTGAGATTGCGCGATGCGGAATTTTCGCCGAGCACGCTCGAGTCGATGTGCAGCAGTTTCATGATCATCTCCGGAGGGAGCCGCATTGCGCGGCGACCTGCAAACGATAGGCACGCGGCGAGGCTTCGATAAGATGGTGCAATCCGAACGCAGCGTTCGTCGTGGAGAACAACGTGTCTGCCGCCTACGGGACCTTGCCGGATCTCAACGACCTGTACTTTTTCGCCGCCGTGGTGGAACACGGCGGGTTTTCGGCCGCAAGCCGCGCGATCAACATTCCCAAATCCCGCCTGAGCAAACGCGTCTCGCAGCTCGAGGACGCGCTCGGGGTGCGCCTGCTGCAGCGGACCACGCGCAAGTTCGTGGTGACCGAAGCCGGCGAGCGGTTCTATCGCCACTGCGAGGCCATGCTGGCCGAAGCGCACGCGGCCGCCGAGGACGCGGCATCGCTGGGTGGCGAGCCGCGTGGAATGGTACGCCTGAGTTGCCCCGTCTCGTTGTCGCAAAGCCTGCTGGCGCCGTTGCTGCCCGCGTTTCTTGCGCGTTATCCGCACGTGCAGTTGCGCGTGCTTTCCAGCAACCGGCGGGTGGACGTGATCGGTGAAGGCTACGACGTGGCCGTCCGCGTGCGCGACAAGCTGGATGCGGACGCCGAACTGGTGGCGCGCAGTTTCGGCCCCAAGCGCGTGGTGCTGGTCGCGAGCCCCGCGTTTCTCGCCGAACACGGAGAGCCGCGCGTTCCGCAGGAGCTGGCTTCGCTGCCGGTGCTGAGCATCTTCGAGCACGAAGGCGACCAGACGTGGGAACTCTATGACCGCGCCTGCACGAAGACCATGGTGCCGGTGCGGCCGCGGCTCATCACCGGCGAGTTTCGGATGCTCATCGACGCGGCCCTGCAAGGTATCGGCGTCGCCTGGGTGCCGGAGTCGTCGTGTGTCGCGGAACTGCGCAGCGGCCGTTTGCAGGTAGTCCTGCCTGAGTGGGGACTGCCGCAGGGCATCCTGCACCTCGTTTATCCGAGTCGTCGCGGGATGTTGCCGGCCGTGCGCGCACTGGTGGATTTCCTGGCCGAAGCGTTCGAGCACCGGGCGGATGAACTATTGAATGGCGGAAGCTGACCGCGTGCTACCATCGATTGACTCTGTGCAAGCCGTTGCCTCGCGACCGTTCTGTCGAGGCTTCTCTGGCCGGGAATGACAGTCATGCAGATCGAAACGAAACTCCCCAAGGTGGGCACCACCATCTTCACGGTGATGAGCCAGCTTGCGCTGGAACACAAGGCGGTGAACCTGGGGCAGGGCTTTCCCGATTTCGAGACACCGCGAAACCTTCGCGAGGCGTTGACCCGCGCGATGGACGACGGGCGCAACCAGTACGCGCCCATGAGCGGTATCCCGAAGTTGCGCGAGCAGATCGCGCTGCAGGTCAATCGCCTGTACGGCCGGCGCATCAGCGCGGATACCGAAGTGACGGTCACTTCCGGCGCGACCGAAGCGATCTTCGCCGCGATCGCCTGCGCGGTGCACGTGGGCGACGAAGTGATCGTGCTCGATCCCTGCTATGACTGCTACGAACCCGCGATCGCGCTGGCCGGCGGGCGCGCGGTGCACATCCCGCTCAGGCTGCCGGATTTTTCGGTGGACTGGCAGCGCGTGCGCGACGAGATCACGCCGAAGACACGGATGATCATGGTGAACAGCCCGCACAATCCTTCGGGCGCGGTGTTTGCCGAATCCGATCTCGACGCGCTTTCGGAAATCGCTACCCGGCACGGTCTGCTGGTGATCTCGGATGAGGTCTACGAGCACATCATCTACGACGGTCGAACGCACCTCAGCGTGTCGCGCCGACCCGAGCTGGCCGAGCGCAGCTTCGTGATCTCGTCATTCGGCAAGACCTGGCACTGCACGGGCTGGAAGGTCGGCTACTGCGTCGCGCCCAAGTTGCTGACCGCCGAGTTCCGCAAGGTGCACCAGTACCTGACCTTCTGCACGTTCCATCCGGCGCAGTGCGCGTTCGCCGAGGTGATGGAAAACGATCCGCAGCATGCGCGGGACCTGGCTGGCTTCTACCAGGCCAAGCGCGACCGCTTCCGCGAACTGCTGGCGGGCTCGCGTTTCCAGTTGCCCGCGGTGCACGGCGGCTACTTCCAGTTGGCCGACTATTCGGCGATTCGCGACACCGACGACTTGAATTTCTGCGAATGGATGGTGCGCGAAGCTGGCGTGGCCGCGATCCCGGTCTCCGCGTTCTATGAAACCGCGCCGGATGCCATGCTGGTGCGGTTCTGCTTTGCCAAGAACGACGAGACGCTGCAGGCGGCGGCGGAACGGCTATGCAAACTCTGAGGGTTTCGCTGGTCCAGGGTGCGACGCGCTGGCACGACCCGGCCGGCAATCGCGAATACTACGGCTCGCTGATCGCGCCGCTCGCGGGGCAAACCGATCTCGTGGTGCTGCCGGAAACGTTCACCAGCGGCTTCTCGAACGAAGCGATACATAATGCCGAGACGATGGAAGGCGAAACGGTCGCGTGGTTGCGCGAGCAGGCGAAGCAGCTCGCTGCGGCTGTCACCGGGAGCGTGCAGTTGCGGGTCGGCGAGGGGGTATTCAACCGTTTGTTGTTCGCGACGCCGGACGGCGCAGTGCGGCATTACGACAAGCGCCATCTGTTCCGATATGCCGAAGAACACAAACGCTACGCCGCCGGACGCGAGCGCCTGATCGTCGAGTGGCGCGGCTGGAGGATCTGTCCGCTGGTCTGTTATGACCTGCGTTTTCCGGTGTTCTCGCGCAACCGCCACGATGCCCAGCGCGGCTTCGATTACGACCTGGTGCTGTTCGTCGCCAACTGGCCGGCCGCGCGCGCATACGCGTGGCGCACGCTGCTGCGGGCGCGCGCGATCGAGAACCTGAGTTACTGCGCCGGGGTCAATCGCGTGGGCACAGACGGCAACCAGTTGCCGTATTCGGGCGACAGCGCGGTGCTGGATTTCATGGGACATGCGATGGCCGATCTGGGCGCGCAAGAGCAAACTGTCACGGTCGCGCTAGACCCCGCCCCGCTCGCCGCGTTCCGCGAAAAGTTTCCGGCCTGGATGGATGCCGACGCATTCGAGCTGCGGTGATGTCTCCGCGACCTGGTAGGTTGGGCTGAGCGGGCTTCATCCGCGAAGCCCAACACGAGAATGCCCCGTAGCTGGGCTTCACTGCGTTCGGCCCAACCTGCATGCCGCTAAAGGATGGCGAGGACGTTTTCGGGTGGACGCCCGATCGCGGCTTTGCCGTTGGCGAACACGATGGGCCGTTCGATCAGGATCGGGTGCGCGGCCATCGCATCGATGAGTTGCCGGCGCGTGAGGCCTGAATTTTCCAATCCCAACTCGACGTATGCGGGTTCGCCCTTGCGGATGAGGTCGCGCGGCTGCAGGTCCAGCAACTGCAATGCGCGCTCGATGTCGGCGACGCCCGGCGGATTTTTCTGGTAGTCGACAATCTCGGGTTCCACCCCGCGTTCGCGCAACAGCTCCAGCGTCCCGCGCGACTTGGAGCAACGCGGGTTATGCCAGATGACCACCGCGGGATTCACCGGCATGACGTGATGCTCCCCGCCATCAACCGCGGGACGGTCCGTTCCCGCCACGGTTGCCACCGCGGCGCGGGCCGCGGCCACTGCGGTCGCCGTCACGATTGCCGCCGGGCCCGCCACGATTCTGGCCGCCACGGTTCGGACCGTCATGGTTCGGACCGCCACGATTCTGGCCGCCGCCGGGACGCTTGTCGCCGGCAAACCAGGTGCGCACCGAAGGCAGTTCCTGGCCGGGCGCGACGCCGCGCTTGTTCTTGCGCTTCCTGCGCCCCGGTTGGTCGGACTTCAACACGTTGCCGTTGACATCGCCGCGCGGCGGACCACGGCGGCGCTTGCCGCGGCCTGGAAGATCATCCGGCCGCACCCGGTCGAACGCCGTGAGTTCGCGCGCCTCGTCGTGGCGTACGCCGGTCCATGCGTGCGGCGTGTTGCTGGCCGGACGTATTTCGGTGACGCCGCGCGTCGCATTGCGTTGATGCAGTACCGGTTTCAGGGTGAGCGTGGGCTGCACCGGACCGGCACCCGCGAGCTCGCGCAGGGCCTTCACCGCGTCCTCGGGCAGCGCCTCGTTCTGGCCGGGTCGCAGCCCGCGCGGCAGTTCGACATTGCCGTATCTGATGCGCTTGAGCCGACTGACCAATAGTCCCTGCGAGTCCCACAGGCGGCGCACCTCGCGATTGCGGCCTTCGTGCAGGACCACGCGGAACCAGCAGTGGCTGCCGCCGCGGCTGACCACATGGATTTCATCGAAGCGCGCGGGACCATCTTCCAGTTCGACGCCGGCCTTCAGCTTCTCCAGCATCTCGTCCGGCACTTCGCCGTGGACGCGGCACAGGTATTCGCGTTCGAGTTCGTGGCTCGGATGCATCAGCACGTTGGCGAGTTCACCGTCGGTCGTCAGCAGCAATAGGCCGGTGGTGTTGACGTCCAGGCGTCCCACCGAAATCCAGCGCGAACCGTTCAGGTGCGGCAGGTTTTCGAAGACGGTAGGGCGGCCTTCCGGATCATCGCGGGTAGTCAGTTCGCCCTCGGGCTTGTGGTACATCAGTACCTGCGCGTGCTCGTGGTGGTCGGTCGCGACGATGAATTGCTTGCGGTCCACTTCCACGCGATCGCCCGCGCGCACGCTGGAACCGGTCTGCGCGGCTTGCCCGTTGACCAGGATGTCGCCTTCGGCGATCCGCTGTTCCAGCAGCCGTCGCGAACCCAGGCCCGCGTTGGCGAGCACCTTGTGCAGGCGTTCCTCCAGCGGGCCGCCGTCGGCCTGTGCGGCCGGCCGTTTCAGGGTCAGCAGGGAACGTGGGTTGGAACTCATGCGACGTCCTCGGTGGTGCTGGGTGTATCGGTCGGGGCGGCCCCGGCCTCATCGGATTGACCGGAAGGGTCTGTTGCGGCCGGCGGCTCGGCGTCCGGACGGGGCGCCAGCGCGAGCTGCGGATCGGGATCGGCGATTTCGCGGATTTCCGCCAGGGTCGGGAGTTGATCCAGCGATTTCAGATTGAAGTAATCGAGGAACTGGCGGGTGGTGCCGAACAGCGCCGGCTTGCCGGGCACGTCGCGATAACCCACCACGCGGATCCATTCGCGTTCTTCGAGCGTGCGGATGATGCTGGTGGCGACGGTGACGCCGCGCACCTGCTCGATTTCACCGCGGGTGATCGGCTGGCGGTAGGCAATCAACGCGAGGGTTTCCAGCAGCGCTCGCGAATATTTGGTCTGGCGTTCGGCCCACAGCCGCGCGACCCAGGGATGCACTTGCTCGCGTACCTGGTAGCGGAAGCCGGAGGCGACTTCCACCAGTTCGATGCCGCGGCCCTCGCAGGCCTGCGTCAGCGCCTCCACGGCGCGCGCCAGCTCTTCGTGCGTGACGCCGTCTTCCTCGTGGAACAACGCCGCCAGCATCGGCAGCGTCAGCGGCTGCTGCGCGGCGAGCAGGGCGGCTTCAACGACGTTGTTCAATTTTTCCTGTTCCACTTACGCCTCACTGAGCGCATCGAAAAATATGGGTCCGCAAATGAACGCGAATGTCCAGTGCAAATCAGTCAGCCCGCTTTCCACTTGTATCGCGTTCAATCGCGGACCGACTTTGGTTCTAGTCCGCCGTGTCGGCGGTGGCCAGCGCCTTCAGGTAGATCGGCGACAGCGGTGCTTCCTGCATGATTTCGATCAGGCGATCCTTGGCCAGTTCGAGCAGCGACAGGAAGGTCACCACCACCCCAAGCTTGCCCTCCGACGCCTCGAACAACGTCTCGAAACGATGGAATGCGCCATCGCTCAAGCTGCGCAGGACATCGCCCATGCGCTGGCGCACCGACAGCGGTTCGCGTTCGACTTCGTGATGACCGTACAACTCGGCGCGGTGCAGCACGTCGCGCAACGCCAGCAGCATTTCGCGAAGGTCCACCGGCGGCGGCGGCTTCACCACCGCACGATCGGGCACGAAGGCCTGCGCGTTGTCGAGGTCGCGTTCCATGCGTGTCAGCGTGTCGATGTCTTCGGCCGCCTTCTTGAAGCGCTCGTACTCTTGCAGGCGGCGCACCAGCTCGGCGCGCGGATCCTCCTCCAGGCCTTCTTCCTGCGGCGGGCGAGGCAACAGCAGGCGGGACTTGATCTCGGCCAGGATTGCGGCCATCACCAGGTATTCGGCGGCGAGTTCCAGCCGCATCTCCTGCATCACATCGATGTAGTCCATGTACTGCCGGGTGATTTCGGCGACCGGGATGTCGAGGATGTCGAGATTCTGCCGCCGGATCAGGTACAGCAAAAGGTCGAGCGGCCCTTCGAACGCTTCGAGGATCACTTCCAGCGCATCCGGCGGAATGTAGAGATCCTGAGGAATCTGCAACACGGGTTGCCCGTGCACCACCGCCAATGGCATTTCCTGTTGCCGCGGATTCTCCGCGCCGGAAGGCGGGGCTTGCGTGCTCGATGCGGTTTCGGTTGGGAGTGGTTCGGTGCTCATTCGGCACTTGTCTGAAATGGATCGCCGTGACTGTTGCGGCGGCCCATGGAACTGCGACGTTCACCCGTCGCAGGCGACGGGTCGAGGTGTGGCTTCACCGGAAGCGCCCATGCTAAGGCCGATGGATCCGGTTTGCGCATGAATCGGGATTACAACCGGCCCGACGCAACTTCGCGTCGGTCCGCGCATCATTGATTCCGTCGGTGCTATCCGCATCTCGCGCGCCACGAATCGGAGATCCCCGAAATCCCGTGTCCGCGAACGAGGAACTGCGGCTGGACGAACCAACCGCGGCAGCGGCCGGCGCCGCGAATGGCGGCGAATCCCGCACCGACCGTATGCCATCTAGAGTAAGGCCGAATGTCCGCCAAGTCCAGAGGGCGGCGCCGGAAGGTTGGCCCGTTACTTGCTTTCACTGATGGGGAGTGTAGGGTGGGCAGGTTCGGCGGTGGCAGCAAGGCGCGAGGTGACAGGGGAATGTTCGACGTGGTGAATGACCACAAACAGGAGCAGGCCGCGGACGGCCACGTTCGGCACGCGCGGATGGTGCGCCAGACCGCGGTGCTGATGAGCCGCCGCGGCGACGTTTGGCAGACCGATCTCGCCGACATCTCGGCGACCGGCGTCAGGTTGTCGCGCCCCACCGAATGGCACGGCGAGGCGGGCGAGGTGTGGGTGCTGGACATGCTGTTCGGCGACGACATCAATGTCCACCTGATGGCCGAAGTGGTGCGCGTCACCGCCCGGCACATCGCGCTGGCCTTCGCACGCATCTCCGAGGAAGCCCAGCCGGCGTTGTGGACCTTGCTGGGCGGCTATGCCGACACGCTGGAACCTTGGGGCGAGGACATCGATCCCGAGTAACTTTCGCGACCCATCATGAAAGAGGCGGCCCGAAGGCCGCCTCTTTTTTGCCACTGCCGGTCAGCGATGCCGGCCGCCGTGTCAACGGTGTCCATCATGCGACGAGGAAGGCGGCGGCGGACGGTGCGCCGGCGCATGGCCACGCTCGCGCGGCGCGGCGGTGCGCTCGTTGCGGGGCGCCTGCTGAGGCCGCGGCTGTTCGCGGGGTGGCATCGGTTGCGCGCGCTCGGGTTGGGCGCGCTCGTTGCGGAACGGTTGCGGGCGCGGCTGTTCGCGCGGTGCCGCCGGTTGCGCGCGCTCATGCGGCGCCTGCACCATGCCACGATTGTGAGTCGGCGCCTCGACGGCACCATGCTCCCGACTCGGTGCCTGCACGGTTGGGCGGCCGCGGTTCGGGGCCTCGCGGTTCCGCGGTGCTTCGACGACACCGTGGTTGTTGCGGTTGGCCGCGGCCGCGTTTTGCGCCCGCTGCGGGGCGGCGACCATGCGGGCGTGGGCCGCTTCCGGCTTGGTGACGGCGTGCGGCCCCTGGAACCGGCCCGCATGCTGGGTGGCGAAGACCGCGGGGTGGCCTTTGTTGGACTTGAAGCGCTGCGCCGGATCACGCATCGCCTGCTCGCGCTGCTGTGTCTGCACGGCCGTCGGCTGGAATCGCCGCTGGCTCGCATACGAGCGCTGCGCGGCGGTCGGCTGCGCGGTCAGACCGCCGCGTCCGCCGTTGTAGCTGACCCGGTTCACCGTGACGTTGTTGATGACCGTCTTGTTGACGTACACGTTCCGGATGTTGGTGACGTTGATGTTGCTGACAGCGCGGTTGTAGTAGAACTGGTTGCCGCGCCACTCTCCGCCGACGTAGCCGTTGCCGAAATAGCCGTATCCGTAATTGACGCCGCCGTAGAAGCCGACGCGCGGGCCCCAGTAGCCGGCATGCCAGCGGTAGTAGCCGTCGGACCAGCCCCACCAGCCGGGCGTCCACAGCAAACCGATTTGGGGCGGCATCACCCAGGTACCCGGCACCCAGTAGTAATCGTTGAAGTTCGGATCCCAGGCCCAGTAACCCGGCGTCCAGATGTAGCCCGGGCCCGGGGCAATGGGTTGGGCATAGACGGGCAGCACCGGCGGCGGGACACCGACGGAAATGCCGATGTCGATATTGACGGCAGCCTGCGCACGAGGGGGCAACGCCAGCATCGGCGTGGCCATCAGGCCTGCAACGAGCAACGTTGTCGCGAGATGTTTCACGGTGAGTTCTCCTGGTGGGCCGGATCGGCCCAACCATTAGAACGCGACGTGATGGGCGTTGTTGACGATCACCGTTTCGGCGGTCGCGCGCCGTTCATCCAGAATTGGGCAGCGATTCAGCCAGGCCCAAGCCGCCGCGGCCTGCGCGATCGGCAGGTCGAAGCGGCTGCCCGATATGAAGCGCAATGGTCAGGCGGTCAGCGGCTGCCGCTTCTTTTCCTCGTCGCGCAATTCGCGTCGCAGGATCTTGCCGACGTTGCTCTTGGGCAAATCCTTGCGGAACTCGATGTACTTCGGCCGCTTGTACCCGGTCAGTTCGTCGTGGCAATACTGCTTCAGCGCAGCCTCGGTGAGCGCGGGATCCTTCTTCACCACGAACAGTTTCACCACTTCCCCGGAGTGCTCGTCGGGCACGCCGATCGCGGCGACTTCCAGTACGCCCGGGTGGCGCGCGACCACGTCCTCGATCTCGTTGGGGTACACGTTGAAGCCCGAAACCAGGATCATGTCCTTCTTGCGGTCGACGATGTACAGGAAACCCTTCTCGTCCATGCGCGCGATGTCGCCGGTGCGCAACCAGCCGTCGGCGTCCATCACCTTGGCCGTTTCCTCCGGCCGGTTCCAGTAACCCTTCATTACCTGCGGACCGCGCACGCAAAGCTCGCCCGGCTCGCCGGAGGGAACGGCGCGATCGTTCTCGTCGTGCAGGGCGACGTCCGTGGAGGGCAGCGGCATGCCGATCGAACCGGTGTAATCCTTGATGTCGAGCGGGTTGGCAGTGACCACGGGCGACGTTTCGGTGAGTCCGTAGCCTTCGATCAGCGGAATGCCGGTGGCCTTCTTCCAGCGCTCGGCCACCGCGCGCTGCACCGCCATGCCGCCGGCCAGCGCGAACTTCACCCGCGAGCAATCGACCGAGGCGAAATCCGG
>JBQCCP010000035.1:0-3481 GCA_051962095.1 Rhodanobacteraceae bacterium
CGGCTGGGCCAAGCCGGTGCTGTCGTGCGGACCGATCCGCCTCGACACCACCGCGCAGACGGTGACGGTCGACGGCCGGCCCACCGACCTCACCAGCTACGAATACAAGGTGCTGGAATACCTGATGCTGCATGCGGGCGAACTGGTGTCCAAGGCCGACCTGACCGAGCACATCTACCAGCAGGATTTCGATCGCGATTCGAACGTGCTGGAAGTGTTCATCGGTCGCCTGCGCCGCAAGCTCGATCCCGAAAGCAGCATGAAGCCGATCGAAACCGTGCGTGGTCGCGGCTATCGTTTCGCGATACCCCGCGATGAGACGGTGACCGAGCAATAGCCGCCCGATTGCAGTTGCACGCCCAAGCTGTCCGGGGCGATGATGCAGGCAATCGCGGTCCGGAGGGACCGCGCAAGGATCCGGGCACGATGGTTTCCGAGGCCATGGCGTCGCGCCGGCCGCTGTCGCTGGTTTCGCGCTCGACCATCGCCACCCTGCTGGTGCTGATCGGCTTCCTCGGCATCACCGGGTTCGCGCTGGACCGTGCCTATGCGCACGCCGCCCTCGCGGGATTGCGCGGGCGCCTGCAAAGCTACGCCTACGCCTACCTCGCCGGCGTCGATGTCAGCAGCCGTTCCGACCGCGCGTATCCGCCGGACATGCCGCCGCCGAACCCGGATTTCCTGCGCCCCGGTTCCGGCCTGTACGCGGTGATCGTGGGCGAAAACGGTTTCCGCTGGGAGGCGCCCTCGGCGCTGGGGCGCGACCTACCGTTCCGCAACCTGCTGCCGACCGGCGCGACCCGCTTCGAAGGGCCGGTCGCAACGTCGGCCGGCCAGTTGTACGTGCTGAGCCAGGGCGTGGAATGGATTCCGCTGAATGGCAAGGGCTATCGGCTGTCCATCTACATCGCGGAAAACGAGGCCCTCTACCAGACCGGCCTCGCGGCCTACCGCCGCACCCTGTTCGGCTGGCTGGCTGCGTTGGGCCTGGCGCTGCTGGTGCTGCAGCAGATCCTGTTGCGCTGGAGCTTCTCGCCGCTGCGCCGCGTGGCGCGCGACATCGCGCGCATCGAGCGCGGCGGCGCCGAACGCCTGACCGGCCCGTATCCACGCGAAGTCTCGGTGCTGACGCGCGGCTTGAATCGTTTCATCGAAAGCGAGCGTGAGCACCTGACGCGCTACCGCAACACCCTGGACGATTTGGCGCACAGTCTCAAGACGCCGTTGGCGGTTGCGCGCTCGCGGCTGGAATCCGACGATTCGGAAGTGAACCTGCGGACCGAACTGCTGGCGCAGGTGCAGCACATGGACCAGATCGTCGCCTACCAGTTGGCCCGCGCCAAGACATCGGGGCACTCCACTTTCGCGGCGCCCATCACCGTGCAGAACCATGCCGAGGCGGTGGTGCGCAGCCTCGAGCGCGTCTATGCGCGCAAGAACATCCTGTGCGAATTCGACCTCGATGAAAACGCGCGCTTCTACGGCGAGGAAGGCGACCTGTTGGAACTGCTCGGCAACCTGCTCGAGAACGCCTTCAAGTGGGCGAACCATCGGGTGCTGCTGAGCGTGAAGAGCATCGCGCCCGCCAACCCGAAGGCCTGGCGCACGGGGCTGGATGTCCGCGTGGAAGACGACGGCCCGGGCATTCCGCCCGAGCAACTCGAACGCGTTCTGCAGCGCGGAGTGCGCGGCGACGAGCGCGTGCAGGGACACGGCATCGGACTCGCGATCGTCGAGGACATCGTGCGCGCGTACCGCGGCACGCTGGAAGTGGATCGCTCCGCCGAACTGGGCGGGGCGTGTTTCCACGTCAGCTTTGCGGAGATGTGAAGCCGAAGGCGAACGCCGCCGAAATCGCTGTCGTGGAAAGTCAGGCTAAAGGCGGTCGCTCGGAGAAATCGCGATTCACTGCCAGCGATTCGCTGGCCGAAGACATCCGGATGTGCGGCGATCCTGGGCGATTGCAAAAACTACTGGATCGACCCCGGCAGCAACGATTGCCACGTCGCGGGGCCGGGCACAGGCTGCTCCGGATTGGTGCTGCGCGACTTGCTCGCGGTCGGGCTGCGCGGGTGCGGCGTGCCGGCCTGGGCCGACGAAGAAGATGGCGTCATCCGCGGTTCGGCGGGCGAGGGATCCGGGCTCTCGGCTCCGGTGGCCGGCATTACGTCGGGCTTGGACATGGCGCCGGCTGGCGTGTCACGCTGCTGCAGCACGGGCAACTGCGGCGCGCCGTTTTCGGCAGCCAGCAAGGGATGATTCGGGCCATAATCGAACGCTGCCGCGGTGAGTGGCGCCCCACCCAGCAACAGCACGGTCAGCCATAGCGACGCGTGTTTCATGACAGCCCCCGGAAGCAGCGCATGTCGAACGCCCATCTTGACATATCCGCCCCCCGCCCGCCAGCGCGCGGCAAGCAGGTCCGGCCGGCGGATGCCGGCATGCCGCGCATGCTTCGGTTGCTCGCCGCCGGCGAGGCCGTGACCGGGCCGGAACTGGCGTCAATGCTGGGGATTTCGCGCGCGGCGGTGTGGAAGCAGGTCGAAACCTGGCGCAGGGCCGGCCTGGAAATCGAATCCAGCCCGCGAGGCTACAAGCTCGCGCGCCCGCTGGAGCCGCTCGACACCCGGCGCATCCGGGCCAGCCTGCCGAACCTTGTGCGCGATCGCGTCGGCGTTCTCGAGAACCATTGGCGACTCGATTCCACCTCCAGCGAACTCGCTCGACGCGCGACGGCTTTGCCCGATCTTTCTTTCGTGTTCGCCGACTGGCAGCAGGCGGGACGCGGTCGCCGTGGACGGGAATGGTTGTCGCCGCCCGCCGTGAATCTGCAGTTTTCCTGCCTGAAACGCTTTGCGGGCGGCTATGCCGCGCTCTCGGGGTTGTCGCTCGCGGCGGGCCTCGCCGCGGCGCAGGCGCTGGAGGATTGCGGCGCACGCGGCGTGGCGCTGAAGTGGCCCAACGACCTGGTGCACGACGACGCGAAACTGGGCGGCATTCTGGTCGAATTGGGTGGCGAATTCATGGGACCGTGCCACGCAATCATCGGCATCGGGATCAACGTGCATCTTTCCGGCGCGATACGCGACGCGCTGGATCGGCCGTGCACGGACCTCGCGAGCCTGCGCGGCAACGCACCGTCCCGCAATGCCTTGGCGGCGGCGTTGATCGCGCGGCTGGTCGCGTCGCTCGATGCATTCGATGCCTCGGGTTTCGCGGCCTTCGCGCGGGCATGGCGGGGCTATGATGCACTGGCGGGCCGCAGGGTTCGCGTTGAAGGTGCGCACGCAGCGTTCGACGGCACGGCGGCGGGCGTGGATGCGCGCGGCGCATTGCTGGTGCGCGTGGCCGACGGCCTGCGCGTGATCGACAGCGCCGAAGTTTCGGTGCGGCCGGAGTGAACGCGCGAGCCGGGGAAACATGGTTGCTGGATCTCGGCAACTCGCGCGCCAAGCTGGCGCGGCTGGAGCATGGCGGACCG
>JBQCCP010000036.1:0-27431 GCA_051962095.1 Rhodanobacteraceae bacterium
TTCGGTGCTCGCCCAAGCCAACCAGGTCCCGCAGACCGTCCTCAAGCTGCTCGGCTAAAAAACGTCCCGGGTGGGTCCTCCCCCTCCCACACGCCCATCCGGGCGTCCTCAAGGCCCCGCTACCGCGGGGCCTTTTTTTGCGCGCGCCCTAAAGAAATCCGGCGCGCGGCCGATGGATGTCGTGACGAATTGTTTTTCGAGGTGCCGGCGTTTTGGGGGAGACGGGGATCAACGGTGTGGGGCGTTGCGGCAGGACTGTTCGTACCAGCAGACGAGGACCCGAACCATGCCACCGATCAACATCACCCCGCTCGGCGTTTTTCCCGACGGAACCAAACCGCAGGCCCCCGCTGTCGCGCCGATCACCGGCAAGGTGTTCGCGCTGAAGGATGGTTCGGGTTATGCCGCGCTGGCCAGCGACGGCAGCTATTACCGCGTGGATGTCGGCAGCGGCCATGGACTCATCTTCCCGCGCAGTGGCGGATTCGTGGACGTCTCGATGGTGGACGTCGCGCACGGCCCGGTGAAAACCATCGAGGCCGGTCCCGACCAAGACACGCGCGTCGCGAATATCGCACGGCACCCGGACGACGGCATCGAGGTGCGGTTGTCGGGAAACGCTCCGCGCGATGCCCCGCCCGCGACAGGGCCGGTGTTGCACGATGCCGGACACGCCGTCGCGAGTTCCCGCGAAACGCGCGCGCTGATCGTGCAGAAACCCGGCGCGGCGGTGGATTCACAAGCCAACCTGTCGCCGCAAAGCGTGCTGTCGTTGCTGGACTGATCCGCGATTTGCCTGCGTGGATTGGTGCGCGTAGGGCGGGGCCTTGACCCGCCGTCGCACCTCACACCTGCATGTTCATTACTTCCTTGTACGCGTTCACCAGACGGTTGCGCACCTGCACGCCTATCTGGAACGCGAGGCTCGCTTCCTGCGTGTCGATCATCACGTCGTACAGCGCCACGCCCGGCTTGCCGGCCTGAAACGCCTGGGCCTCGCTGGTGGCCGACTGCTGCATGTCGTTGATGCGGTCCAGTGACGCGCGCATGGCCTGGCCGAAGCCTTCGGTGCCGGTGGCCGTCGCCGCTTTCGCGGGCGTGCCGCCAGCCTGTGTCGCCAGCACCTTCATCTGCTGGATCACGCCCTGCATGCCAACAGTATTCATGGACCTCTCCTCACTGATGCGGGCAAAGGCTAACAGCCGGCCGCGCGCCTCCATGGCCGCAAATGACGCCAAAACGGTGGGCTTTTCTTCCGTTTGGCCGGAAATGCCATTGCCCATAATGGCAGCCGCTGTCAAAGCCCGTTCCGCACGCGCAGGAACGGAACCGCAGGCCCGAGACACGTTGCCATGCCCTTCCAACCGCAACACCCCGCCTCGCTCCAACGCTCGCACCGCAGGCCGGGAAGCCGCCAGTGAGCGGAAGTGACGCCAGCGTCGCCGTCGGCGGCATGAAGAGCCTGGGCCAGGGCGGACGCGCCGTGGTGGATCGCGGTTTGGCATGGGCCAAGCGCAAGCCGCTGGTCCCGCTGCTGGTCGGCGGCGCGCTGGTGGTGGCGATCCTCGCCGCGTTGATGCTGTGGGCCGGCGGCCCGGATTACCGCGTGCTGTACAGCAACCTGAGCGACAGCGACGGCGGCAAGATCATCAGCGCGCTGGAGCAACAAGGCATCCCGTACAAGTTCGCGCAGGGCGGCCACGCGCTGATGGTGCCCTCCGACAAGGTCTACAACCTGCGCCTGAAACTCGCCGAACAGGGCCTGCCGCAAGCGGGCAACGTCGGCTTCGAGATCATGGACAAGCAACCGTTCGGCATCAGCCAGTTCGCCGAACAGGTCAACTACCAGCGCGGCCTGCAGGGCGAATTGGCCAATTCGATCGAAGCGCTCGACCCGGTGCAGAGCGCGCGCGTGCACCTGGCGCTGCCCAAGGATTCGCTGTTCGTGCGCGAGCGCCAGCCCGCCAAGGCCACGGTTGTGCTGACGCTGCGCCCCGGCCGCGCGCTGGGCGAAGGCCAGGTCAACGCGATCGTGCACATGGTGTCCTCCAGCGTGCGCGACCTCGCCGCCGACAACGTCACCGTGGTCGACCAGAACGGCCATCTGCTGACGCGCAACGGCGCCGACGCGGACCTCGACGGCACCCAGCTCGATTACGTGCGCGAAGTGGAACGCCGTTACCAGCAGCGCATCGAAAGCATCCTGACCCCGATCCTCGGCAGTGGCAACGTGCACGCGCAGGTCACCGCGCAGGTCGACTTCAACCGCAGCGAGGAAACCAGCGAACACTACGGTCCCAACCAGGGCAACAGCCCCGCCGCGGTGCGCAGCCATCAGGTGAATTTCACCCGCGCGGACGATGGCAGCAGCGCCGGCGGCATTCCCGGCGCGCTGACCAACACCCCGCCGGGTTCGGCCGCATCGCCGATCAACAATCCGCCCAGCAGCGCCGCGACCTCCGGCAACGGCAAGCCCGGAACGACCGCCAGCAGCGATGCCGATCCGCAGCGCGGCGACCTGCATCGCGAAAGCACCACCAACTACGAAGTGGACCGCAACATCACCCACACCCAGCGGAGCCTCGGCGCGGTGCAGCGGCTGTCTGTCGCGGTGGTGGTGAACTACCGCGACGAGAAACAGAAGGACGGCAGCATGAAAGCCGTCGCGCTGGACCCCAACATGATGAAGCAGATCCAGGACCTGACCCGCGAAGCGATGGGTTTCTCGCAGCAGCGCGGTGACACGCTGGCGGTGGTCAACAGCGAATTCAGCGCCTCGGCCAACGCCTCCGACCAGGAACCCTGGTGGAAGCAGTTCGACTGGTTCAGCGTGCTGGGCACGCTCGGCCGGTACCTGCTGGTGCTGATCGCCGCGATCGTGCTGTACCGGATGGTGCTGAAGCCGCTGCGGCAGCGCTACCTCGCCATTGCGCCGGTGGCGCCTGCCGGCAAGTTCGCGGGCAAGGCCAGCGCGGAGGCCGAAGCCGCGGCCACGCCGAGGCCGCCGCGCAAGGCCTCCACCTACGAACACAGCTTGCAGGACCTGAAGGACGTGGCCAAGACCGACCCGGCCATGGTGGCGACCATCGTCCGCAACTGGGTGAAGCGCGATGGCCAGTAACGCAACCATGACCCACCTGCGCCGCAGCGCGATCCTGCTGCTGGCGCTCGACGACGAAAGCGCCGCAATGGTGCTGCGCCACCTGCCCGCGCGCGAAGTCCAGGACGTGAGCCAGGAAATGGCGCGCCTGGACAACGTCTCGCACGAGGACATGCGGCAGGTGCTGAGCGACTTCCAGGACGAGGCCGAGCAATACGCCGCGCTGAACCTCAATTCCACCGAACACATCCGCGCGGTGCTGGAAAAGGCGCTGGGTACCGAACGCGCGGCCAGCCTGCTGGTCGACATCATGGAAAGCCATGGCGCCAGCACCGGCATCGACGCGCTGAACCTGATGGAAGCCGCAACCGTATCGGAAATGATCCGCGAGGAACACCCGCAGATCATCGCGACGATCCTGGTGCACCTGGAGCGCCGCCAGGCCGCGGACGTGCTGGCCACCTTCGAGGAAAAACTGCGCAACGACGTGGTGCTGCGCATCGCGACCTTCAGCGGCGTGCAGCCGGCGGCCCTGCAGGAACTCACCGAGGTGCTCGGCAACATGCTGGACGGCCAGAACCTGCGCCGCAGCAAGATGGGCGGCGTGCACACCGCGGCCGAGATCCTGAACCTGATGAATTCCGCGCTGGAAGAAGCCGCGATCGAAAGCGTTCGCGCACACAACAAGGACCTCGCGCAAAGCATCATCGACGAGATGTTCCTGTTCGACAACCTGGTCGAGATGGACGACCTCGGCATCCAGCGCCTGCTGAAGGAAATCGATACCAACTCGCTGAAGTTCGCCCTGAAGGGCGCGCCGGAGGCCTTGCGCGACAAGTTCCTCAAGAACATGTCCGCGCGCGCGGCGGACCTGCTGCGCGAGGACATGGAAGGCAGCGGCCCCGTGCGCATGTCGCAGGTCGAAAAGGAACAGAAGGCGATCCTGCTGGTGGTGCGCAAGCTCGCCAACGACGGCGAGATCATGCTGGGCGGCGGGGACGACGCGTATGTCTGACGGCGCTTCCGACAACGCGCCGCCCTGGCGCCCTTGGCGGATGGAAGAACTGGCGGAAGTCGCCACGACCGGCCATCCGCATGGCCCGCGCGCGGGCGACGAACACGCCTTCCAGCAGCAATCGGAATTGCGCGCACTGCGCGAGACCACCCGCGCCGCTGCGCATCAGGAAGGCTACACGGCCGGCTTCGCCGAAGGCCGCGAACAAGGTTACGCCGAGGGGCTGCAGGCGGGCCGCGAGACGGGCGAACGCGAACTCGCCGAACGCCGCCGTGAACTGGTCGAACCGCTGGCCGCGCTGATCGAGGGTTTGCGCGAAGCGCTGGACCAGCTCGACACCGAGATCGGCGACAGCCTCGCCGACGTCGCGCTGGCTGCCGGCCGGCAACTCGCGGGCGAGGCGCTGCAGGCCAAGCCCGAACAGATCAAGACCTTGATCCGCGAACTGCTGCGCGAGGAGCCGCTGTTCAGCGGCCAGCCGTGCCTGCGCCTGCATCCGGACGATCTCGCGCTGGTCGATGCGCAACTCGCCGATGAACTCGGCGCGGCCGGCTGGAAGACGCAGGCCGATGCCGCGCTGGAACGCGGCGGCTGCCGCGTCACCGGGCCCGAAGGCGAACTCAACGCCACGCGCGAAGTGCGCTGGCAGGCGTTGCTGGCGCGTGCACGCCGCCACGGCAGTGCGCCGATCCGCGACGCCAAACCGCGCCGCACGCGGAAGCGCGCGTCATGAATGTCGTCGCAGCGCGCCGCCACAGTGAACACTGGCAAGCGGTGCTGGACAAGGTGCGCGAACGCGTCGGCAGCGTACCCAATTGGCAGAGCAGCGGACGCATCGTGCGCGCCACCGGGCTGGTGCTGGAAGCGGTGGGCCTGCTCGCGCCGCTGGGCAGTGGTTGCCGCATCGAGCTGTCGCAACTGGAAGCGGGCGAAAGCCGCTTCGCCGAAGCGGAAGTGGTGGGATTCTCCGGCGAGCGCGTGTTCCTGATGCCGCTCGCGGAAACCGTGGGCCTGACGCCCGGCGCGCGCGTGTTCCCGCTGGGCGACGACGGCAGCAGCGGCGCGCGTCGCTACCCGTTGGGCGAAGGCCTGCTCGGACGCGTGGTGGATGGCAACGGTTATCCGCTGGACGACCTCGATCCGCTCGACGATCTGCCGTATCGCACGCTCGACGCGCCCGCGATCAATCCGTTGCGGCGCGCGCCCATCGACACCCAGATCGACGTCGGCATCCGCGCGATCAACACGCTGCTGTGCATCGGCCGCGGCCAGCGCATGGGCCTGTTCGCGGGTTCGGGCGTCGGCAAGTCGGTGCTGCTGGGCATGATGGCGCGCTACACCAGCGCCGACCGCATCGTGGTCGGGTTGATCGGCGAGCGCGGCCGCGAGGTCAAGGATTTCATCGACAACATCCTGGGCGCGGAAGGCTTGCGCCGCTCGGTGGTGGTCGCGGCGCCCGCGGATACTTCGCCGCTGCAGCGCCTCCAAGGTGCCGCTTACGCGACGCGCCTCGCCGAAGGTTTCCGGGACGCCGGCCACAGCGTGCTGCTGATCATGGATTCGCTGACGCGCTACGCGATGGCGCAGCGCGAAATCGCGCTCGCGATCGGCGAACCGCCCGCGACCAAAGGTTATCCGCCGTCGGTGTTCGCCAAGTTGCCCGCGCTGGTCGAACGCGCGGGCAACGCCGAACACGGCGGCGGTTCGATTACCGCGTTCTACACCGTGCTGACCGAAGGCGACGACCAGCAGGACCCGATCGCCGACGCGGCGCGCGCGATACTGGACGGCCACATCGTGCTGTCGCGCCAGCTCGCCGAAGCAGGCCACTATCCCGCGATCGACATCGAAGCCTCGATCAGCCGCGCGATGACCGCGCTGGTCGATGAAACCGAATTGCGCCAGGCGCAGCGGTTGAAGCAACTGTTCTCGCTGTACCAGCGCAACCGCGACCTGATCGGCGTGGGCGCCTACAGCCGCGGCCACGATCCGCAACTGGACGAAGCGGTGTCGCGCTATCCCGACATCGAGCACTTCCTGCAGCAGGCCATCAACGAGCGCGCCGACATCCACCGGTCGCGCGCCGCGCTGGCGGACCTGATCGGGGACGAACCATGAGCGCCACGAAGAGCACGCGCGCAAGGCGCGCGGCGCGCCGCGCACACGCAAACATTTGTCGCACGCGACCTTTCGACCGGACCGGGTTCACATTCCTGCGCCCGGCCGAGGTCGTCTGGTCCGCCCTTGCACGGTTCGTGCATCAGGACTCACGTCCGCGGCCCGCCGCGACACGGCCGCAAGCATTCACTGACCGCCGCACCGCGCGGCGGCGTTTTCCGGAAAGCAGTCAA
The DNA here is from genome assembly GCA_051962095.1 of Rhodanobacteraceae bacterium. GTDB lineage: Bacteria > Pseudomonadota > Gammaproteobacteria > Xanthomonadales > Rhodanobacteraceae > 66-474. Next base: position 6,467 of record JBQCCP010000036.1, read on the forward strand.
TGAAGTCCAACCCGCTGGACACCCTGATCGAGGAAAGCCGCAAGGCGCGCGACAAGGCCGGCCGCACGCTGGCCGAGGATCGCCGCACCCAGCAGCAGACCGCAAGACAGCTCGACACCCTGACGCATTACAAGCAGGAATACCGCCGCCGTTTGCACGACGCGCTGATGGAAGGCCTGGACGTGGGCCTGTTGAACAATTACCAAAGCTTCATCCATTCGCTGGACGACGCGATCGGGACCGCGGGCGTGCGGCTGCAGCAGCACGGCAACAAGGTCAACACCAGCCAGCAGCAGTGGCGACAGCGGCAAAAGCAGCTTTCTTCCTTCGACACGCTGGCCAGCCGCCGCAATGCGCGCGAGCAGTTGAAGCAAGTGCGCCAGGAACAGCGCCGCTGCGACGAGGCCACCCACAACGCACAGGCGCGCCAGCGTTCCGGCGGCCGCTGAAATCGGGGTTCATCATGGACATCGTCAACCTGCTCGCCGGCACCGGTACCAAGGCGCCGCTCACCGCCAAACCGGCCGGCGGCAATGCCGGCTCCGACGCGCCGTTCACGTCGATCCTCGAAAACGCCACGACGGCGCATGGCGCGCCCCAGGGGTTGACGCTGCTTGCGGCCTCGGCGCCGCGCGCTGCCGCAACCACGTCAGCGACGGCGAAAGACGACCCCGGTCGAGCGTTGCGCGCAAAGTCCGGCCCCGCCGATTTGCTCGCATCGAAAGACAGCAAGGCCGAAGCCAGGGACACGCCGCAAGCCGTGCCGAACGACGCGCCGAAATCCAACGACAAGGATGCGTTGAAGACCGGCAAGCAAACGGGCGCCGACGACAAGGGCAAGCATGCCGACGCTGCGGATGCCGCGAATCCTCCGAACACACCGATCGCGGCCGCGATCCATGTCGCGCTGGCGGCCGTTGCTGCCCGGAGCGGCCAAGACGTCGCGGGTGAAGCCGGCAACGCCACCGCTTCCGTCCAACGGGCGGGCAATGCCGCATCCGGCAAGGCCGCGGATATCGACGCCCGCAGCACCGGCAGCCGCCACCAGCTCCAGCAGTTGCAACAGACCACCCAGGCGGTGACGTCGGCCGCGACGTCCAGCCACGCCGGCGCGGATGCCGGCACCCCCGGCAACGGCCACGGCTTCGCGTCGCAACTGCTCGCGACCGCCGATACGACCCCGCATGCGGCTGCCCCCGCGCACGCCGACAATGCCGCCGCCTCGTCCGCGGCCAACGCGTTGTTCGGCACGCAGGCCGCACCTCAAGCGGCGGCACATATCGCAGCGCCGGCGGCGGCAGTTTCGACCGCCACACTGCAGGCGCCGGTCGGTTCCACGCCCTGGCAGAACGAACTCGGCCAACAGTTGATCCGCTTCAGCCAGCGCGGCGAGCACCAGATCGAACTGCACCTGCATCCGAAGGAACTCGGACCGCTGCAGATCAGCCTGCACATCAATGACCAGGTCGCGCAGGCGCATTTCTTCGCCGCGCACGCGCAGGTTCGCGACGCGGTGCAGCAGGCGATTCCGCAGCTCCGCGAAGCGCTGGCCGGGCAAGGCATTGCGCTGGGCGAAGCGATGGTGGGCCAGCAACAGCAGCAGGATCCGGGCCGCTTCGGCGGTTCGTCGTCCTCGCCGTCGGTCGGCGGCGTGACGGAAGTCGAAAGTCCCGCGTCGGCACACCCGGTGCCGAGCATCCTGCCGCGGATGGGCGCGGGCGGCGTCGACCTGTACGCCTGACGCCGCCGGCGCAGTTCGACCCGCGCCACCGTCCCGCCGGGACGACACCGCACCCGTTCAAAACCCCGGATAAGGGCCCATTACGGTGGGCTTTTCCCGCAATGGTGGCGAGGCGCGGCTCGGCATACTGCATCCATCCATCGGAACCCGCTTCAGAGAAGGCGACCCATGAAATCTTCGCAACAAGGCATCGCCAAACTCTGGTTGGTCCTGATCATCGTGCTGGTGGTGCTGCTCGGTGCGGGCGGCGCGGCCGGCTGGATGCTGCTCGGGAAACACCCGAAGGTGGGCGGCGACAAGACCGCCGCCGCGGAGCCCGCGCCGCAGCGCGATGCCAAGCCCGTGTTCTACGACCTCGAAGCCTTCACCGTGAACCTGGAAGGCGGCGACCGCCTGCTGTACATCGGCATGACGCTGCAGTTGGGCAACGAGTCCAGCAAGGAATTCATGCGGTCGCACCTGCCGCAGGTCCGCAACCGCATGTTGATGGTGCTGTCGGGCCAGGATGCCAGCGCGCTGATCACCAGCGAAGGCAAGCAGAAGCTGGCCGAGTCCATCCGCGAGGCGCTGCTGAAGCAGTTCGCCGATGCGCGCCCCGCGCTGCTGGTGGACAAGGTGCTGTTCACCCAGTTCATCGTGCAGTGAGGCTCGGGCGCCCATGGCCGAAGACGAACTGCTCTCCCAGGAAGAAATCGACGCCCTGCTCAACGAGCCGGGCGGCGAGAAGAAGGACGTCGAGCCGGCCGCTGCCGGCGCACGCATCCGTGCCTACGATCCGGCGACCCAGCATCGGGTGATCCGCGAACGCCTGCACGGGCTGGACCTGATCAACCAGCGCTTCGCGCGCCGCTTCCGGGTGGGCCTGTTCAACCTGATCCGCCGCAGCGCCGACATTACCGTCGAGAGCATGCACTACCAGAGTTACAAGGATTTCGTGCGCAACGTGCCGGTACCCACGAACCTCAACCTCATCAGCATGAAGCCGCTGCGCGGCACCGCGCTGGTGGTGTTTCCGCCGAACCTGATCTATATGGTGGTGGACAACCTGTTCGGCGGCGACGGGCGTTTCGTCACCAAATCCGAAGGCCGCGAATTCACCAATACCGAGCAGCGCATCATCCGCCGCGTGCTGGCCCTCGCGCTCGACAGCTACCAGAAATGCTGGCAGACAGTGTACGCGCTGGAGATGGCGTACCTGCGTTCGGAAGTGCAGGCCAAGTTCGCCAGCATCACCAACTCGCCCAACGAGATCATCGTCAACACCACGTTCCACATCGACGTGGGCAACCTGAGCAGCTACTTCCAGATCTGCATTCCGTATTCGATGATCGAACCGCTGCGTGACCTGCTGGCCAATCCGGCGATCGGCGCGCAGGAAGGCAACGACCAGGCCTGGACGCAGCGCATCGCGGGCAAGCTGCGCGATTCCGAAGTGGACCTGGTGGCCGAATTCGTCACCGTGCCCAGCCGCATCCGCAAGGTGCGCGAGCTGAAGGTCGGCGACGTGCTGCCGATCGAACTGCCGAAAACCGTGACCGCGCACGTCGATGGCGTGCCGGTGCTCGAGTGCGAATACGGCAGCCACAAAAACCAGCGCGCGCTGCGCGTGCAACGCGTCATCAATCATTCCAACCCGGACGGCACCGCCGTCGAAGCTTTCATCAAGGGCCCCTTGCCGACAGCCCAGGAATCCGACAATGAGTAAATCCAAATCCGCCACCGCGGCCGAAGTCGCGGACGATGTGAACGCGCAGGCCGCGAAAACGGCCGAAGCTGACCCCTGGGCCGAGGCGCTGGCTGAACAGGCCGCGCAATCCGGCGACGGCAAGCCGCCTGCCGTGCCGCGCAACGCGGGTGCCGACGTGTTCCAGCCGCTCAGCGCGAACGCCGGCGGCGTCAGCGCGCGCGACCTGGAAATGATCATGGACATCCCGGTGAAGCTGAGCGTGGAGCTCGGCCGCACCCGCCTCACCATCAAGCAACTGCTCGAACTGGCGCAGGGTTCGGTGGTGGAACTCGACGGCCTGCCCGGCGAGCCGATGGACATCCTGATCAACGGCTACCTGATCGCCCAGGGCGAAGTGGTGGTGGTGGAAGACAAGTTCGGCATCCGCATCACCGAAATCGTCACCCCGTCGGAGCGGCTGCAGCGGCTGAACCGCTGAGCGAACCATGAGCACCGTTGCACCTTCGTCATCCCTGCCTCCTTCGCTGACGGGCGCCGCGGACGTGGGCGGCCTGGCCGCGATGGGGAAAGTAGCGTTCGCGCTGCTGGTGATCGTCGGCGTGATCTTCCTGTGCGCGTGGCTGATCCGCCGCTGGGGTCCGGGCGGCGGCACGCTGGGGCAGCGCGTGAAACTGATCGCCGCGAAAGCGGTGGGCAGCAAGGAACGCGTGGTGATCGTGGAAGTGGCAGGCACCTGGCTGGTGCTGGGCGTCACCGCCGGCGGCATCAGCAAACTGCATGAATTGCCGGCCGACAAGAGCACGCCCGCACCGGCGGGACCGGTCGGTCCCGTGGGCGACACCTTCGCGAAACGTTTTGCCGCCGCGCTGAAGCAGAACCTCGGCGGGGGCGGTCGATGACCGCTTCCATGCTTCGTGTTGCGCGGTGCCTGCGCCCCGCGCTGAAACCGGCGTGCCTGTTGCTGGCCTTGGTCGCGATCGCCTCACTGCCACAACTGGCGCACGCGCAGGCCAGCCTGCCAGCGCTGACCAGCAAGCCGACGGCGGATGGCGGCCAGCAATGGTCGATCCAGTTGCAGACGCTGCTGCTGCTGACCAGCCTTGCGTTCCTGCCGGCCGCGTTGCTGATGATGACCTGCTTCACCCGCATCATCATCGTGCTGAGCCTGCTGCGCACGGCGCTGGGCACGTCCTCGGCGCCGCCCAACCAGGTGCTGCTGGGCCTCACGCTGTTCCTCACGTTCTTCGTGATGGCGCCTACCTTCAGCCAGGCCTACGACACCGCGTGGGCGCCGCTCAGCAAGGGCGTGATCGACATGCAGCAGGCGCTCGACGCCGGCAGCAAGCCGTTCCACAAATTCATGATCACGCAGACGCGCGAAACCGATCTCGCGATGTTCGCGCGGCTCGCGAACGCCGGCCCGATGCAGGGCCCGGAAGACGTGCCGATGCGCGTGCTGGTGCCGGCCTACGTCACCAGCGAACTGAAGACCGCGTTCCAGATCGGCTTCACGATTTTCATTCCGTTCCTGATCATCGACCTTGTGGTGGCCAGCGTGCTGATGGCGCTGGGCATGATGATGGTGCCGCCCGCCACGATCTCCCTGCCGTTCAAGCTGATGCTGTTCGTGCTGGTGGACGGCTGGCATCTGATCATCGGTTCGCTGGTCCAGAGTTTTTCCGTGTGAGTACGACCCAGGAGACCCGGCATGTCACCCGAAACCGTCATGAGCCTGTCGCACCACGCGATGATGGTGGCGTTGATGCTGTCGGCGCCGCTGCTGCTGACCGCGCTGGCGGTCGGCCTGCTGGTGAGCCTGTTCCAGGCCGCGACCCAGATCAACGAAATGACCTTGTCGTTCATTCCGAAGATCCTCGGCGTGTGCGTGGTCGTGATCATCGGCGGGCCGTGGATGGTGTCGGTAATCGTCGACTACACCCGCACGCTGCTGCAAAGCCTGCCGATGCTGGTGCACTGAGCGCCGCGGGAAACGCGCCGTGCTGACCATCTCCCACGCACAGCTTTACGCCTGGCTGGCGCTGTTCCTGTGGCCGTTCTTTCGGCTGCTCGCGTTCATGATGACCGCGCCACTGCTCGGGCACTCCAGCATCCCGCGCACCGTGAAGCTGGGACTGGCGGCGATGATCACCTTCGTGGTCGCGCCCGGCCTGCCGCCCTTCCCGGCCGTGCCGATCTGGTCGTGGGCGGGGCTCGGCATCATCGTCGAACAGATCCTGATCGGTGCGGCACTGGGGTTGGTATTGCGCGTGACATTCGCCGCGGTGATGGCGGCCGGCGATTTCATCGGCCTGCAAATGGGGCTCGCATTTGCGACCTTCGTGTCGCCCGACACCGGCACCAACACGATGGTGCTGTCGCGGCTGTTCTACATGATCGCGCTGCTGATGTTCCTGGCCTTGAACGGCCACCTGATGGTGATCGAAACCCTCGCCTTCAGCTTCCACGCGCTGCCCGTCGGCATGGCCGGATTGAACATGGGCGCGTTCGACCTGCTGGCGCGTTCCGGCGCCACGATTTTTTCCGCGGGCCTCGCGCTGGCGCTGCCGCTGATCGCGGCGCTGCTGATCGTCAACCTGTGCCTCGGCATCCTCAATCGCTCGGCGCCGCAGTTGACGGTGTTTTCGGTGGGCTTTCCGACTTCGCTGACGCTGGGCCTCGCGTTGCTGGCGGTCCTGATGACCGACCTCGGCCGCTACCTCGACGCGCTGTTCGGACAAGGCCTGCAAACCCTGCAGGCAATGATCCAGGCGATGGCGCCGATTTGAGGTGATACTGGCGCACACGCACGGAATCCGTTGCCCTCCGTTGCCGAGCGTGCGGCGAACCGTGCAAAAGCACGGGCGGGACCTCGCCGACGCTGACCTGGTGCTGGAAAACGAATGCGTCCTGATCGTGGAAAGCCCTCGCAAGGACAAAGCGCATCTGCAAGCGTTCCTATGTATTCGAGGTACTTGCCGTACTGCGTTCGCCACCAGGAATGAACGCTGCCGAATCATGAGCTTTCGACCAGCGAAACGGGCGGAGCGGGAGAAATACCATGCGTGGCCCAAAGAATCGGCGAACTGATCGCATGCAAGCGCGGGCGGCCGGTCGTGGGTGAACCGAAGGAAGCGATTTCGCTGCGCATGCCGCACTCGGTGCTGGAACGCTGGAAAGCGACCGGACCGGGCTGGCAGACCCGCATGGTGGAACGTTTGTCCGCTCCCTGAGAGGGATACGAATCGCGTCTACAGCAAATCGAACAGGTTCATCTGCTTCATCGAGACGAACGCCTTCTGCGCGGCCTGCAGGCCGACGCTGCGCAGGCTGTATTCGGAGATCGCGGTGTTGTAGTCGAGGTCCACGAGGTCGGACTTGGTCTGCGCGTAGTTGAGCTGCCGGTTGCTGGCGACCTTGTCGACCACGTCCAGCTCGTTGAGGCGCGAACCGACCGAAGCGCGCACCATCAGCACGTTGTCGAGGCCGCTGTCGAACTCGGTCATCGCGTTGCCCAGGGTGTTCTGCAGCGCGGCCTGCTGGGCCGGCGTGTCGGCGGGCTGCTTCAGGATCGCCAGCGCCTTTTCGAAGGTCTTGAACAGGTCGGTGTTGAAGTTCTGCGCGTTGTCCACGCCGATCCTGTCGCCGGCCACGGGCGTGCCGCTCAGGGTCAGCGACAGTCCGCCGAACTGGATGGCCTGCCCCGACTGGTAAGGCTGTGCCGCCTGCAGCACGTTGCCGGAGCCGTCCTGGATCTCATACATCGGGTTGCCGCTGGCATCGTCGGAGAAAACCACGTTGAACGGCGTGCCGAAATTCGCATCGCTGCGGTCGACGACGTTCGGCCTGCCGCTGAACGTGACGCTGCCGGCGTTGCCGGCGCCGGCGACCGCCATGAAGCCAGCCGCGCCCTGCGCGCCCTGGAACACCGTGCTGCCGGTGTCGCCCACGGCCATCAGCCGCGATGCATCGATCTGCTGCTGCCGGTTCGTATCGAGGTTCGCGGCGACCGTGTAATTCACGGCGCCCGCGCTCATCACGAACGGCGGCGATTTGTCCTGGTACCCGCCGAACAGGTAACGACCATTGCCGTCGGTGGCGTTGGCCTGGCCGAGCACGGTCTGATAGATGCCCTGCAACTGGCTGGCGATCGACGCGCGATCGGCGTTGCTCAAGGTGCCGTTGGCCGCTTCCAGCATCAGCGTCTTGGCGCTGGCCACCGCGTCGCCCACGCTGTTGAGCACGCTTTCTTCCATCGACAACGCGTTGCGCGCGCTGACGCGCGAATCGGTGTACTGGCTGGTGATCGCCTGCGCCTGGCTGACCTGCACCGCGCGCGAGGCGGCCTGCGGATCGTCCGACGGGCGCATCACGCGCTGGCCGGAAGCAATCTGCTGGCCCACGTGCGACAGATCCGCCTGCTGCTGGTTCAACGAACGCATGCTCTGGGCGTAAAGGGTTTGGGTGCTGATGCGCATGGCAGTTTTTCCCTGTCGATTACCGCAAGCCCAGGATGGCGTCGAGGATGGTGGAACCGGTCTGGATCACCTTGGCGTTGGCTTGGTAGTACCGCTGGTAGCGCACGAGGTTCGCCGCTTCCTCGTCCAGGTTCACGCCGGACTGCGACTGCTGCACGTCGGTCAACTGGTCGCTCAGGCTCTGCTGCGCCTTCAGGTTCACCTGCACGATGTTCGTGCGGTTGCCGACGTCGCCGACCAGCGAGGCGTAGGCCTGGTTGAAGCTGGCGGTGCCGCCGACCAGCGATTGCGTCTGCAGGTTTTCCAGCGCCAGCGCATTCCCGTTGTTGCCGGTGCCGCCGGCGCTGTCAGCCGCGGCGATCTGGGCCGGGTCGGCGATGGCGTTCTTGAAACCGGAGGCGGCGATGCGCGTGGGCTGCACCTGGAAACGGTCGCCATCGGCCAGGCTGGCCGGGTTGCTCACCGTGGCCGTGACGCCGCCGAAGTGCAACTGGTTGCTGGCGTCCAGCGTCGCGGTGGTGCTCGCGCCGGTGTCGATGCGCGTGATTCTGAAATTGCCGCTGCCGGCGTCGTAGCGGATGTCGTAATCGCTGGCGGTGAGCTGATTCGCGTTCGCGGGATCGAACGCGACGCTCATCGAAGCCGTGCCGGTGTTGCGCGCGTTCGCGTACACCAGCGGCTGGCCGATCGCGAACATGTCGCCGCCGGGGTTGCCGTTCAGATCGAGGCCCGCGCGATGCTGCGTGTTGAGGCCTTCGGCGAAGGACACCGCGAGCTGGCCGAGCTTGTTGCGGGTCGGGTTGAGCGTTTCGTCGCGGAACGTCAGCAAACCTCCCAGCGTGCCGCCGCTGAAAGTGGAATCCTGCATCTCGATCAGGTTGCCCGACGCGTCGCGGTAGCCGATCGAAGTGCGGCTGGGGTCGGCGGCCGAAGGCATGGTTTGCAGGTCGAACTGCCTGCCGCCGCTGACCAGCGGCTGGCCATTGCCGAACGAAATGTTGTAGCTGCCGCTGTCCTGCACGCTCGCGCGGATGTTCACGCGCTTGGCGAGATCGGCCACCAACTGGTCGCGCTGGTCGAGCAGGCTGTTGGGCGCCTGGCCCTGCTTGGCCTTGGCCAGCGCGATCTGGGTGTTGAGGTTCGCGATCTGCTTGGCGCTGTTGTTGATCTGGGTGACTTCGTCCTGCAATTGACCATCAAGCCCCGAGGCCATGTCGGAGAGATAACCGTCGAACGAACGGAACTGCGCGCTCAGCGTGTCGGCGCTGCCGATCACGCCTTGGCGCGCCGCCGGGTCGGAGGGCGAACCCGCGAGATCCGACAGCGAGGAAAAGAACTTCTGCATCAGCGGCGCGAGGCCGGAATCCTGGTCAGCCAAGAGGTTGTCGATCTGGCTGATCTGGGTCTGGTAGGCATCCAGCGCGCTGGACTTGCTGTTGGCGCTGTTGAGCTGCTGGGCGATGTAGCTGTCGAACTGGCGCTGGATGCCCTGCACGTTCACGCCCTGGGCGGCCGGCAACTCGCCCAGCGACACGATCTGCCGGTTGTAGCCCGGCGTGTAGACGTTGCTGATGTTGTTGCTGGCGGTGTTGAACGCGGCACTGGCGGCATTCAGACCACTCAACCCGATGGAAAAAATGCTCACTGTCGGTTTTCCTTCGCAGCCCTGGTGGCGTTATCGGCCGTCCGAGGGATTTCTTGAACGATTGTGAATTGCGGTTCCGTCACATTTGCATGACCCGAAACGTCCGTCATTCCGGACAAGCCCATGGAGTGGGCGCGATCCGGAACCCAGCGCCTTTGCTTTGTCCGCGAAAATCGCTGGTTCCGGGTTCTGCGCCATGAAGCCGGCGCAGGCCCCGGAACGACGAGACTCTTAAAAATGGCGATCGCGTCGATCGTTTTTGATGTTCCTTCCCATGAGCCGCTAAGGCATGACCACCCGTCCTATCTGCTGCATGATCGCGATCAGCTTGTCGGCGTAGCGAGGATCGGTGGCGTAGCCGCAATCCTGCAAGGCCTGTGCCGCCTGCTCGGGACTGCCGGCCTGCCGCACCGCGGCGTAGCGCGCGCTGTTGCCGAGCAACTTCGCGTGGTCGACGAACGATTCGATGTACGAACCGTAGGCCCGGAACGCTTCGCGCACGCCGACCTTGCGGCCGTCCACGTATTCGTGGGTCATGTTGTTGGCGGTGGCGCCGTTCCAGCTTCCACCGGCCTTGATGCCGAACAGGTTGTGGCTCCTGGCGCCGCTGTCGGCGGTCATCTCGTGGCGGCCCCAGCCGGTTTCCAGCGCGGCCTGCGCGAGGATCAACCGCGCGGGCACGCCGCTCAACTGCGCGGCCGCGCGCGCGGCGCCCACGAAGCGGTTCACGAAACGGGTGTAGACGTTGCCGTCGCCGTCGTCCGACTGTCCGGCGCCGATCGTGGTGGCGGCCGGCACTGCATCGGTCGCACTGGGCGCATCCGGTTTGGCCGAAACCTCGGCGGCGCGAATCTGCGCGACCACCGCGGCGATCACGTCGTCGTCCCGGGTGCCGTCGGCGGCGTCGTTCACGACGGCGACGGCTGGCGTGCCTTCCAGCGAACGCGGCGTGCCGCGCGGAATCGCGGCAATGCGCGCCGCCATCCCGGCGTCGCTTCCGGATTGCGGCGGCGCAGCCTTGTTGTGCGACAACTGGCGCACCAGCATCTCGGCAATGCCGGTGCCCTTGCCCGCCATGTTCTGGGCGAGCTGCTGGTCGAGCAGCGTCTGGTAGAACTGGATCTGGCGGTTGTCCGTGAGGTCGGACTTGAAGCCCGCGTCGCGCATGCTCTTCAGCATCTGGCCGAGGAACACCGCTTCGAACTGTTTGGCCGCTTCCTTCAACTGCGCCTGCGGATCCTTCACGGCCGCCCGCTTCAGGCCATCGAGGCCCTTCACGTCCAGCGCGAAACGCGCCGTATCGAGCGAGCCAACGGCCACTACATCATCTCCAGGTCGGCGTTCAGCGAACCCGCGGCCTTCAATGCTTCGAGGATCGACATCAGATCCTGCGGCGTGGCGCCCAGTGCATTCAGCGCGTCCACCACCTGCATCAGGTCGGCGCCTTTCACCACGTTGAGGCTGCCGCGCTGTTTGGTGATGTTGATGGCGCTGTTCTGCACCACCGTGGTCTTGCCGTTGCTGAAAGGTGCAGGCTGGCTCACGGTGTTTTCGGTGCTGATCACCACCGACAGATCGCCATGCGCGACGGCGGCCGGCTGCAGCGTGACACGCTGGTTCAGCACCACCGAACCATTGCGTGCGTTGATGATCACGCGCGCCGGCGCATCCACCGGCGTCACGTCGAGACCCTGGATGCGCGCGATGAAATCGACGCGCTGGTTGGAATCCTGCGGACCGTCGATGCGGATCGTGCGCGCGTTTTCGGCGGATGCCACCGGGCGGCCCATCGCGTTGTTGATCGCACTGACGACACGTTGCGCGGTACCAAAATCGGCGCGCTTCAGTTGCAGCGCCAGCAGCCCGCCGTTCTGGCCGAGTTCCAGCGGCACGCTGCGTTCGACGATCGCACCATCGCTGATCGAGCCGCCGGCCTGCTGATTGATCTGCACGCTGGAACCGCCCGCGCTGGCGCCCGCACCACCGACCAGCAGGTTGCCCTGCGCGATCGCGTAAGTGTTGCCGTCGACGCCCTTCAGCGGGGTCATCAGCAAGGTGCCGCCGCGGAGGCTCTTGGCGTTGCCAACCGAAGACACCACCACGTCGATGCGCTGGCCGGGGGCCGAGAACGGCGGCAGGTTCGCGGTGACCATCACGGCCGCGACATTGCGCAACTGCATGTTGGTGCCGGCCGGCACGGTGATGCCGAGCCTGGAAAACATATTAGTGAGGCTTTGCGTGGTGAACGGCGTCTGCATGGTCTGGTCGCCGGTGCCGTCGAGGCCCACCACCAGTCCATAACCGACCAGCGCGTTGTCGCGCACGCCGGCGAAATCGGCAAGTTCGCGCAGCGTCTGCGCGTGTGCGTGCGTGGTCGCCAGCAGTGCCAGCAGCAGCCACAGCGCGATTCCGCGCGCCGATCCGAACAACTTGTCCCAGCCACGCCTCGCGCTCACGACATCATCCTCAGAACGGCGACACTTTCATCATCACGCGCTGCAGCCAGCCCATCCGCTGCGCATCGTTGATGTAGCCATCGCCCACGTATTCGATCCGCGCGTCGGCCACGCGCGTGGACAGCACCGAGTTGTCGGCGCTGATGGTGCGCGGATCGACCGTGCCGGCGAAGCGGATGTATTCGGTGCCCTGGTTGATCGCGATCTGCTTCTCACCGTGCACGCGCAGGTTGCCGTTGTTCAGCACCTGCACCACGGTCACGGTAATGGTGCCGCTGAAGGTGTTGTTGGCCTTGGCGCCGCCCGAGCCCTGGAAATCGTGGCCACCCTTGAGGTCGATGCCGAGCTTGCCGAGGTCCTTGAGGCCGTTCGGCACCACGGTCGGATCGAAGCTGGATTCGCTCTTGCGGCTGGCGCTGGCCTGTGCGTTCTTGGAGGCACTGACCTGCTCGTTGAATACCACGGTCAGCACGTCACCCGGCATCCGCGGGCGCTGGTCTTCGAACAGCGGACGATTGCCGTAGCTTGCTTCCTGGAAGATCGCGCCGTTGGCGACCGGCGGCGGGGGCGCGGGAATCTCGATCGGCGGCATCTGCGCGACCACGGGCTTGTGCACCATTTGGGCGCAGCCGGTCATTGCCAGCGCGGCGATGGCAAGCAGCGCGATGCGGGGCATTCTGGGGAGAGTTCCACCCACGCCGGCCTTCGTCACCCCGGCGCATGCCGGGGTCCATTTTGCTCCTGATTTCGCCGCACGAAAATCACAATGGATTCCGGCTTTCGCCGGAATGACGAGCGAAATCTGAGATGCCTCAGAGCTGGCTGAGCTTGGCGAGCATTTCATCGGAAGTCTGGACCGCTTTGCTGTTGATTTCGTAGGCACGCTGGGTCTGGATCATGCTGACCATTTCCTCCACCACGTTGACGTTGGAGGTTTCGACGTAGCCCTGGTCGAGGCGGCCGGCGCCGTTCAGGCCCGGCGTGGATTCGTTGCGCATGCCCGACGCGCTGGTTTCGAGATAGAGGTTGTCGCCGATGCTCTGCAGCCCGGCGGGATTGACGAACGTCGAGAGGCTCAACTGCCCGACCTGCGTGGACTGGTTGCTGCCAGGCTGGGTCACCGTAACCACGCCGTCCTTGCCGATGGTGATCGACAGCGCATCCTGCGGGATCAGCACCGCGGGCTGGATCGGATAACCATCGGCGGTGACGAGCTGGCCGCTCTCGTTGACCTGGAAACTGCCGTCGCGGGTGTAGGCATTGTTGCCGTCCGGCATCAGCACCTGGAAGAAACCCTTGCCGTCGATCGCGACGTCCTTGGAGTTGCCGGTCTGTTCGAGGCTGCCCTGGGTCTGGATGCGTTCGGTCGCGACCGGACGCACGCCCGAGCCGATCTGCAGGCCCGCCGGCAGTACGTTTTGCATGTCGTTGCGGCCGCCGGCCTGGCGCATGTTCTGGTACAGCAGGTCCTGGAACACGGCGCGCGATTTCTTGAATCCGTTGGTGCTGACGTTCGCCAGGTTGTTGGCGATCACGTCCATCTTGGTCTGCTGCGCTTCGAGACCGGTCTTGGCGGTCCAGAGTGATTTGATCATCGGTCATTCCTCCGTGGCGGTCAGGACGCGGACAACAGCCGGTCGGCCTGGCGCGCGTTGTCTTCGCTGCTTTGCACCGCCTTCATCTGCATTTCGTACATGCGCGAGGTGGCGATCATGTCGACCATCGATTCCACCGCGCTGACGTTGCTGCCTTCCAGCGCGCCGGTCTGCAGGCGCGCGCTGTCGTCGTCGGCCAGCGGCGCGGCGTTGCCGTTCGCGTCGAGCGAGCGGAACAGGCCGTCGTCGCCGCGTTCGAGCGTTTTTTCGTCGGGCGTCACCAGCTTTAACTTGCCGACCTGGACCAGCGCATCGGGTTTGTCGCCCGGGCCGATCGCGCTGATGGTGCCGTCGGCGCCGATGGTGAGTTCGGCGCCCAGCGGCACGATGATCGGACCGCCGTCGCCGATCACGGGACGGCCGCCGCTGGTGATCATCCCGGTGCCGTCGACCTGCAGGTCGCCGCGCCGCGTGTAGGCTTCCTGGCCGTTCTCGTCCTGCACCGCCAGCCATGCGCCGCCCTCCAGCGCAACGTCGAGGTCACGGCCGGTCGCGTCGATCGGCCCAGGCGCGAAGTTGCTGCCGGGCGTGGTCTCCACCACCGACACGCGGGTGCGCAGCGCGCCGTCGCCCTGCACCGGCACCGCGCGCATCGCCTCGATCTGGCCGCGGAACCCCGTGGTCGACACGTTGGCGAGGTTGTTGCTGACCACCGCCTGTCGGTTGAAGCTTTGCTGGGCGCCGCTCATCGCGGTGTAGATCAAGCGATCCAGGGGAATTCCTCAGCGGCCATTAACGCAGGTTGACGACGGTCTGCAGCACCTGGTCCTGGGTCTTGATGGTCTGGGTGTTGGCCTGGTAGTTGCGCTGCGCGATGATCAGGTTCACGAGTTCAGTAGCGAGATCGACGTTGGACGACTCCAGCGTGCCGTCCTCGAGACTGCCGAGTTGGCCAGTACCCGCGGTGCCAAGCAGCGGCTGGCCCGAGTTGCCGGTTTCCATCCACGCGTTGTCGCCCACCGGCATCAGCCCTTCCGGATTGCGGAAATTGGCCAGAGCGATGGTGCCGAGCGTGCGGGTCTGCTCGTTGGAATAGCTGCCCACGATGTCGCCGTTCTTGTCGAAGCGGATCCCGACGAGGCTGCCGGACGTATAGCCGTCCTGCACCAGCGAGGACAATGCGAAGTCGTTGCCGAACTGCGTGGTGCCGTTGAAGCCGAGCGTGAAGTTCATGGCGGCGGCGCCGCCAGCGGGCGTGAAGGTCACGTTCGGCAGCGTGCTGGCGCCATTGTTCAGCACGCCATTGGCGTCGAACACCAGCGTGCCCTGGTTGGCGGGATTGAACGTGCCATCCATTCCGACCCGCACTTCCCAGGTGTTGTCGGCGGTTTTGGTGAAGTACGTGGTCATGATGTGCTGCACGCCCAGCGAATCGAACGTGGTGCCGGTGTTCGCGTAGGAATAGGTGCTGGCGTCGGTGGCGTCGAACGGCACGGTGGTGCGGTCGATCACGGCCGAGCCCGCGTCGAGGTTCAGCGCGGCCTGCACGGAGGTGGTGGCGTTCGCGTTCATCGCGTCGGTCGGCACGTGCAGCGCTTCCGGCGTGCCGCCGGTGCCGACGCCCGCCGCGAAGCCGGTGAGCTTGGCGCCGCTGGCGTTCACGAGATAGCCATCCTGCGTCAGCGTCAACTGGCCGTTGCGCGAATACACCACCTGGTCGCCCTGCTTGAAGCGGAAGAAGCCGCCGCCGTTGATGCCGAGGTCGAGGTTGCGGCCGGTGGTTTCCAGCGTGCCGTTCGCGAAGTTCTGCAGCACGCCCGCCACCCGCACGCCCTGGCCGATCTGCGAGCCGGCATAGACATCCGCGAATTGGACGCTGGAACCCTTGAAGCCGTAAGTCTGCGAGTTCGCGATGTTGTTGCCGATCGCGTCCAGGTTCTGCGAGGCGGCGTTGAGGCCACTCAGTGCTTGCGAAAAACTCATGTGTGCGCTCCTTGGAAAACGGGTGTCGGATCAGAGGATCTGGCGGACGTCGCCCAGACCCACCTGGTTGGTGATGCCGCCGAGGTCAAGCAGCGGTCCGTTCTGGCCGGTGCTGATGCCGGTGACGAGTGCGTAATTGAGGCCGGTGACGTCCACCGCCTGACCGCCGCTGACGGCCTTGATCGAAACGGTGTACGCACCCTGTGGCGCCTGGGTGCCGTCGTTGAGCTTGCCGTCCCACGTGAACGACTGGGTGCCGGCCTGCAACGCGCCGAGATCGAAACTGCGCACGACCTTGCCGGACCCGTCAGTGATGCTGATCTGCACGTCGTCGGCGGCCGCGCCGAGTTCGAGTCCGAACGGCGTGGTGGTGCCGTCGCTGCCGACCAGCACGCGATCGCCCGGTACCAGCACCCCCTTGCCGATCAGCGCCGCGGCCTGCAGCGACTGGCCCGCGTTGATCTGGCCGTTGATCGATTTCAGCGTGGTGTTGAGATCCTGGATGCCGCTGACCGTGTTGATCTGGGCCAACTGCGAGGTCATCTGCGAGTTGTCCATCGGGTTCAGCGGATCCTGGTTCTTCAACTGCGTGACCAGCAGGGTCATGAAGTGGTTCTGCAGGTCGCTTGCGGTGTCGGTCTTGGCGGCGGTGCTGGCGTTGAGCGCGCTCAGCACGCGCGGATCGATCGATTGCGCGGCGGAAACGGCCATCAGCCTTCTCCCAGCGTGAGGGTCTTGGTCATCATCTGCTTGCTGGTGTTCAGCACTTCCACGTTGGCCTGGTACGAGCGCGAGGCCTCGATCATGTTGACCATCTCCTCGACGGGCTTGACGTTGGGCAGGCTGACGTAGCCCTGGTCGTCGGCGTTCGGGTCGCCGGGCCGGTATTCGCGGCGCAGCGGCGTCGCATCCTCCACGACCCGTGATACGCCAACGCCCGCCGAACCATCACGGCCGCGGGCTTCGAACACCACTTGCTTCGCGTGGTACGGCTGGCCATCGGGTCCCGCCACGCTGTCCGCATTGGCGAGGTTGCTGGCCGCCACGTTCATGCGCTGCGACTGGGCCTGCATGGCCGAACCGGAAATCTGGAAGATCGAAAACATGGTCATCGCGTTATCCCTGTTCCGATTGCATCGCGGCCTTGAGGTTGCGGATGCGGGTGTTGATCAGGCTGAGCGAGGTTTCGTAGCGAACGGTGTTGTCGGCGAACGCGGCGCGCTCGACGTCCATGTTCACCGTGTTGCCATCGAGGCTCGGCTGGTCGGGCACGCGATACAGCATTTGCGGCACAGTGCCGACGCTCTCGCCGCCGCCGCCCTGCAGGTGCCCGGCGGAGGTGGTGGTCATCGCCAGCTGGCCCTGCGCGCCATCGCGCGCGGTGGCCTGCGCCAGCGCCGTCGAAAAGTCGAAGTCGCGCGCCTTGAAATTGGGCGTGTCGGCGTTGGCGATGTTGCCGGCCAGCACCTTCTGACGTTCGAAACGCAAGCCTAGTGCCTGACGGTCGAAGTCCAGAGCCGAAGCGAGCTTGTCGAGCATGATCGATCCCCTGTTGCACCGCGATGGACGCCATGCGCCGCCGGCGGTGGAAGTTCGGAATCGAGAATACGCGCGGGGATGGCGATCCAATCGGACAAACAGACCGGGTTTTTGCACTCAATTCGGATGCTCGCCGACCGCTTCGCTTGCCTACACTGGCGCTCGTTGCGGTCCGTCACCTGCACCGGGCTGCACGACGAAACCGCCCAGCCGAAGGCACACAGAATGATTCCGAACCCAATCCTGTCGCGTTGCTGCTTGCCGGCGCTGTTGCTGCTGGCGGGCGGTGTCGCGCACGCGGGCACGGCGGAAGATGCCGCGCAGGCTTTCCTTCATGAGGCAACCCGGAATCTGGGCAACAAAGTCACTGTCACGGTGCAGGCGCCCGAGGCCGCATTGCCCCCGTGCGCCGACCCGCAGCCATTCCTGCCCGGTCACGACCCGCGCCTGCTGGGCCGCGTGACCGTCGGCGTGCGTTGCGGCGATGACCAGACCCGTTATTTGCAGGCGCGGGTGACCGCGATCGGGTCATACTGGGTTGCCGCGGAGGACATTCCGGTTGGCACGCTGGTGGACGCTTCGATGTTGGAAGCGCGCAGCGGCGACCTGACGACGCTGCCGCGCCTGGCGGTGCTGGACGAAAACGCCGCGGTCGGCCGGGTGACCACCCGCAGCCTCGCGCGCGGCAGCATCGTGCAGAGCTCGCAATTGCAGGCGGCGTGGCTGATCCAGCGCAACCGCACGGTTTCCGTCGAGGCGATCGGCCAGGGTTTCCGCGTGGTGCGCCAGGGCGAAGCGCTGCAGGATGGCGCGTTGGGTGATACCGTGCGGGTGCGGATGAACAACCGTGCGGTGCTGACCGGAGTCGTGGCGGGCAGCGGCATCGTGAAGGTAAATTTTTGAACGGCCGGGAGATTCCCCGGGCCGCCGGATTTTTTCGGTGATCCCCTAAAGAATGCGACGGCCGCGCCGATAGACAGGACGCAGGGGGCGAACCGATGGAGAGCGTCTCATGAAAATCGACAATGTCTCGCATCTGACGACGCCGACCCGGATCGATCAGGCGAAAAACAAGGAGAAGGCCGGCAACGTCGCGCCGCAGGCCAGTGCCGAATCGCAGTCGGCGACCCAGTTGAGCCGCGGCGGCACCGATGCCAGCCAGGACATCGACCATGCGCGCGTCGCGGAATTGCGCCACGCGATTTCGGAAGGCCGCCTGCAGGTGGACACCGACAAGATCGCCGATCGCCTGATCTCGAACGTGCGTGACCTGCTGGGCAAGGGTCAATGAGTCTTGCCGCGCACCTGCGCGACCAGCACGGCCGGCTGGAACAGTTGACGGTCCTGCTTGTCCGCGAACGCGAGCTGCTGGGCGAAGGCCGCATCGACGGCAAAGCCCTGGGCACGCTCGCGACCGAAAAGCAGCAGGTGCTGTCCACGCTGGCAGAGTTCGAGGAACGCCGCCGCGCCGCACAGGCCAGCCTGGGTTACGGCCGGAGCATGGACGGCGACGAGCGGGCCGCGCGCGACCAGGGCTGTCTGGAAGCCTGGGAACGGATGCGCGATCGCGCCCGCGAGGCCGCGCAGATCAACCAGTCCAACGGGCAGTTGATCAACCTGCGCCTGACCTGCAACCAGCGCCTGCTCAACGACCTGCGCGCACTGGCGGGCAAGGATCTGTACGGGCCGGACGGGCAGGCCCGCGGTGGTGACAACCGGATCGCCTCGCAGGCGTGACATCCATTTTCCAGTGCAAAAGGTAGCAACGTGTCGACACTTGCGCGCGAGGTCATGGCCACCGAGGGGAGGCTGGGCATCCTGCTCGCCTTCCAACCCGTTTACACGCGCAACAAGACCGTCGCCGCCTACGAGGTCCTGCTGAACCAGGACGGCGCCGATTGCAGTGCGGCCCTGCCGGAACTGACCAGCAGCATCGTGCTCGGCACCTACGCCGATACCTTCCAGAACGGCCGCATCGAAACCGTTCCCACCCTGCTGCGCGTTTCGCCGGCGACGCTGCTGTCGCCGGAAATCACGCTGCTGCCGCCCAACCAGTACATCCTCGAAATCGCGGTGCCCGAACAGGCGTCGGCCGAATTGGTCGCGCAACTGCGCGCGCTGGCGGGACGCGGCTACAAGCTGGCACTCGCGGGTTACCGGCCCGGCCGCACCGACCTGGAGTCGCTGCTGGACGTGTTCGGGGTGGTGCGCCTGGAGCTGCCGCAGCTCGGCATGGCGGGCCTCGCGGAAGCGGCGCGGCACCTGTACTTCCACAAGAAGCAACTGCTCGCCGGCGGCGTGGATGCGATCGACCAGTTCTATGCCTGCGCCGACCTCGGCATCACCTGGTTCCAGGGCGATTTCCTGGTCAAGTCCACGCCGGTCGCGGACAAGAAGATCTCCACCAACAAGGTGCTGCTGCTGGAGCTGCTGTCGGAACTGCACCGGCCCGACACTTCGCCGCAGGAGCTGGAGCAGATAGCGATCAAGGACGCAGCATTCTCGTTCCGCATCCTGAAGGTCATCAATTCCGCCGCGGTCGGACTGAACCGCGAAATCAATTCGCTCTCGAAGGCGATCAGCCTGCTCGGCACCAACGAGCTCAGCCGCTGGGCCAACATGCTGCTGGTGCACGGCGAGCCGGGAAAACCCGAGGAACTGATGCGCAACATGCTGGTGCGCGGGCGCATGTGCGAGATCCTCGCCGAGTTGTCGGCCCGCGAAGATTCGATGACCGCCTTCATCGTGGGGCTGCTGTCGCGGCTGGACGTGCTGATGGACATCGCGATGCGCGACCTGATGCGGCAGGTGCCGCTGAGCTTCGAGGTCAAGCAGGCGCTGCTGCACCGCAAAGGTCCGCTGGGCGAGCTGCTCACCGAAGTGGAGCACTACGAGAGCGGACGCTTCGACCACCTCGCCTGGTTCGTGGAACCCAATCTGTACGAAGTCGCGTACCGCCACAGCGTGATCTGGGCGCGTCGCGCGCAACAGGCGCTCGAACCCGCCTGAGGGTTCGTTCCCCCGGGGACATTGGACTTGGACCTGCGCTCGATGCGCAGATCTCGTCGTGCCCGCACGCCGCCACTTCGCTATCGGCAGCCCCTTCGCCGGTCCAGCCAATGCGTTGCGCCGCAGCATACGTGGCTTTCATCCTTTTGGCGCCAAGTCATTGATTCAATGTGAATGTCTGTCTGGAAGCTGAATGCTCTGGTCATGTATGTTGCACTGCACAAAACAACGCGCTAGAGTAGGCACCAGTTCCGACCGACCCCTGCCAGAAGGGAGCACACCATGTACAGCCAATTCCAGAAGCAGTCGCTCGACCTCGGCAAGCAGTTCGCCGAGCAGGCCTACAAGGCGCAGATCGCCGCGCTGAAGGGCATCGCCGAAATCCAGAGCCTGCAGGTCAAGGCGCTGGAATCGCAGGCCAAGTCGAACCTGGCGTTCGTCGCCGATTCGCTGGAAGCCCGCGAAGTGCAGGACGTCACCGCGCTGTGGCCGAAGGGCATCGATTTCGCGCGCGACAGCGCCGAAGCGGCCTACGCGACCAGCCAGGAAATCCTGGGCGTGGCGCAGAAGGCCGCCGAGCAGTTCGGCGACCTGACCCGCAACAGTCTGAAGGCGGCCAATGAAGCCGCCGCGCCTGCCAAGAAGGCGCGCTGATACCTCCGGGTATCGACGAAAGTACGCGCGGCAGAGATCCCCCTCCCTCCGCCAGCGCGACTCCGGCCGGACGGCGCAAGCCGTCCGGTTTTTTATGCGTCACGAAATGCGATGCAGCGGCACCGACCGCGTGCCAGCACGACAGGGGCTCTGTCTGATCATCGCAGGCCGGCGATCGTCC
>JBQCCP010000037.1:0-7211 GCA_051962095.1 Rhodanobacteraceae bacterium
AGGGCAGTGCTGCACTGGCTGGCGACGTTGCCGAAAGAAAGCAGAGCCGCGCCGTGAGGCAGCGGCCAGGATGGGGCCGGCTCTCTCGGCCCCATGCCTGGCCGATATCGTTCCGGTCGCGCGTCGGGAGTTGCGCGTCCCGGACATGACACGGCTCCGTTGCGTCATGTTCGCACCACAAGTGGAATTTTCATGAGCAAGCGATCGGAGTTCCGCATCCGGCCCAAGGCGTGGTCCTTCGTGGCGATTGCCGTGGGCGTACTGTTCGCGGGTGCCGTGCTGGCCGCGGCGTTTGCACCTTTCGTTTACGCCGAGCTGATGTCCCGGTTGAAGCCCCACGTGATCGTCGATCCCGCGCCGGCGAGCATCACCAAGGGCCGCATGTTCGATGACTATTTCGTGGTGCAGGATCTCGGCGCGGGAACCTTCGCCATTGGCGAGCCGCGCTACTACCAGCAGAACTACTCCTATCTGATCATCGGCACGAAGCGGGCGCTGATGTTCGACTCAGGCTCCGGCACACGCGACATCGGCAAGGTGGTGAAATCCCTGACTCGTCTTCCCGTCACGGTGATGGTTTCCCATCTGCATTTCGATCACTTTGGCGGGATCGGCGCGTTCGATCACGTTGCCATGATCGATCTACCGCAGACGCGTGCAGACGTGTCGGGCGGGCGCCTCCGGCCCTCGCGTTACGAGTACCTCGGCTTTTGGGACGGGCGCAGCGCGCCGTCGGCGCGGGTAACGGAATGGCTGACTCCGGGCGCCGTGATCGACCTGGGCGGTCGCTCACTGACGGTCCTGTCCACGCCCGGTCATACGCCAAGCTCCGCAGCGCTGTTCGATGCAGCCAACCATCGGCTCTTCATCGGTGACTACGTCTATCCGACGACACTTTATGCGTTCCTGCCGGGCGCGAGCTTGTCGGCCTATCGGCAGACGGCGCGGCGGCTGCTCGCAACCTTGCCCGACGATGCGATCTTGTGGACTGCGCATTGCTGTCGAAAAGGCGAGGGTGTGGCGGCGCCCTGGCTGACCATGAAAGACGTTCGCGACCTGGACAGAACGTTGACGTCGATGAAGGCGGGCACCGCAACGTTCACGGGGTTTTACCCACGCCGATATCCGGTCAATGACCAGATGACCTTGGCGACCGGTTTCCCTTGGAACAATCGCTGAGTAAAACACAGAGTCGACTTTCTGAGCTGTCGCCGGGGTGTGGCGCCTCTGGCGGCAGGCTCGATGGGTTGCACGGTTGGCTGGATTCGCGGCGCTTGCGTCGGGGTGTTGCGATCCTTGCGGTTGGTAATGCGGCACCCTCCGCCTGGCCTCAGGCAGCGCTGCCGGTGAGCGTTTGGGGCCACACCGACTGAAAGTTTGATCAGGCCGCGTCTTTGTGACCGGACTCTTCCGCGAGCATCCAATCCACGGCGGATTGGCAGTGGAGTTCGGTGGTGTCGACGCGCGGGATGTCTGGCGCGTCCTCTGCGCGCAGCAGCATGCCGAACTCGGTGCAGCCGAGGATCACCGCCTGCGCGCCCGCGCTGTGCATCCGGCGCATGATCGCGATGAAATGTTCGCGCGATGCCGCTTCCACGCGCCCCTTCACCAGCTCGTCGAAGGCTCGGCGGAAGCTACACGGAAGCGCAACACCGGTCATGCCAGACTTGCCATGCAGCAGGTCGCAAGCGAGGTGGAACATGAAACGCATGGCCGCATCCAATCGGGGCACCATCACCATCCTTGCCGCGCTGGTGCTGTGGCTGGGCGGCATCGCGCCGCTGGTTGCTGCCGCGGCTACGCCCGTCGAATCCTCGGTGTCCGTGACATTCGTCAACCCCGAGCATTTCACCGAATACCGCCTGTACGGCGTGCAGGACCGGTTCAACCGGATCGACTACCTGGCGCAGCTCAAGGCCTACCTGATCAAGCAGGGGCAGGCCATTCTCAAGCCGGGCCAGAGCTTGCACGTCGACATCACCGACATCCGACTTGCTGGTGCGTACGAGCCCTGGCGCGGTCCGCAGTGGAGTTACGTTCGCATCATGCGCGACATCTACCCACCCCGCATCGATCTGAACTTCAGGTTGGTGGGCCAGGACGGCAAGGTGCTGCGCGAGGGCAAACGGGTGTTGCGCGATCCGGCCTATCTGAATGGTGGGGGCCTTCCGTCCGCAACGGGGGCGCAGCTCTATTACGACAAGGCGCTGCTGCGTCGGTGGCTGCGTCGTGGTCCGGACAAGCTCTGAAATCCGGGCATTTCACGCCGACAGCCCTATGTCTCCTTCCAGCACGGTCTGGCGCATCTGCGGTTTTTCGCCAGCGCGCCACAACGTCGTTTCGAATCGCACTCGATAGCGGAGCGGCCCGCCGTCTTCGCGCGGGCTGCGCTGGATCGGCGGCGGGATGCAGACGAAATCGGTCGTCATCTTTTCCGCGTCCACGCGGACGGTGGCGTAGCCGTGCCCGCCCATGTCCACGAACGTGAGGTTCGGCGCCAGCTCAGGATTGCTGGCGGCGTGCGCCTTCGCCAGGTCGCCGCTGTGCGCGTATTCCAGCGCGGAACGCACGCCGTGGTTCAACAGCAGGTTCATGGTGGGCTCGGGCGGCGCGCCATCGCGGTCGACCATGAACAGCGGACGCAACGGATCGTCCTTGCGCCCGTACTCGTAGGCTTCCTGCATGCCGAGGGACGAGATGGACCCGCCGACGAAGGTGAGGCCCACCGGCTCGAACGTCGCGGGCGGCAAGGCCTTTGCCGCGTAGCCCGCCCAGAAGCTGTGGCGATCGCCGGAGACGATGGCGAAGCCGGTAATGCCGGCGTCGCGCACGGCATCGAAGATCTCGCCGCGCTCGTGGTAGGCGGTGCCCCAATCGCCGCCGCCCATGGTGGCGAAGCCATCGGTCCATTTGCCCATCCTGGCGGGCATGTTCTGCGGATCCACGCGCCAGTCCGGCGTGCCCAGCGAATTGCCCCAGATCTTCCAGGTCGCGTTGGCCGTGCGCAGGCGTTCCAGGAACCACGCCTTCTGCGTCTCGCCCAGGAACGTCTGCGCGGGTTCGTTTGCGCGGAAGTTGGGGATGGTCTTGTCGCCGAAGGAGAGCTTCGCCGGTGGACGGCCATCGGCGAAATTGCGTCCACCATCGAGCTGCATCGCCAGCGCTTCGGGAAAGAAGGGGAATGACACGCCCTCGAACAGCGGCTTCAACTCATCGCGGTCCGATGGATCATGCGAGCGGAAGCTGTGCTGGTCGGTGAGGATCAGGTCGATGTGGCGCCCCCAGCGCAGCGCGCGATAGCCGATCAGGCTGTTGATGGCCGCGAGGTTGTTGGGTTCCCGCCCGAGGCCGTTCTCGTCGAATTTTTTCACCGGCGCATCCACCACGTGCGGCGCGTCGAAGGCTTCGAGGTTTGTTTGCGGTAGAACGCGCGCCGGCTGGAATTCGAACCAGGCCTGGTTGGCCGCGACCTTCAGCGTCTGCGCCCACACCAGGCCTTCGCCGAATTCCTGGATGGACTGCCAGCCCTGCCACGAGAATTCGTGGTTGTCCCAGATCGCCACGAACGGGAAACGCGCGCGCGCATCCTGCAGGTCCGGATCCTGCAGGTAGGCGTGGTAGAGCTCGCGGTAATCGTCCAGCGACTGCGGCACGCGGAAGCGGTTCCTGGCGACGGCCTTGCCGCCCGTCGGGAATTTCACGGGGAACGTGACGACGCGGTTGTAGCGGTGCCCGTCCTTGACCTGGTCCGGGTACTGCACGACTTCGTAAATGAAATCGCCGAGGTGCAGCACGAAGCCCAGACGGTCTTCCGGCGCGGCGCGTTCGTCCTCCCAGACCATCCGGCGCCAGGCGTTCATCGTGCCCTCGCAGATGTCCTGGCAACTGACGAACGCGAAGCGCGCCGGTCGCGGATCGTCGCGCCGCGGCGCGGTCAGCGTGCGGCCGATCCGGCTGCCGTTGCCGTCCTCGTCGGTGAAGCGGTACCAGTATTCGCTGGCGGGCTGAAGGCTGGCCACGAGCACGCGGCTGGTCCAGTCCGATTGCGCGAGGATGCGTGCATGCGTTGTCGCGACGACGCGCGTGAAGGCGGGATCCTCGGCGACTTCGACCAGCAAACGCGCGGCCTTGCGCCCGTCCGCGTACGGACGCCGCGTCCACAGCAGCACGCTGTTTTCGTCGGGGTCGCCCGATGCGACGCCCTGCGGATACAGGTCGCGGCGTTCGCGCCAATTGCTCGACGACGGGCGGACGGGCGTGCAGCCCATGGCCAGGGCTGCGCCCAGCGCGGCGGCGAGTTTCAGGAATCGGCGACGATCGAGGTCGGGCATGTCGTCCCTGCGCGGCGTTCGCGTTGGTGTACTCGTCGCCACGCTACTGCTCGCCGGGCGCGGGCGAGCGTGCCGGAAGTCGGGGAGAGATTCCCGACGACGAGGGCGGTACTTGAGCTTGCGAATTCCAGGGGGGCTGCCGAGGTGACTCATGCAGGCGACGGCGACAGTGCACCCAGGCGTTGGGCGCGGACACGTGTCCCATGTGGCTACCGAAGCCTACATGCAAGCTAAACGAATTCGGAACATCCGGAAGAGGAGAATCCGGCGCCTACTCTTCGATGCTGCGCTTTGGGTCCTGTTGCAGGCAAGCACGATGGTGCGGAGAAGAACGCATGACGTGCGCAGCCGGAATCCCGGCTCCCGGCGTCGTGCACATGGCCGGGACCCACTCGGAAATTTCCATCGGCGGGCACGTGCAGAACCGTTGACCGGAATCCGGGATCCGCCTTTCAACGCCCGCCCGCCCCGCGAGTCGGTGGACCAGTCCCCCGAATCCCGCGGTGATGGATGGCATCGCGCCTTGGCGCGGCCGCACCTTCGCTCCATCGGCACGCCTGGCGAACGCGCAGGCGGCGCCGGGGCGACCATCGAATCCCGCAATGCAGCCCGGCCGCCGTGACGGACCGCATCTGCCTGCTCCCGGAACTCGCGGCATCCCAAGGAGAGTGCCATGGCCAAAACACAGACGCGCGAAGAAAAACGGCTGCGAGTCTATCCTCCGCCGCCGGCGGACTTCGACCCGTTCACAGCCACCAGCAAGGATTTGATGAGGCACGGGCTTCCGTTGCGGCCCGATGCGCGGAGTCAGCCCGGGATGGCTGTGCTGTGGGAGCGCCGGGCCGCCCGCTATCGCCAGTTCCAACATCTCGAGCCGAAGTTCAACACCGCGACAGCACCCGGAAAAGCGATTTCCGCCATTGCTCCGGCGTTCGGGCCGGACCCCACGGATTCTTGCGGGTACCAGCTTTTCGTTGCTTCGGCGACGATCGGCGCCCTGTCCGTCACCTGGACGCTGCCGGACTTGCAATACACTCCGAGCGCGCTCAACGTCGACTACTTCCATACCTTTGTCGGACTCGGCTTCCTCGACCTCCATGTCGAGATGACCGTCGATGCTGAGCAGAACGTCACCGCGCAATTGCAGTCGCCCGGGATCGCGGTTCCCATCAACCTGCCGGTCCGTCCCGGCGATGTGCTCAGTTGCGTAATGTGCCTCGAAAACAACGACCGCGGAACCGCGGCGTTTTTCCTTGCCAACGAGACCACGTCGCAAACGATGAACTTCGCGGTCGACACGGGCTTTCCGCCCGCGGTCAGCGTCAACGCCGGCGTGACCCGCACCTGGTCGCTCAATCAACCATTTCCTCCGCTGGCGAGATTCGGGGCCGTGTACTTCGACGAAATCAGCGTCTTCACGACAGGCGGCCCACGATCGCTGACGTCGGGACAAAGCATCACCATGGTTGGCCAGAACGGCAGGGTTCTTGCCGAACCGGTTCAGCTCAACGACAGTGCTTTCAAGACGGTGTTCGTGGCGGCCTGAGCGGGACCAGGGGGGCGTCCAGCGATGAACGACTTCCTGGAGGAACGCTCATGCCTGTGTTTTCTGCAAATCCAGATCGGCTCGTCCCCTACAGGAACTTCGCGTTCCGCCTGAAGTGGAACGGCGTCCATGTTGCCGGCGTCAGCAAGATGAGCGCGCTCAAGCGCACCAGCGAGGCCATCGGGCTTGGAGCGGGCCGGGGGAACCAATGGGGACTACGATGGAGTCATGTCCAAGCTGCTCCTGAACCTGCGCAACGTGCCCGATGACGAGGCCGACGACGTGCGGGCGTTGCTCGACGCGAAGCGGATCGCCTTCTACGAAACCACGCCAAGTCCCTGGGGTATTTCGGCGGGCGGAATCTGGGTGACCGAAGACGCGGATTTCGCGGAGGCGAAGCGCGCCTTCGACGATTACGAGCAGCAGCGCAGTGTTCGCGTCCGCGCCGAATATGCCGCTGCCAGGCGCGCAGGCACCGAGGAGACGTTCATCGGCATGCTTCGTGCGGACCCGCTGCGCGTCGTGATGGCGTTGCTGGCCGTACTGCTCGCGTTGGCGTTGGTGGCGCTGCCGGTCATCCTGCTGCGGGGTTAGGAAGGTGCCATCAAGGTCAAATATTTCCAGGACATTGGCGCGCTCCATCGGATCCCGCGTCGATGGCGAAGTGGCCGATCTCTTTCCCTATACGCTGCAGCCTGGCGAGGTCGGCACCGCTGGCATCTTCGTGGCTTGTGGCGCGCATTGGCTGACACGCAACGATCCTTGTCGGGCAACATCGGTGCGCACCATCCAGTGACAGTTCGTATCCCCACGGTCTTCATCGGCTGCGCAGGCTGGTCGATCGCATCGGCCCACGCCGGCTCGTTTCCCGGCGGCGGCAGTCACCTTGAGCGTTACGCGCGCATCTTCGACGCGGTGGAAATCAATTCGTCGTTCTATCGGCCCCACCAGCCGCGGACCTATGCGCGTTGGGCCGAATCGGTGCCGGCAGGTTTTCGCTTCGCTGTGAAGATGCCCAAGGCCGTCAGCCACACGAAGCGTCTGCGCGGTTGCGGCGCGGAGGTGCAGGCTTTTCTCGACCAGGCACGTTGCCTTGGCGCGAAACTCGGCATCTTGCTGCTGCAACTGCCGCCGGGCCTGGCCTTCGATCCGGGCATCGTGTTGCCGTTCCTGGACGATCTGCGCAAACGACACCGTGGCGCGATCGCTTGCGAGCCTCGACACGTATCGTGGTTCAGGGCGAACGTGGATGCGGCCCTGCGCGAGCGCGGGATCGCGCGCGCCGCGGCCGATCCTGCACGCGTGCCACGCGCCGCCGCACCGGCGGGCGACCG
>JBQCCP010000038.1:0-9178 GCA_051962095.1 Rhodanobacteraceae bacterium
TCGCCTTCCATCTCCATCACCAGGCGCAGCACGCCGTGCGCGGCCGGATGCTGCGGGCCGAAGTTCATCGTGTAACTGCGGATTTCGCCGGTCTTGTCGATTGCGTCGGCCACGTCAGTTGTCCTTCCAGTCGTCGGCGGCTTCCTCGCGCGAGGTCTTCCAGCGCGAGTCCTCGCGCACCACGCGCGCCACGGTCACGCGCGGCGTCACCGAAGTGACCGGTTCGTACACCACGCGGCGGGCTTCGGGGTCGTAGCGCACTTCGACATTGCCGATCAGCGGGAAATCCTTGCGGAACGGGTGCCCGACGAAACCGTAGTCGGTGAGGATGCGGCGCAGGTCGGGGTGGCCTTCGTAGACGATGCCGTAAAGGTCGAACGCCTCGCGCTCGTACCAGTTGGCGACCGGCCACACACTGGTGAGCGTGGGAACTACCGGCAGCGCATCCTCGGTGGCGAAGCAGCGCACGCGCAGCCGGATGTTGTGCTCGTAGGACAACAGGTGCACCACCGATGCGAAGCGGCGCAGGAATTGCGGATGCTCGGGATGGTTCGACCAGTCGAAGCGGCCCGGACCCGCCGCGCCGGTCACGCCGCGCGAATAGCCCGTGGCGGTCGCGGCTTGCGAACCCTTCCATTCGTCTTCGCCGAACAGCAGGAAATCCACGCCGCACAGGTCGGTCAGCTGCGCGAAACGGAAATCGGCCTCGTCGCGCAGCGCGGTGCAGACTTCCACCAGGTGCGCCGGCGTGACCTCGATCGTCGCCTGGCCGAGCGAAACCGCGACGTTGTCGATGCGCTCGCCGAAACGCGCACGCAGGCGGTCGACCAGTTGTTGGGGGGCGGTCTGGGCCATGTTCAACGCGCGATGGTGTTGGTGCGGCGGATCTTCTTCTGCAACTGCAGAATCCCGTAAACCAGCGCCTCGGCCGTCGGCGGACAACCCGGCACGTACACGTCCACCGGCACGATGCGGTCGCAACCGCGCACCACCGAATACGAGTAGTGGTAATAGCCGCCGCCGTTCGCGCAGGAGCCCATCGAAATCACCCACTTCGGGTCGGGCATCTGGTCGTACACCTTGCGCAGCGCCGGCGCCATCTTGTTGACCAGCGTGCCGGCGACGATCATCACGTCGCTCTGGCGCGGACTGGGCCGGAAGATCACGCCGTAGCGGTCGAGGTCGAGCCGCGACGCGCCCGCGTGCATCATCTCCACCGCGCAGCACGCGAGGCCGAACGTCATCGGCCACATCGAGCCGGTGCGCGCCCAGTTGAACAGTGCATCCACCGTGGTGACGCCGAAACCGCGCTGCACGATGGGATTGTCGGCTTCGGGTCGAAGGATGTCGTCCACCCGGCCGATCGGCACCGGGTTGTGCATCATCTTGTCGACGGCGGAAATCAGTCCCATTCCAGTGCACCCTTCTTCCACACGTAAACGTAGCCCACGACCAGCAGCAGCAGGAACGTGAACATTTCGACCAGCGCGACGATGCCGATCTTCGAGAACACCGTCGCCCACGGAAACAGGAACGCGATTTCCAGATCGAACAGGATGAACAGGATCGCGATGAGGTAGTAACGCACATCGAACTTCATGCGCGTGCCCTCGAAGGCCTCGAAGCCGCACTCGTAGGGCGAATATTTTTCGGCACTCGGGCGGCGCGGACCGGCCAGCCAGCCGACCACGATCAACGCGACGCCGATGCCGCCGGCGACGATCAGGAACAGCAGGATGGGCCAGTAGCCGTTGAGCATTCGATTCCGTCCGCGTTAGCTACGGGATTTTCGCATGCACCGGCGCGTGTAGCAATCGCGCAGCGGCAATCGCGAACGGATCGCATCGCGTGCAATCCCCGATGCACAAATGAAAAACGCGCGATGCGAATGTCTCGCGATCGCGCGTTCGTCGATTGGTGCCCAAGGCGGGACTCGAACCCGCACGCCGTTAAGCGCTACCACCTCAAGGTAGTGCGTCTACCAATTCCGCCACCTGGGCATAGTACCCGTCCGTGGGACCCGCCGGGCACATCCATGTGCCCGATTTTTCACACAAGCAAAAAACTCAAATCAATGCGACGACGGTGCGCCGCTCGACGGTGCCGGACTCGCCGGGGCAGCGGAGGACTTCGGTGCCGTCGGCACTTCCGGACTTGCGGCGTTGCCGGACGCCGGCGCGGCCGGCACTTCCGAATGCTGGACCGGCGCGCTGGACTGCGCGGCGCTGCCTGCGGGCGCGCTGCCCAGCGGCGGTGCGGCCATCGGGTTGACGTTTGGCGAGGTGCGCGCCGCGGCCGAGGACGAAGCCGCCGGCGCCGAACTGCCTGCGCCCGCCATCACCCCGAGCGACTGCTGCGCGCTCGGCGTGACGCCGTGATGGCTGAGATAGATACCCATGCCGAGGCTCAGCACGAAAAACAATCCCGCCAGCACCGCGGTAGTGCGGGTCAGGAAGCTGGCCGAACCGCGTGCGCCGAAAACCGTGCCGGATGCGCCGCCGCCGAAGCTGGCGCCCGCGTTGGCGCCGTCGCCGCGCTGCATCAGGATCAGCACGATCATCGCCGCGGCGATGAGCACGTAGAACACGCTGAAAATCGTGAACAGCATCTGGATGTTCCCGTTCGGAGGCCGGCTTCAGCCCGCCGCCGCACAAATCGAAAGAAAGTCGGTAGCCTGCAAGGCAGCACCACCGATCAGGCCGCCATCGATATCGGCTTGGGCGAACAACTCGGCGGCGTTGCCGGGTTTGACGCTGCCGCCGTAAACGATGCGGGTCGAACCGGCAATTCTAGCATCGTCCCGGGCAAGCTGGCTACGCAGCAATGCGTGCACCTCTTGCGCCTGTTCGGCGCTGGCGCAACGCCCGGTGCCGATCGCCCAGACCGGCTCGTAGGCCACCACGATCCGCTCGAACGCCGCGATCCCGCAATGGTCGATCACCGCGCCGAGCTGCCGTCCCACCACTTCGGCGATGTGGCCGGCTTCGCGCTGCTCGAGCGTTTCGCCCACGCACAGCACGGGCGTGAGATGGTGCTCCAGCGCCTTCGCGACCTTCGCCGCGACCTGCCCGTCGGATTCGCGATGGTACTGGCGGCGTTCGGAATGCCCGGCGAGCGCCACCCCGCAACCGATGTCGCGAAGCATCGCGGCCGAGACTTCACCGGTGTAGGCGCCGGTTTCGTGTTCGCTGACGTCCTGCCCGCCCACGGCGATGCGCGACCCGGCCGCCGCCGCGCAGGCTTCACGCAGGTAGGGAAACGGCGGGAACACCGCCACGTCGACCGCCCCGGTGTTCGCCTCGACCACCGCGCCCACCAGCGCGGACACCATCGCGCGCGAGCCGTGCATCTTCCAGTTGCCACCTACCCATTTGCGGCGCATGGCGCGCTCCTTCCATTCAGGCCCGCGAGGATAGCCAACGCAGTTGTACCCGCGCAAACTTCCCGCTTTCAGCGGAGCACTCGATGGACGCGACCGAGCAGTCCCCTCATACCGATCCGCTCCCCCGAGGCATTTCGGGGGAGCGGGAGAAAGGCGCACGACGCCGCGCCCTCGTCACGGGGGCCTCGGCCGGCATCGGCGCCGAATTCGCACGACAACTCGCCGCGCGCGGCTGCGATCTGGTGCTGACCGCGCGACGCGAAGACCGGTTGCGCGAACTGGCGTCGGGCTTGCGCGCCGCGCACGGCATAGACGTGGACGTGATCGCCGACGATCTCGCCGACCCGGCCGCGCCGGAACGCATCGCCGCCGCCGCGACCCAAGGCGGACGCGCCATCGACATCCTGATCAACAATGCCGGTTACGGCGTGCCCGGCCGCTACGACAAGGTGGACTGGGCCACGCACGCGCGCTTCATGCAGGTGCTGGTGATGGCGCCGCTGCGGCTTTGTCATCTGCTGCTGCCGGCGATGCGCGAACGCGGTTATGGCCGCATCGTCAACGTCGGCTCATTGGCGGGCCTGGTGCCCGCAACGCCCGGCAACACCTTGTACGCGCCGGCCAAGGCGTTCCTGATGCGCGTCTCGCAGGCGCTGGCGGTGGAAAACCGTGCGCTCGGAATCCACGTCTGCGCGCTCTGTCCCGGCTTCACGCGCTCGGAATTCCACGACGTCAGCCAGGCGCGCAAGCTGGTCTCGAAACTGCCGGGCTGGATGTGGAGCGATGCGCACGACGTGGTGCACCAAGGCCTCGACGCGTTGGAGCGCGGCCGCGTGGTCTGCGTGCCTGGCCGCGCGAACCGCGCGATCAAGGTGCTGATGGACCTGCTGCCCGACCGCGTCGCACTCGGTCTGGTCGCGCGTCGCGCGAAACACTTCCGGATCCGCGATTGATGCGCATAGCCCTGGATGAAGGTGCGCAGCGCCGCAATACGGGATGAGTCGCAGCGCAAGAGCCCCGGAATTGCGCTGCGCTTCATCCGCGCTACGCCTGCCGGCGCTGGTCGCGCGCCGCGCGAAGTATTTCCGCGTGCGGGATGCAAAACCTGGACAGGTTGGGTTGAGCCGAGGCTTCATCGGCGGAGCCCAGCGACTGCGCTCAATCCATCAGGCGCTTCACCACCCGCGAAGCAGAATCGGCGGCCGACTCCTGGTTGGATCGCAGGTGGATCTCGGGATTCTCCGGCGGCTCATAGGGCGAACCGATGCCGGTGAAATTCGCGATCTTGCCCGCGCGCGCCTTCGCGTACAGCCCCTTGACGTCGCGCTCTTCGCACACCTCGATCGGCGCGTCCACGAACACTTCCATGAAGCCGCTTTCGCCGATCAGGTCGCGCGCCAGCCTGCGCTCGGCGCGGAACGGGCTGATGAACGACACCAGCACGATCAGGCCTGCGTCCATCATCAGCTTCGCCACTTCCGCGACGCGCCGGATGTTCTCGACACGATCGGCGTCGGTGAAGCCCAAGTCACGGTTCAACCCGTGGCGCACGTTGTCGCCGTCCAGCAGGATTGTGTGGAAGCCATCCGCGAGCAGCCGGCGTTCCACCAGGTTCGCGATGGTCGATTTGCCGGCGCCGGAGAGTCCCGTGAACCACAGGCAGCGCGGCACCTGGCCCTTGATCCGGGCGCGCGCGACGCGATCTACGTCGAGCTGCTGCCAGTGCACGTTGCGGTCGCGACGCAACCCGAAGTCGAGCGTGCCGCAACCGACCGTCGCGTTGGTTTCGCGATCGATCAGAATGAAACCACCCAGCCGCCGATCATCCTTGTACGGCCGGTAGGCGATTTCCGATTCGAGCGACAGGTTGCACACGCCGATTTCGTTGGCGGTGAGCCGCGTCGCCGCAAGGTGCGCCTGGGTGTCGGGATCGATGCGGTGCTTGATCTCGGTGACCTGCGCACCGACCGTGCCGGTCGCGCGCTTCATCAGGTAACGCCGACCCGGCAGCAGCGCCGCATCGTCCAGCCACAGGAGATGGCAGGCGAACTGCGCCGCGACTTCGGGCGGCAAGGTCGGGTCGGCGATCACGTCGCCACGCGCGACGTCGATCTGGTCGGCCAGCGTCAGCGTCACGGCCTGGCCCGCTTCGGCGCCGTCAAGGTCGCCATCCCCGCCGACCACGCGCTGTACGCGCGACAGACGGCCCGACGGCAGCACCACCACTTCATCGCCCGGCGTGACGCGCCCCCCCACGACCGTGCCCACGTAACCACGGAAGCTGTGGTCGGGACGGTTCACCCATTGCACCGGCAACGCGAACGCGGCATCGGCCTGGCGTTCCACCTCCACCGTTTCCAGGAATTCCAGCAGCGGCTTGCCGGTGTACCACGGTGTCCTCGACGAAGGCGCGACCAGGTTGTCGGCATTGATCGCCGAAACCGGAATCGCATCCGCGTGCTCGATGCCAAGATCGTGCGCGAGCGTCACGCATTCCTGTTCGATCGCGTGGTAGCGCGCGTGGCTGTAATCAATGAGGTCCAGCTTGTTGACCGCGAACAGCACGTGCTGCACGCCGAACATCGCGAGGATCGCGGTGTGCCGACGCGTTTGCGTTTGCACGCCCGCGCGCGCATCCACCAGCACGATCCCGAGTTCCGCATTCGACGCACCGCTCGCCATGTTGCGGGTGTACTGCGCATGACCGGGGCAGTCGGCCACGATGAAGGCGCGCTTGTCGGTGCCGAAATAGCGCCACGCGACATCGATGGTGATGCCCTGCTCTCGCTCGGCTTCCAGGCCATCCAGCAGCAGCGCGTAATCCGGCGCGCCGCCGCAGGTGCCGTGTTTCTTGCTGTCGCGGATCATCTGCGCGAGCCGATCTTCCGGCACCATCCCGGCTTCGGCCAGCAGGCGTCCGAGCAGCGTGCTCTTGCCGTCGTCCACGCTGCCGCACATTGCGAGGCGCAGGGTGTCGCGATTTTCGAGCATGGACAGGCGTGCCGCCAGGGCGGGCGTCGCCGCGGCCACGCTCACGCGTTCGTCAGAAGTAGCCTTCACGCTTCTTGCGCTCCATGGAATCGGAAGGATCGAGATCGATGATGCGGCCCGCGCGTTCGGACTGCCGCGTGTCCAGCATCTCGCCGATGATGGCGTCGAGGTCGGCGGCATCGGATTCGACCGCCGCGGTCAGCGGCCAGCAACCGAGCGTACGGAAGCGCACTTTTTTCGGCACCAGCTTTTCGCCGGGTTCCAGCGGCACCCGGTCGTCGTCGCGCACCAGCAGCGCGCCGTTGCGCACGAAGGTCGGGCGCACCGATGCGAAATACAGCGGCACCACCTCGATGTTCTCGCGGCGGATGTACAGCCACACGTCGAGCTCGGTCCAGTCCGAGAGCGGGAACACGCGCAGGGTTTCATCCGGCGCGAGGCGCGTGTTGTAAAGGCCCCAGGGTTCCGGGCGCTGCTTGCGCGGCTCCCAGCGCTGGCCAGCGCCGCGCAACGAGAACACGCGCTCCTTGGCGCGCGCGGGATCCTCGTCGCGGCGCGCGCCGCCGATCGCAGCATCGAAGCCGTGCTCGGCCAGCGCCCGGCGCAGCGCGACGGTCTTCATGATTTCGGTGTGCCGCGACGCGGCATTGACGGGATCGGTCTTGCCCACGCCTTCCTGATTGATGTATTCGATCAGGTCGATGTTCTTCTCATTGGCGACGCGGTCACGGAACTCGATCATCTCCCGGAATTTCCACGTCGTGTTGACGTGCAGCATCGGCAGTGGCGGCCTGGCGGGATAAAACGCCTTCAGCAGCAGGTGCAGCAGCACCGACGAATCCTTGCCGATCGAATACAGCAGCACCGGTTTCCTGCATTCCGCCACCGTCTCGCGCAGGATGCGCATGGATTCGGCTTCGAGACGGTCGAGGTGGGTATGCAGGCGGGCGACGTTCATGTCCTGGATCCGCAGGTTCATGGCTGACCAAGGGCAAGAAGGATAGCGGATCGGAGCGGAAGCGGAGATGCGCGGCCGCGATCAGGACATGCTCGGCTTCCAAACCGCCGCGCCACGCGCGGACGGCTCAGCGTCCGTCCAGCAGCTCGCGCAGGAAGGGAATCGT
The DNA here is from genome assembly GCA_051962095.1 of Rhodanobacteraceae bacterium. Taxonomy (GTDB): domain Bacteria; phylum Pseudomonadota; class Gammaproteobacteria; order Xanthomonadales; family Rhodanobacteraceae; genus 66-474. The sequence goes on from JBQCCP010000038.1 coordinate 7,498, forward strand.
GATCCGCCGCTGCGCTGCCAGCGAGGCGCGGTCCACGCGCTGCAACAGCGCGACCAGCGAAGCGGGATCGCGCGGCTGGCGCACGAACCACCAATCCAGCACGTCATCGTCGAGGCGCAACCCGAGCCGGCCAGCCAGCACGCGCAGCATCGCGCGACGCCCCGCGTCGTCCAGCTGGCGCAACGCGTACTGCGTGCACATCGCGAGGCGCGAAACGAGGTCGGGCAACGCAATGCCCAGTTCGGCGGGCGAAGCACTGGCGGCGAACAGCATGCGTGCGCCCCCGGCGTTCGCACGGTTGTAGAGGTCGAACAGCGTGCGTTCGGCCTCGCGCTCGCCGGCGATCGCCTGCACGTCGTCGATCGCGAGCAGGCCTTCCGGATCGACAGCGGCGATGGCATCGGCGCAGGGCGCCGGCAACTGCGCCAGCGACACGTAGCGCGCCGGACGGTTCGCCTCGATCGCGGCACGGCAGGCGCCGATCAGCAGATGGCTTTTGCCGGTGCCCGTCGCGCCGTGCAGGTACAGCCAGGCATTGCCGCCCCGCGCAAGATCGGTGACGCCTTGCAGCGCCGGGACGTTGGCGCCGGGCCAGAAAGCGTCGAGGCGCTGGTGCGGCGGCCAGCGCAGGTCGAGCGGGAACTGCCGGATCATGGCACCGGCGGCGCCTGCGGTGTTTCCGGAGGTTCGGGTGGCAACGCCTCGATGTCCTTGGCCGGCGTGCCCGAGGTCTGCACGACCTTCGGCGGCTCGTGCCCCGCGAACAGCGGACTGGCCTCGTAGCGCTCGCGCAGGAATCGCAGCAACACCATCGCGATCGACGCCATCGGCAACGCCAGCAGCACCCCGATGAATCCGAACAATTCGCCGAACGCCAGCACCGCGAAGATCACCGCCACCGGGTGCAGACCAATGCGGTCGCCGACCAGCTTCGGCACCAGCACGTAACTTTCCAGCAGGTTGCCGATCCCGAACACCACCACCACCGCAATTAGATGGTAGGCGTCATGGAACTGCACCAGCGCCGCGATCAGGCTGGCGACGATGCCGATGATGAAGCCGAGGTATGGCACGAAACTCACCAGTCCTGCGATCATGCCGATCAGCGGTCCGACATCCAGCCCGACCAGCTTCAACGTGACCGCGTAATAGATCGCGAGGCCCAGCATCACCAGCAATTGGCCGCGCACGAACGCGCCGAGCACGCTGTCGGTTTCGCGGGCCAACCGGCGGATCGTCGGCTGCGCCTCGCGCGGCAGCAACGCGTCGATGTGCGCGACCAGCTTGTCCCAGTCGCGCAGCAGGTAGAAGGTCACCACCGGCACCAGCACCACCGCGACGCCGAAACCGATCAAGGCAAGGCCCGAGCGCGTCGCATAACCCAGCACCGCCGCGGCGATGCCGCCGACCGTGCCGAGATGTTCGCGTACCCGCGCGATCAGGGTGGAAGGGTCGAATTCGCTGGGCGGGATGTTGAGTTTGTGCTCCAGCCACGGCACCGCCTCGTGCGCGAACCACGCCGCATACGCGGGCAGCGCGGCGATGAAGCGCGCGATCTGCCGCTGGACCAGCGGCACCAGCAGCACAAGCGCCAGCGCCACGATCAGCAGCATCACCAGGAACACGATGGCGGAAGCCAGCCCGCGTCCGATTCGCAGCCGTTCCAGCCGGTCGACCAGCG
>JBQCCP010000039.1:0-14710 GCA_051962095.1 Rhodanobacteraceae bacterium
GAAAGATGTCGAGGTTCTCGCCGCGCACCCGGTAAGTGCCGCGGTGCAGTTCCATTTCGTTGCGGGTGTATTGCAGTTCCGTCAATTGGCGGAGCAACGCGCGCGGATCGACGCGATCACCGATCGACAGGATCAGCCGCAACGACAGGTAATCCTCCGGGTCGCCCAGGCCGTAGATCGCCGACACGGTGCCGACGATCAGCGCATCGCGCCGCGACAGCAGCGCCTTGGTCGCGGCCAGGCGCATCTGCTCGATGTGGTCGTTGATCGAGGCGTCCTTCTCGATGTACGTGTCGGACGACGGCACGTACGCTTCCGGTTGGTAGTAGTCGTAATAGCTGACGAAATACTCCACCGCGTTGTGCGGGAAGAACTGCCTGAATTCGCCGTACAACTGCGCGGCCAGTGTCTTGTTGGGCGCCAGCACCAGCGTCGGGCGCTGCACCGCCTGCACCACGTTGGCGATCGTGAACGTCTTGCCCGAACCGGTGACGCCCAGCAGCGTCTGCGCGGCGAGACCCGCGTCGAAACCTTCGATCAGCTTCGCGATCGCCTGCGGCTGGTCGCCCGAAGGCTGGTACGGCGCGACCAGTTCGAAACGCTGGTCTTCGTGTTGCGAGGCGCGGCTTGCATCCATCCCGACATTATACGTTTGCCCTGCTGACAACCCGTGTCAGCAATGCCTGACGCGCTTCTCCGCACCCGGCTGCTACAGGCCGGCGCGCCGCCTGTTCAGACTGCTCCCATCACGACGGAGGGAACGGTCATGGCTCGATCCAGGCGCACCGCGCGAGGTTTCACCCTGACGGAGTTGATGATCACTCTGGCGATTGCCGCGATCCTGGCGATGATCGGTGCGCCGGCGATAGCCAGCCTGCTCGCGCGCACCCGCGACGCCAGCATCGAGGGCGCGATCGCAGGCGGCCTGCGCAATGCCCGCAACGCCGCGGTGATGCACAACGCGCGCGTGCTGGTCTGTCCGAGCGGGGACGGGCGTCAGTGCCGGGCGGGCGGAGACTGGCGGGATGGCTGGATCATCGCGCAGGATGCCGACCACGACGGCCAACCCGACGCGGGCAAACCGATCCTCGACGTGCAGGCCGCGATGCCCGCCGGCACGCGCGTGATCACCAGCGCGGGCCGTTCGCAGATCGCCTTCCAGCCGAGCGGCAGCGCAGGCGGCAGCAACGTGACGTTCACGATCTGCCACGCGCGCGAACACAGCGGGCGGGCGGTGATCGTGGCCAACTCTGGTCGCGTGCGGGTCCAGACCGCCGACGCCGCGCACCTGCAGGCGTGTCTTGCGGGGCTGCCTAAGCGCCCCGCAGGTTGGGCTGATCCCGGGCTGCGCCCGGGAGAAGCCCAACGGACTCCGGCGACATTGTTGGGCTTCCGCCGATGGAGCCGGCGTCAGCCCAACCTACGGCTGACCGAGATAGCGGTAATACGCAATCCCGAAATCCTGGAACGCATGCTCGTTGCTCGTGCCCACGTGATCAATGACGACGCCCGACATGGTGGTGGCCCGCATCCCGTCCAGCGTGCCGCCGTCGTGGAGGACGGCGTACTCCGTTTCATCGAGGTCCACCGCGCCGGCCAATGCGTCGCCAAACCGGATCGCGCGCGCGGCGTCGCGCCAGCCCGGCGCCACGCGTGCCGGGATCGCTTCGGCGGCATCGCCGCTGCCGTAGCCGAGCAACAGCAACTCGCGGCCATCCAGTTCGACGTCGCGCGCAGCCGCGTCGTCCAGCCCCGCCGCCAGCCATGCAGGCAGCGCTGCGGTATAGAGGTTGCCCAGTTCCATCGTGGCTTCGGAGCCCAACCGCAGCTTGCCCTCGACGTGCTCGCGATATCCACCGCGCTTGCGGAACGCCTTGAGCAGCGCCGACGCGACCGGGTAGGCGTCGGCAGGAAGATCGTCCCCGATGCAACCCTTCGCGCCATCCTGCCATTCCTGCAGGACGGCATCGCGCGAAACGCCCGCCGCTTCGCAGCACGCCGCGAATTCGCACGCGGCTTCCGCATCGCCGTGGCCGGCATCGTGGGCCAGCGACGCCAGGTAAGCCATCGCCGCCGCATTGCGCGGCATGTGGTGGTAAGGGCGGTGCATGAACACAGCCGCCAACTCGCGCAGGTATCCAGCGTGCGAACCACCACGGCGCGCGAACATCGCATCCAGCGCGCCCAGCGTCGCGTCGGTGTAGCAGTCGGTCGAATATTTGCCGTTGAACACCGGCAGGTCGCTGAGGCGGCCGTGCATACCGGGCGTCTGCCCGGCAAAACGCAGGAACGGCTTGCGGAAATCCAAACCACGGTATGCCGAAGCGCTGCCGCCACGTGCCAGATCCAGTTCCAGCAGGCGCGGCGAAGCTTCCAGCAGCATCGCGACTGCGCCCGCACCCTGCGTGGGCTCGCCACTGCTGCCGCGCGCGTACTCGGCGATGTCGGCGCTCACCACGATCGCCTGGCGCCCGCGGCCATCGCAGGCGAGGTAACGCAGCCCGCCCTTCAGCGCGTACACTCCGCCGAGGCAGGCATGCTTGAATTCCGGCACTTCGCAATCGCGCGCCAGCACCGACTTGCCTTCCGCCGCCAACGCCTGGTCGACCAGCCCGCGTACGATCACCGCGCCCGCGGCGTTGTCGATGCTGGATTCGGTGCCGAGCGCCAGATAACCGACGCAGCGCGGATCGATGCCGCATTGTGCAATCAGCCGCAGCACCGCGTTCGCGGCCAGCGTATAGACGTTCTGGTCCGGTCCCGGCATCCGGAACGCATGGCCGACCACGGCGCGCGTCTTCGCAGGATCGTTGCCAGTCCAGCCGCACCATCGCTCCAGGTCCACCCGATAGGGCGGCACGTACACCGCCATGCCGCTGACGCCGACGGACGGACTTGCTGAAAACGCTTGCGCTGCCACGATGCGGATTTCCTGTTTGCGCGGAGCGAAACGCGCGAGTATGCGGGAAATCCGCGTCGATGCCACGTGAATCGCGCGATCGGTTCGTGCAGGCGCGGCCGATGCCGCAAAAAAAGGCCGACGCGATGCGTCGGCCTTGCGTGTCTGGCGCCCGAACTTGGACTCGAACCAAGGACCCCCAGATTAACAGTCTAGTGCTCTAACCAGCTGAGCTATTCGGGCAGTTTGGGTTTTTCGCTTCGCCTCCATCCGTGGAATGCTCTCCGCTCGGCATCCTGCCTCGCCCTTGCGTGCGTCGCGACAGTTCACCGGACTGTCGCAAACGCCGCACGCTCGACCAGCTGAGCCATTCGGGCAGCGAGCCGCACATTATGGTTGCAGCCGCAGAAGCTGTCAAAAGCACCTGACCATGCATTGGTCACGGAGCGGCTGTTGTGAAAAGTCAGGCCATGGATGGCCGTTCTGGTGTTTCCAGACACGATGCCGCCATGCGTAACCGAACTCCGAATGAGGCAGCGATCACGGACGATCGCACAAACTAAGAATTCGGGATCAGCAGCACCTGCCCCGCCTGGATCCCGCCGCCGGTCTGGATCTTGCTGGCATTGGCCGAGCGCAACGCGCTCATGCTGATGCCATATTGCTGGGCGATCCCGGAAAGCGTTTCGCCGCGGGAAACTTTGTGCATATCCTGGACGTCGGCGTCAGCCCGCCCCGCCTGCTTCGCGGACGCCAGCAACGTCGACGGCTCCGGTTTCGTGGCCTTGGTGCCCACAGCGGTCTTGCCGTTCACCGCGACCTCGATGGCCGCCTTGCCGGTCAGGTGCAGGCGCTCGTTGCGCTGTTCGGCAAGCCAGGTGCCCGGCGGCGGCGTGGTCTCGAAATATTGCTTCACGCCGGTCAGGATCGCCTGCGCGAGCTGCTGCCGGTCCTTGCCGCTGCCCAGCCGCCGCTCGTCGCTGCGATTGCTGATGAAGGCGGTTTCGACCAGGATCGACGGCACGTCGGGCGAGCGCAGCACCACGAAGTTCGCGCCCTGCACGGTGTTCCGGTACAGCGGACCGATCTTGCCCAGTTCGCTGAGCACGTCGCCGCCGACTTCATGCGCGGCGTGCATGCTGGCGCCCTGCGAAAGGTCCAGCAGCACCGAGGCCAGCATGTGGCTCTTGTCGTCCAGCGACACGCCGCCGATCAGGTCGGACGCGTTTTCGCTCTTGGCCAGCCAGCGGCCGGCTTCGCTCTGCTTGCCATGGGTGGACAGCACCCATACCGAAGCGCCGCGCGCGTCGCAGTAATCCGGACAGGAATTGGCGTGGATCGACACGAACAGGTCGGCCTTGTGTTCGCGCGCGATCTGGAACCGTTTTTCCAGCGGCACGAAGTAGTCACCCTTGCGGGTAAGCACCGCCTGCATGCCGAGCTGCGCGTCGATCAGCTTCGCCAGGTCCTTGGCGATTTCCAGCGTGACGTTCTTTTCGAACGTGCCGCCCTGGCCACGTGCGCCGGGATCATCGCCGCCGTGCCCCGCATCGACCGCGATCACCACCGGGCGCGGCTTGCCGTGCGCCACGTCGTCATCGATGGTGCGCACGATCTGCGAGGGTTTGCCGCTGGGCGTGCCGAGGTCCACCACCAGCCGGTAACCGTACTGGCCCGCCGGCGTCAGCAGGAAACTCTTGGGATGCGCAGGACCATCGAGGTCCAGCACGATGCGCGCCTTGCCCTGGAAATGGCCAATGCGCATGTCCTTGACCACGCCCTTGCCGGGCTTGGCGCCCACGCCCTTGCCGAACGCGCCGTTGTCGAGGTCCAGCACCACCCGGTCGGGCTTGCTCAACTGGAACAAGCGGTAGTCGACCGGCGCCGACAACTCGAAGATCACGCGGGTGGAATCGGGTCCGCCCCAGATACGCACGGCGTTCACGGTGCTGGTCGATGCCGGCGCCGCCGAAGCGGCCGCGCACGCCAGCAGCCCGCACATGAATGCGAACCAAGACAACGATGGGCGGTGTGTCCCCCTCATGGTGCCGAATTCAACCGCAAGCCGTGGAGAATTGCAAGCACTTTTCCCTTTGTTATCCGTGGGCTGCGACCGTTTTATCGAGATTTATTCAAAAAGTCACGCCAAGTGAAGGCGGATGACGTCAGCGGACGGATGCGTTTTCCAGCACGGCCATCCAGCGCTCGCTGCGGGGCGAAACTGCGGTCAGGTAGGCACGCCGGCCGGTGCCGTCGTGTTCCAGCGCCACCTCGAGGTCGGGGACGGGCAAGGCGCCGAGGCCGCGCTCGGGCCATTCCACCAGCACCAGGGTTTCGGGCGAATCCAGTTCGTCCAGTCCCAGCCATTCCAGTTCGCCTGCGTCGACGATCCGGTAGAGGTCGAGGTGGAACGCGTCGCGGCCGTTCACCGTGTAACGTTCGAGCAGGCTGTAGGTCGGGCTTTTCACGCGCTCGCCCACGCCGAGTGCGCGCAACAGCGCGCGCGCGAAGGTGGTCTTGCCGGCGCCCAGTTCGCCGCGGAGGAACACCACCCCGCCATCCAGCAGCGCGGGTGCGAGTCGCCGCGCCAGGGCGATTGTGGCGGCTTCGGTGGGGAGATCCATCGCCAGCGTTCGAGCGGATTCAGGCACGACCATTCACCAGTGCGCGCAGATACACGAAAAGGTCGGAGGCCAGCAGGCCGCGCTCGCCGGCACGCGCGGCAAGGTCCCCCGCCCGCGCGTGCAAGCCGGCGCCGAGGCAGGCCGCGTCCCATGCTGACGCGCCTTGTGCGAACAGGCCCGCGATCACGCCGGTGAGCACGTCACCGGTGCCGCCCGAGGCCATCCCGGGGTTGCCCCACGGACACACCGCGACGCGACCCTCCGGATCCGCGATCAGGGAACCCGCGCCCTTCAGCACCACGATCGCGCTGAATTTCTGCGCGAGCCCGCGCGCGGACGCGAAACGATCCGCCTGCACTTTGGCAGTGGTGGTTTCCAGCAGTCGCGCGGCTTCACCCGGATGCGGGGTGATCACGACCTGCTCCGGCAGCGCGCGCGGACGCAGCGCCAGCAGATTCAGGCCGTCGGCATCCAGGACGACGGGTTTGTTCGCATCCAGCGCCGCCTGCCACAGTCCCTGCCCCCACTCTTCGCGGCCGAGGCCGGGGCCGAGCGCCAGCACGGTCGCCCGCGCCAGCAGGGGTTCCAGGTTGCGCGGCACGTGTACGCCGTGGGGCATCAGTTCCGGACGTCCGGCGAGGATCGCGCCGACGTTCGCTTCACGCGTGGCGATGCTGACCAGCCCCGCGCCCACGCGCGCGGCTGCCTCGCCGCACATGCGCACCGCGCCGCCTGCGCCGAGATCGCCGCCAATCGCGAGCACGTGGCCGTAGCGGCCCTTGTGGCTGTCGCGTGCACGGGACGGCAACGCCTGCGGCATCAGCAACATCGCGTCGGGCTGCGCGTGCTGGTACGCGGACGCGGGAATCTCCAGCGTGGCGAGGCTGCGCTCGCCGCACTGGTCGGGGCCTTGCGCCGTGAACAGCCCGCGCTTCCATCCGACGAAACACACGGTCGCGTTCGCCCGCACGCAAGGCTCGAATGCAACGCCGGTATCCGAATCCAGTCCGCTGGGCACGTCCAGTGCCAACACCGGGCGATGTTGCGCATTGGCGGCCGCGATCAATGTTGCCGCGCCGCCGCCCGGCGCACGGTTCAGGCCGGAACCGAACAGCGCGTCCACGTACACATCGGCTTCCGGCAGCGGTGATACGGCGAGTGACACCTGCCCGCCTTCGCGCATGCAGCGTTCGCGCGCGATCGCCGCGTCGCCGCTCGAATGTTCGCTCGTGGCGACGACGTGCGCTTGCATCCCCGCCATGCAGGCCAGCGCGGCCAGCAGGAATCCATCGCCGCCGTTGTTGCCGGGCCCGCACAACACGCAAACGCTGCGCGCTTGCGGCCAGCGCCGGCGCAGCGTGTCGAGTGCCGCGCGCGCGCCGCGTTCCATCAATTCGATGCCGGCGATGCCGTCGCAGATCGCGGCATGGTCGAGCGCGCGCACCTGCGCGGTGGTGAAAAGTGCGGTGTGAGGATCGAGGTCGGCCATCGCGTGATCCTACAATGTGGACATGCCAACGCGCAGTGAAGCCATCGCCGACCACATCGATTTCGCCGCGCTCGCGCAGCGGATCAAGGCGTGGGGCGTGGAACTCGGCTTCGCGAAAATCGGCATCACCGGCATCGACCTGCAGGAAGACGAGGCGCGCCTGCAGGCGTGGCTGGAACAGGGCCGCCACGGCAGCATGGATTACATGGAGCGGCACGGCAGCAAGCGCAGCCGTCCGGATGAATTGCAACCCGGCACGCTGCGCGTGATCTCCGCGCGGATGGATTATTTCCCGCACGGCATGGATGTCGAAGCTGCCTGGCACACGCTTGCCGACGGCGAGCGCGCGTACATCTCGCGCTACGCGCTCGGGCGCGATTACCACAAGCTGATCCGCAACCGCCTGCAGAAACTCGCCGATCGCATCGCCGCCGAAGTCGGCCCGTTCGGTCACCGCGCCTTCACCGATTCCGCGCCCGTGATGGAAAAGGCGCTCGCGCGCAACGCCGGGCTCGGCTGGATCGGCAAGCACACCCTGGTGCTGGACCGCGACGCCGGTTCGTGGTTTTTCCTGGGCGAGCTTTACACCGACTTGCCGTTGCCGATCGATCAACCTTCGAGCGCGCACTGCGGCACCTGCACGCGTTGCATCGACGTGTGCCCGACGCAGGCGATCACAGGTCCGTACCAATTGGATGCGCGTCGCTGCATTTCCTACCTGACGATCGAGTCGAAGGATGCGATCCCCGAAGCCCTGCGCCCGTTGATCGGCAACCGCGTGTTCGGCTGCGACGACTGCCAGCTCGTGTGCCCGTGGAACAAGTTCGCTAAACCCACCCGCGAAGAAGACTTCGCGCCGCGCTACGGTTTGGACGGCGCGAAACTGGTGGACCTGTTCGCATGGACGGAAGAAGAATTCCTGAAGCGGACCGAAGGCATGCCGATCCGGCGTGCGGGTTATGCGGGTTTCATGCGCAACGTGGCGGTGGCGCTGGGCAATGCGCCGCATTCGGATGCAGTGGTCGAAGCGCTCGGCGCGCGAGCCGATGATCCTTCGCCGCTGGTGCGCGAACACGTCGCATGGGCGCTCGCGCGCCAACGCACAAAGGCAGCCGACGCATGAGCCAGGAACTGCACTGCCGATCCCGGGAAGCCCGACCGCTGTTGAACGCAATGTCGGGCTCGCCGGATGAAGCCCTGCCCCAAATAGTTGGCCTGAACGCAGTGAAGCCCAACGGTCTCGCAGCATGTCGTTGGGCTTCCCCGATAAGGCCGGGTCGGCCAACCTACAAGACCCGCGCCCCGGCCGGCACAGCCACGCAGGGGCTGAACGCAGTGAAGCCCAACTCAGACGTCGCGACGTTGGACTTCGCGCTGCGATGCCCAGCTGCAAAAGCGCGCGCGCCGCGAACCGCTGTCAGGCGACCGCCATCTGCTTCGGAATCGAATGATTGGTACGCGCGATGCGGTTGTTGGCATCGACGTACACCAGGTTGGGCTTGTGCTGCTCGGCTTCGACGGCGGTCATCGACACGAAGGCGGCGATGATCACGAGGTCGCCCGGCTGGGCACGATGGGCGGCGCTGCCGTTCACCGAAATGATCCCGCTGCCTTCCTCGGCCCGCAGCGCGTAGGTGACGAAGCGCTCGCCGTTGTTGACGTTCCACGCGTGGATCTGCTCGTACTCGCGGATACCGGCGGAATCCAGCAGGTCGCCGTCGATCGCGATCGAGCCTTCATAGTGCAATTCCGCGTGGGTCACGGTCGCACGATGGATCTTGGCCTTGAGCATGTTCAGTTGCATGGAAGTCTCCAGCATCCGTGTTGCCGAAGCCGCCATTATACCGGCCGGACGCCGGAATTGCTGCGTTGCACCAAGCCGCCGGCGCCTCAACCAAACTCGAGGTTGTCTATCAACCGAGTGTTCCCCAGCTTCGCGGCGACCAGCGCCATCAGCCCGGTGCGTTCCTCCGCGCCGGGCAGGCCGAGGTCTTGGGCGCGCCGCACCACCGCATAATCCGGTGCGAAGCCCGCGCGCTCCAGCCGCCGCACCGCCGCGCCCTCGATGGCCTTGATCGCGTGCCCGTCCGTGAAGGATTCACGCATCCACTGCAGGGTTTCATGCAATTGCGGCGCGCGCGAACGCTGGTGGGCGTCGAGATAGCGGTTGCGCGAGGACATCGCCAGACCGTCCGGCTCGCGCACGATGGGCCCCGCCATGATCTCGATCGGCAACGCCAGTTCGCGGACCAGCCGCCGCACCACCAGCAACTGCTGCCAATCCTTGGCACCGAACACCGCGAGGCCCGGCTCGACCATCAGGAACAGTTTGGCCACCACCGTTGCGACCCCGTCGAAATGCCCCGGCCGGTGCGCGCCCTCCAGCGTGTCGCCGATGTCCGGCACGTGGATGCGCAGTGCGTGGTCGGGACCGGACGGGTACATCGTCTCGACCGCGGGCGCGAACAGCAGGTCGCAGTTGTGTTCGACCAGCCCGACGCTGTCCTCGGCCAGCGTGCGCGGATAGCGGGTGTAGTCCTCGTTGGGCCCGAACTGGGTGGGATTGACGAACACGCTCGCGACCAGGCGGTCGGCATGCCGGCGCGCCAGTTCGACCAGGGAGAAATGCCCCGCGTGCAGGTTGCCCATGGTCGGCACGAAAGCGACGCGCTGCCCGTCCTTTTTCCAGGCCTGCACCAGGGCGCGCAGCGAACGGGGGTCGGCGACGGTCCGCATTAGGGTCTGGTAACGCCGTGCCAAATGAGCCGCGTTGCTTCCGCAGCGGTCGCCAGACGAGGCGCGTACCGCAGCGCCAGAGTCGTTCTCTGGTCAAGGTGCGCACCGATGGATGGCGGCCGCTGCGGAGCAACCCTTCGGGCCGGAGCCCTTTGCCCACATGGCTGCGTCATCGCTCGTCTATGTATCGACATACATCTTCCTCATTCTTCCTTGCCCTGCGGGCAAAAGGTCGCCGGCGCGGCCATTTGACACGGCGTTGCCAGATCCTGTTAGCCCGCAATCTGTTCCGGGCCCGGGAACCGGCCCGCGCGCACGTCCTCCGTGTACGCATCGATGGCTTCACGGATCGAGCCGCGCCCGGCCAGGAAATCCTTGCTGAACTTCGGCCGCCGGCCGGGCGTAAGGCCGAGCATGTCGTAGCAGACCAGCACCTGACCGTCGCAATCGGCGCCGGCGCCGATGCCGATGGTGGGAATCGACAACTCGCGGGTGATCTCGCCCGCCAGCGCGGCGGGCACCGATTCCAGCACCAGCAACTCCGCGCCCGCGTGTTCGACCGCGCGCGCTTCGGCACGCAGGCGCGCCGCCGCGTCCTCGGTCTTGCCCTGCATCCGGTAGCCGCCCATCTTGTGCACCGACTGCGGCGTGAGGCCGAGGTGCGCGCAGACCGGAATGTCGCGGGTCGTCAGCGCGGCGATGACTTCGCAGGCCCAGTCCGCGCCGCCTTCCAGCTTTACCATCGCGGCGCCGCCTTCGGCCATCAGGCGGGCGGAAGCCGCCAGCGCGGTGGCAGGATCGCGGTACTGCATGAACGGCAGGTCGACGACCTGCAAGGTCGCGGCAAGGCCGCGCGCGACCAGCGAAGCGTGGTAGACCATCTGGTCCAGCGTCACCGGCACCGTGCTGGTCTGCCCCTGCACCACGTTGCCCAGGGAATCGCCGACCAGCGCGACGTCCACGCCCGCGGCTTCCATCTGCGCGGCGAAACTGGCGTCGTAGCAGGTCAGGACCACGATCTTCTCGCCGCGCGCCTTCATTGCGCGCAGGCCGGGAACGGTCACGGGTTTGCGCCTGGGCGCGTCGGCAGGCTGGACGTACATGCGGGCGCTCCTGGGAAACGCTGGATTATCACCGCTCGTTCGCGCCTCGCCAAGTTGTGGTCCGTGGAAAGTCAGGCCACGGGTGGCCGTTCTGGACTCCGACGGTCAAAAATTCATCACGAGTGCGAGAACCGGCATCAGAGCTGCGATCAGGGACGATCGCATTCAACGCCCTTTCAAATCCCGCATCCTGAAGCCGGTCGCGTATAGCGCGGCCACATAGGCCGCACCGCCCGCGCAGACCAGCGCCACCAGCTTCCAGACGCGCGTGATGACGCGCTCGTGGGTCCACTGTTGCCACGGCCAGAACCACAGCCCGAGCCCCACCACGATCACCAGCGCGGCGCAGGCCAGCCCGATCCGCAACCAGTGCCGGCCCCAGCCGGGGTGCGGATGGTAGGCGCCGCTGCGCTTCAGGTAGCGCCACAGCAGCGCGAACTGCAGGTAATTGGATGCCGAACTGGCGATCGCCATGCCCAGTTGCAATCCGGGCACGCGCGCGATGCCTTCCAGCCACGGCAGGTGTTTCACGCCCGGCGCCGCCCACAGTTCGAACAGCAGTGCGATCAGCGCGAAATTCGCGATCATGTTGACGATCAGCGCGACCACCCCCGCGCGCACCGGCGTTCGGGTGTCCTGGCGCGAGTAGAACGCCGGCAGCAGCGTGCGCGTCAGTGCGATCGCCGGCACGCCCGCGGCGAGGCCCATGATCGCGAGCGCGGTCATGTGGCTGTCGAACGCGGTGAACTGCCCGTTCTGGAAACACGCCGCGACCGCCGGTTCGGCCAGCAGCAACAGGCCGCACATTGCCGGCAGCGCGATCAACAGCGTGGTGCGCAACCCCCAGTCCAGCGAGCGCGAGAAACCTTCGCGATCGGCGCTGACGTGGTGGCGCGACAGCGCCGGCAGGATCACTGTGCCGAGCGCGACGCCGAACACGCCCAGCGGCAGTTCCAGGAACCGCGTCGCCTGCGCCAGCCAGGTCTGCGATCCGGTGATCAGCAGCGACGCGACCGCAGTATCCAGCAGCAGGTTTATCTGCGCCACCGACGAGCCGAACAACGTCGGCAACATCAAGCGCATGATCTGGCGCACGCGCGGATGATTCCAGCCCCAGCGCGGCAGCGCCAGCAGATCGAGACGCCGCACCGACGGCAGCAGGAACAGCAACTGCAGGACGCCCGCGATCAGCACCGCCCAGCCCAGCGACTCGATCGGCACCGCGAGCCTCTTCGCGCCCCACAGCGCGGCCGCGATCAGGCACAGGTTCAGGATCACCGGCGCCAGCGCCGGCAATGCGAACTTGTGGAAACTGTTGAGGATGCCGCCGCACAACGCGGTCAGCGACACGAACAGCAGGAACGGAAACGTCAGCCGCAGCAGCTTGATCGTGAGGTCGAACTTGTGCGGCTGGTCCAGTGCGCCGGGCGAGAACCCGGTCGCCACCTGCGGCGCGAAAATGATGCCGAGCGCGACGATCACCAGCAGCACTCCGCCCAGCGTGCCGGTGACGCGCGCGGTCAATTCCTTCAGCTCGGCGTGGCTGCCGGTTTCCTTGACCTCGGTGAACACCGGCACGAACGCGGTCGAAAACGAGCCCTCCGCGAACAGCCGGCGCATGAAATTGGGCACGCGGAAGGCCACCCAGAAAGCGTCGGTGGCGGCGCTGACCCCGAACACGTGGGTGATGGAAATGTCCCGCGCCAGCCCCAGCAGCCGCGAGATCATGGTCATGCTGCTGAACGAGAACACCCCGCGCAGCAGGCTGGGCGGGCGGCTCATGCCGCAGGCTCCGGGGCAGACCACCGGGGAGGCAGGCGATTGACTGCGGACCGCCGCGCAGCGATACTAGCCGGCTTGATTTTTCCAGAACAGCTTGGAGTCACCCCGTGGCAAACATCCAGTCCGCCAAGAAGCGCGCCCGCCAGGCCGAAGTGCGCCGCATGCGCAATGCCAGCCAGCGCTCGATGCTGCGCTCGTCGATCCGTAAGGTGCTGAAGGCCATCGAGGCCAAGGACAAGGCCGGCGCCGAGGCCGCGTACAAGGCCGCCGAGCCGGTGCTGGACCGCTACGCCAGCCGCGGCCTGATCCACAGGAACAAGGCCGCACGGCACAAGAGCCGGCTCGCCGCGCACATCAAGGCGATCGCCTGAGCGGTTTCCGACCGTGGTCCTGAAAAAGCCGGCGCCAGCCGGCTTTTTCTTTTGTTGACCTGCGGGAGCGGCAATCACTGCGCCGACTCCCCGGTTTCTGCCTTGCGTTCGTCGAAAAACCGTTGCGCCGCAACGCAGACTTCCCGCGTCCCCAGCCGTTCCGCCGCCGAGATCGCGAACCATGGCGCCTGCCAGCCCAGCCGCGCGATGATGCCGCGCGCGTTCGCCTCGCGTTCTTCGGGCGCCCACAGGTCGATCTTGTTGAGCAGCAGCCAGCGCGGGCGTTGCAGCAATTCGGGATCGTGGCGCTGCAATTCGCCCTCGATGATCCGCACCTGGCCGACCGGATCGGCACCGTCCAGCGGCGCGACGTCCACCAGGTGCAACAACAAGCTGGTGCGCGAAACGTGTTTCAGGAACTGTATGCCGAGGCCTGCGCCTTCGGCTGCGCCTTCGATCAGGCCTGGAATATCGGCGACCACGAAGCCCTGCGACGGGCCCACGCTGACGACCCCAAGGTGCGGCTGCAAGGTCGTGAATGGGTAGTCGGCCACGCGCGGCGTTGCAGCGGAAACGGCGCGGATGAAAGTGCTCTTGCCGGCATTCGGGAAGCCCAGCAGGCCAACGTCGGCCAGCACCTTCAATTCCAGTTTCAGTTCGCGCTCTTCGCCCGGCGTGCCGGGGGTGAAGCGGCGCGGCGCGCGGTTGGTCGAACTCTTGAAGTGGATGTTGCCGAGGCCGCCCTTGCCGCCCTGCGCCACCAGGAGCCTCTGGCCGTGCACGGTCAGGTCGCCGATCAGTTCATCGGTATCGAGGTTGAACACGGACGTGCCCACCGGCACGCGGATCGTTGTGTCCTCGCCGCCGCGCCCGTACATGTCGCTGCCCATGCCGTTCTGGCCGCGTTGCGCCTTGAAGTTACGCTGATGCCGGAAATCGATCAGCGTGTTCAGGCCTTCGTCCGCAACCAGCCACACGCTGCCGCCGTCGCCGCCATCGCCGCCATTGGGGCCGCCGAACGGGATGAACTTCTCGCGCCGGAAGCTTGCGCAGCCGTCCCCGCCGCTGCCGGCCTGCACCTTGATGATGGCTTCGTCGACGAATTTCATGACAGCGGGGGTGAGGGATGAGAGGCGAGGGGCGGAGATATGGCGCAGCAAGGATACCGGGCGCAACCATCGGGCTTGCACCCTCGCTACTCGCCCCTCGCTTTCGTGCAAACGAAAAGCCCCGCGAGAAGCGGGGCCTTCCGGATTCAATGTAGCGCGCGTTCAGCCCGCGACCACGTTCACCGTGCGGCGGCTCTTGGGGCCCTTGGTGGTGAATTCCACCTTGCCGTCGACCAGCGCGTACAGCGTGTGGTCGCGGCCGAGGCCGACGCCGACGCCCGGATGGAACTGGGTGCCGCGCTGACGGACGATGATGTTGCCGGCTTCCACGATCTGGCCGCCGAACAGCTTGACGCCGAGGTATTTCGGATTGGAGTCGCGGCCGTTGCGCGAGGAACCTACGCCCTTTTTGTGTGCCATGGCGGCTTCTCCTTACTTGGTGCCACCGGCGATGCCGGTGATCTCGATTTCGGTGTAATGCTGCCGGTGGCCCATCTGCTTGCGATGGTGCTTGCGGCGACGGAATTTCACGATGCGCACCTTGTCGGCGCGGCCGTGGGCACGCACCTTGGCGGTGACGCTGGCGCCCGCGACGTG
>JBQCCP010000040.1:0-17875 GCA_051962095.1 Rhodanobacteraceae bacterium
CCATTCGCCGGGCGGCGTGATCAGGGTGAGGGCCAGCAGGTCGGTCGCGACCGCCACCAGCGCGCCTTTCGCGTGCAGCGCATCGCACAGCGATTTGTAGTCGCGGATGGTGCCGAAGGTGTCGGGGTATTGCAGCAGTGCGCCATGGCAATCGACATTCGCGGCGTTCGCTTCGCCATCGATGCGAAGCTCGATGCCCAGCGGTTCTGCGCGCGTCTTCAAGACTTCGATCGTCTGCGGATGCACGTGCTTCGACACGAAGAACACGTTGGATTTCGATTTCGACGAGCGCTTGGCCAGCGTCATCGCCTCGGCCGCCGCGGTCGCTTCGTCCAGCAGCGAGGCGTTGGCGATCTCCATGCCGGTCAAATCCGCGCACATCGTCTGGAAGTTGATCAGCGCTTCCATCCGGCCCTGCGAAATCTCGGCCTGGTACGGGGTGTACGCCGTGTACCACGCGGGGTTCTCAAGGATGTTGCGGAGGATGACGAGTGGCGTGTGGGTGCCGGAATAGCCCTGGCCGATGAACGATTTGAAGACCTCGTTCTTGTCCGCGATCGCGCGGATCTTCGCGAGCGCTTCGGTTTCGGTGACGGCCGGCGGCAGCGCCAGCGGATTCTTCTGGCGGATCGTGGCGGGCACGACCGCATCGACCAGCGCATCCAGCGAGTCGTAGCCGACCGCTTTCAGCATGTGCGCAACTTCGTGGTCATCCGGACCGATGTGGCGGTCGATGAAAGCGTCGTGCTGTTCGAGTTCGTGCAGGGAAGGGGTGTGCTGGGTCATGGCGAGTGTTCCGGGACATGTGGCGGCAAGCGGTACGTCCCGATCGAGGCGGCTGTTGGTGGAAAGTCAGGCCATGGAAGGCCGTTCTGGTCTAGCCGGGCTTGGAGCGTTCCGGTTGACCGTTCCGCAGCAGCGAAGCCGCGATCATGGACGATCGCACGAACATGCCCCTCTGTCCGTTTGCCTGAGAGTTTGAAAGCGCGATGACCGCACCGCGCTTCTTGCCCCTTCGGCGCCGGTCGCCGTCGTATGCAACGGTCCGGTCTCTCCAGAGTTTTGAATGTGGTGGTATCGGGCCTGAGCGATTACGGGCGTTGCGCCTTCGGCAGCGGTTGCACCGCTTCTTCCACCACCCGCAGATTATACAGGCGCGTGGCTTCCGCGACCCGGCACGTCCGTTTATCTCCGCATCCGCTAGCATCGGCGCACCGCGTCGAAAGGAGTGCCGCCATGCCCTGTCTGATGGTCCTGCTTGCGTTGTGCGTGCCGCGCGTGGTGATCGTGTTGCTGTGGCTGTTCACGCACTGGTTCAGCGGCATCTTCAATATCGCGTTGTGGCCGGTGCTGGGCTTCGTGTTCCTGCCGACCACGTTGCTGTGGTACACCGCCGTGCAGCACTGGTTCCACGGCCATTGGACGTTGTGGCCGATCGTCGGGATCGTGATCGCATTGATCATCGATTTGTCGCCGGCCGGCGGGCGACGGCGCAGGTACGCGCGTTAGCGTCGGTCCACGACTTCTGGCAGGGGTGTGCCGGGCTGCGCGGGACTAGGATCGACGGGTTGCATTCCGGCATTCTTGATCGGGAGATGGCCATGTCATCGATTCGCGGGATTGCGTGCGCGCTGCTCGTCGGCGCACTGGCGTTCGGCGCCGCGGCGCATGCGCGGCAACTCACCGATGCCGATTACGCACGTGCGGTGAAGTTCCTTCCGCAGAATGCCGATCCTCTGGTCGATCACGACGTGCAGCGCGTGAAGTGGCTGGACGACGCGCACTTCTGGTACGTCGACCATGACGCTTCGGGCGACCACGTTCTGGAGATGGATGCGGCGACCGGAAAAATCGCGCCGGCGTTCGACCAGGTGAAGCTCGCGGCCGCGCTGGGCAAGGTGCGTGGCAAGCCTGTGGACGCGAAAAAATGGCCGGCACGGGGTTTCGACTTCCGCGTATTGCCGGGCGGCGACCTCGACGTGCAACTGGGTGAATCCTGGTATCGCTGCGATCTCGCCGGCGTCGGCGTGTGCACCGAGCGGCACAAGGTACTGAAGACCGGCAGCGAGTCCGGCGCGTTGTCGCCGGACGGCAAGCTGCTCGCGTTCGTGCGCGACTGGAACCTGTGGGTGCGTGATCTCGCGACCGGCAAGGAAACCCAGCTCACCACCGACGGCGTGAAGGACTACGGCTACGCCACGCAGAACGCGGGCTGGATCCACGGCGACGGCGCGATTGTGCGCTGGTCGCCAGATTCGAAGAAGATCGCGACGTACCGCCAGGACCAGCGCGAGGTCGGCGAGATGTATACGGTCGACACGCGGGTTGGGCATCCGAAGCTGGATGCGTGGAAGTATCCGCTGCCGGGCGACGAGAAAGTGTTCATGATCGAGCCGGTGGTGATCGACGTCGCCGCGAAGAAGATGGTGCGCCTGCAGATGGCGTCGGAGCAGCGCCTGTCCACGTTGTGCGACACGCTGGCCTGCGATGACGGCGAGCCGTACGCATGGAGTGACGTGAAGTGGGCGCCGGACGGCCAGACGCTTGCGCTTGTCGAAACCTCGCGCGACCGTCAGCATGAAACCTTCCGCATCGCGAATGCCGAAACCGGCGCGGTGCGCACCGCGTTCGAGTTCACCGCCAAGGATTATTACGAGAGCGGCCACGACCGCGTGAACTGGCAGTACCTGCCCGAACGCGACCAGGCGATCTGGCCGTCCGAACAGAACGATTGGAACAATCTGTATCTCTATGACCTGAAAACCGGCAAGCAGCAGCGCGCGATCACCACGGGCGAGGGCAATGTCGCCGAAGTGCTGCACCTCGATCGCGCCGCGCACATGCTGTGGTTCGTGGGGGTGGGCCGCACCAAGGGCGTGAATCCGTATTATCGGCAGTTCTTCAGGGTGGATATCGACAGCGGCAAAACGACGCTGCTGACGCCGGAAAATGCCGACCACACCATCGAAATGTCGCCGGACGGCAAGTCCTTCGTCGATTCGTATTCGACGCCGACCACGCCGTCCGTGACGTTGCTGCGCGATGCAAGCGACGGCCACGTCCTCGCGACTGTCGCGAAAGCAGACCTCTCAAGATTGAAAGCCGCCGGCTGGGTGCCGCCGGTCCCGATCACGGTGAAGGCGCGCGACGGCAGGACCACCCTGTACGGGATGATGTTCAAGCCCATGAACTTCGATCCGCACAAGAAGTATCCGATCGTCGATTACGTCTATCCCGGCCCGCAGACGGGCTCGGTGCGCGGGCGCAGTTTCCTGGCCGCGCGCGGCGACAACCAGGCGCTGGCCGAGCTCGGTTTCATCGTCGTCGCGATCGACGGCATGGGCACCCCGTGGCGTTCGCGCACCTTCCATCACACCTGGTACGGCGACATGGGCGACGACACGCTGCCCGACCAGGTTGCTGGGATCAGGGAACTGTCGAAACGGTATCCGTGGATCGACCTCGATCGCGTCGGCGTCTGGGGCCATTCGGGCGGCGGCAACGCCACCGCGGCCGCGATGTTCCGCTACCCGGATTTTTTCAAGGCGGGCTGGGCCGAGAGCGGCAACCACGACAACCGAAATTACGAAAACGACTGGGGCGAGAAGTACCAGGGTCTGCTGGTGACCCGGAAGGACGGCACCACCAATTACGACAACCAGGCCAATCAGTTGATCGCGAAGAACCTGAAAGGCCACTTGATGCTGGTGCACGGCGAGATCGACGACAACGTGCCGATCAGCAACACCTACCTCGTGGTGGACGCGCTGATCAAGGCCAACAAGGATTTCGACATGCTGATCCTGCCGAACCAGCACCACGGCTACGGCGACGATTCGTCGTACGTAATGCGACGGCGCTGGGACTGGTTCGTGAAAAACCTCGCGGGCGACACGCCGCCGCACGAGTTCAGGATTCCGCCGCCGCCGAAGTGACGCGGAGTGAGGAACAGCGTCCGCGAAAAGCGCAGAGCAGAAGCCTTTCGTCCTCGGATGAATGCGAAGAACGCAAATATAAAGCCTTCTTTTCGCGTTTATTTGCATTCGTTTGCGGACCGAATCGCTTTCAACGAGCAGGAGGGTGACATGAAACTTTCCGTGCATTTCTTGGCTGTGGCTACCCTGGCGGCGGTATCGGTGACCGCCATCGCGCAGCAAACCGCGCCGCCGTCCGCCATCGAGTATCCGGTGGCGCACAAGGACAACACCGTCGATACCTATTTCGGCACCAGGGTGCCCGCACCCTACCAGTGGATGGAAAACCTCACCGACCCGCGGTTGCACGAGTGGGTGGACGCCGAGAACAAGATTACCGATGACTATCTCGCGAAGATCCCGGTGCGCGCCTGGATCGATCACCGGCTCACCGAACTCTGGGACTACGCAAAGGAAGGCAAGCCGGATCAGTTGAAGAACGGGATGCTGTTCTTCAGCAGGAATTCGGGCCTGCAGAACCAGAGCGTCCTGTACGTGCAGGAGTCGCCGACGGCGAAACCGCGCGTTCTGCTCGATCCGAACAAGCTGTCGCCCGATGGGTCCATCGCACTGGTGGAAAGCGCCCCTTCTCCCAATGCCCAGTACCTCGCGTACGTGCTGTCCAATGGCGGATCCGATTGGGGAACCGTCCACGTGATGAAAGTGGCCACCGGCAAGCAACTGGACGACGCGGTCCGTTGGTTGAAGTTCTCCGGCATTGCCTGGACGAACGACAACAAGGGTTTCTACTACTCGCGGTTCCCTGCGCCGCCCGGCGACCAGGAATCGCAGATCAACCAGAAGGTCGAAAACCAGAAGCTCTATTACCACAGGCTCGGCACGCCGCAGTCCAGCGACAAGCTGGTCTACGCGATGCCGAAGCATCCCGAGTGGGGCGTGGACGGCAGCGTCAGCGAGGACGGGCGTTATCTGATCCTTTCCGTGTTCAACGGCACCTCGACGAAGAACCGTCTGTACTACGCCGGCCTCGGCAATCCCATGCATCCCGACGTCAACGCGGAGGTGAAGCCGCTCTACACCAACGGCGACGCGATGTATGCTGCCATCGGCAACATCGGCGACACGCTGTATCTGCAGACCACGCTCGATGCGCCGAAGGGACGGATCGTGGCAGCGCGGTTCGGCGATCCCGACCCCGCGCATTGGCGGGTGGTGGCACCGCAGGCGGAAGGCGTGCTGACGGACGCGATCCTCGCGGACGGGCAGATCCTCGCCAGGTATTCCGATGTGGCAAAGAGCCGGCTCGAGTTGTTCGACACCAGCGGAAAACACGAACGCAGCTTGTCGCTGCCGACCGTGGGAGCGGTCGGGGGGATTTCCGCGCGCAACGATTCGCGGACCGTGTATTACCTGTTCGCGTCCTACCTGTACCCGACCACGATCTACAAGTACGACGTGGCTGACGACAAGACGACGGTGTACTTCAGGCCCAACGTGAAGTTCGACCCGTCTCCGTATGAAACGAAGCAGGTGTTCTACACGTCCAGGGACGGCACCAGGGTGCCGATGTTCATCGTCGCGAAGAAGGGCATCAAGCTGGACGGCAGCCATCCCACCGTGCTGTACGGTTACGGCGGATTCGACATCTCGGTGGTGCCGCACTTCGATCCGATGCTGCCGGTCTGGCTGCAACTCGGGGGCGTCTATGCCGTCGCCAACCTCCGCGGCGGTGGTGAACTGGGCGAGGCGTGGCACCATGCCGGCATGCTGGGCAGGAAGCAGAATGTTTTCGACGACTTCGCATGGGCCGCGAAATACCTGATCGAGCAGGGCTACACGTCGTCGAAACACCTGGGCATCCAAGGCTATTCCAACGGCGGGCTGCTGACCGGCGCGTCGATCATCCAGCACCCGGAGCTGTTCGGAGCTGCCTTCATCGGCCACGGCGTCCTCGACATGCTGCGCTACCAGAAATTCTCCGGCGGCGCATTCTGGGCGCCCGAGTACGGCTCGTCTGACGACAGGCAGGCGTTCCAGTGGCTGATGAAGTATTCGCCACTGCAGAACATCCACGCGGGCACCTGCTATCCGCCGACGCTGATCACGACATCGTGGGACGATGACCGCGTGGTGCCGAGTCACGAATTCAAGTTCGCGGCGAAAATCCAGCGGGCGCAGGGCTGCAACAATCCGATCCTGCTGCGCACGACCGGCAGCACCAGTCATACCTACATGCCGACGGACAAGGCGATCCAGCAGGATGCGGACGTGTGGGCGTTCGAGGCGTGCAACCTCGGGATCGATGGGCCGCCGGCAGGCTGACCGGCGGCGAATCAGCGGGACGCTTTAGATCGGTTTCGCCGGATTTCTTGTTTCGGCGAATGCAACGATATAACATTACGCCGCTTCGGTGCCCTCGGTCGCCACGCCTTCGGGCGTTTCGGTCGACCACGGCGCCCATTCCTTTGTCCAATGACGGACCGCCCGCCGGCCCGAAGGAAGAGAACCTTCTGCCATGGGTCCAACGTTGCCTTTCCGGGTGCCCGCATCCTTCGTGCGCAACGCGACGCTCTCGACGGCATTGGCGCTGGCCGGGTGCGCGGCCGGGCCGAACTTCGAGCCGCCGGCGCCGCCGAAGATCAGCAGTTACACGTCGCATACGCTGACCGCGACCGCCGCCACGCCCGGCGCCGCAGGTGGCGCGGCGCAACGTTTCGAGCAGGGCGCCGACATCCCGGGCGACTGGTGGACGCTGTTCCATTCGACGGAACTGGACGGGCTGATCGCACGCGCGCTGAAGAACAACCACGATCTCAAGGCCGCGCAAGCCGCGCTGCGCGTCGCCCACGAAGATCTGCTGGCCCAGCGCGGCGCATTCTTTCCGAGCGTGTCGGCCGGTATCAATGCCAGCCGACAAAAGGCGTCGAACATTCTCGCGCCGGTGCCGAATTTCCCGGCGGTGCCGCAGGAGTTCGAATACAACCTGTTCACGCCGCAGCTTTCGATTTCCTACGCGCCGGACCTGTTCGGCCTGAACCGGCGCACCCGCGAATCGCTGGAAGCGCAGGAGCAATCCGCGCGCTTCCAGATGATCGCGGCGTGGACCACGCTGACGTCGAACGTGGTGGTTACCGCGATCGAGGAAGCCGCGTTGCGCGAGCAGGTCGATGCAACCCGCAAGTCGATCGGCATCGCGAAGCGCAGCCTCGGGATCCTGCAGCTCAGGTTCCGGAAAGGCGACGCGAGCAGGCTCGACGTGGCCGCGCAGCAGACCCAACTCGCGCAGGCCGAAGCCAGCCTGCCGGCGCTCGTGAAGCAGCAGGCGGCCGCGCGCCACGCGCTGGCAACGCTGGTCGGCGCGTTCCCCGACCAGGCGCCCGCCTCGGCGTTCACGCTGGCCGACCTGCACCTTCCCGAAACCTTGCCCGTCAGCCTGCCTTCGACGTTGGTCGCGCAGCGTCCCGACGTGCGCCAGGCGCGCGCCGACCTGCACGCTGCCAGCGCTGCGATCGGCATCGCCGCCGCCGAACGCCTGCCGCAGATCGCGCTGACCGCGAACGCGGGCAGCACCGCGCTCGCGATTTCGAAAGTCTTCAGCTCCGGCACCGGCTTCTGGGGCATCGCCGCGTCGCTGACCGCGCCGATCTTTGAAGGCGGGCAACTGTTGCACCAGGAGCGCGCCGCGAAAGCCGCCTACGTGCAGGCCGCCGAGCAATACCGAGGCACCGTGTTGACGGCGTTCCAGAACGTGGCCGACACGCTGGTCGCGCTGGAACAGGATGCGCAGGGCCTGCAGGCCGCAGCGAAAGCCGAACAGGCCGCGAAGACCACGCTGGATCTTTCGCAACTGCAACTCCGGCACGGCTACATCGGCACCTTCGAATTGCTGGCTGCGCAGCAGGCGTATCAGCAGGCGCGCATCGCGCTGGTGCAGGCCGAGGCAAACCGCTTCGCCGATACCGCGGCGCTTTACCAGGCGCTGGGCGGCGGCTGGTGGCATCACCCGGAAATGGGCAAGCAATGAAAAAGACTACTCGATCTTTGCGCCGGGCGAACGCGGTTTTTCACGTGCTGCGGCGTAAATCTTTGTTCGCCATCCTGAGTCCGGCCACAGGCCGGAGTCTCGAATCCAGCACCTTTCTCCAGACAAAGTCACTGGGTTCCGGATCGCCGCTGCGCGGCGTCCGGAATGACGCAGAAAGGGATCAACGCAACTTGCCGAGACTCGCGATGGCGGCGGCGGCAGCATTGCTGGTGGCGTTGGTGCTCGCCGGCTGCTCCGGCAACCCGCCGCCGCAGCAGTCCTCCACCATTCCGCACAACGTTACGCTGACCAAGGCGCAGCAAGCCAGCATTCACGTCTACACCGTGGAGCCCGTGCGCTACCACACCACGATCGCGACCACCGGCGTGGTGGATTTCGACCGCAACCGCGCCACTGACGTCCTGGCGCCGTTTTCCGGCGCGGTGACGCGCGTGCTGGTGACGCAGGGCCAGCACGTCGCGAAGGGGCAGGCGCTGGCCGAAGTCACCTCGCCCGATTTCACCGCCGCGGCCGGCGCGTACCGCAAGGCAGTGCTGGCGGCGAACGCGGCCGACGCAGTCGCCGCCAACGACCGCGACCTGTACGCGCACCAGGCGATTTCGCAACGCGAAAACGCGCAGGCGAAGGCGGATGCCGCGGGCGCCGATGCCGATCGCGCCGCCGCGCTGCAGACGCTGGTGGCGCTGCACATGGACGTGCAATCCATCGCTGCGATTCGCGACGGCAAGCAGGTCACGGGCGGGCACGGCGTGATCCGCGCCCCGATCGCCGGCACGCTCGTCGCGAAATCCATCGCGCCGGGACAGACGCTGGCCGCAGGCACCACGCCGTGCTTCACCATCGCCAATACGTCGACGATGTGGGTGATGGCCAACGTGTTCGGCGACGATGCCGCGCAGGTGCGCGCGGGCGATGCGGCCACGGTGCTGACCGGCGAGGGCGGCAAGCCGATCGCGGGCACCGTCACCAATGTCGGCGTCGTGGTCGATCCCGACACCCGCTCGGTGCAGACCCGCGTGCAGGTGGATAACGCCGGCGGCGCGCTGAAAAAGCAGATGTACGTGAGCGTGCGCATCCAGTCACACGGTGCGCACACCGGGCTGCTGGTACCTGTTTCCGCGGTGTTGCGCGACGACGAGAACCTGCCGTTCGTGTATGCGATGGACGCCGATGGCAGCTACGCGCGGCGGCCGGTGTCGCTCGGCAGGCGCGTGGATGACCGCTACGTGATCCAGGAAGGGCTCCACCCCGGCGACAAGGTGGTGGTGGATGGTTCGATCTTCCTGCAGTTCATCCAGTCGCAATGAGCCCCTCCGACCTGCCGGGCGAAACGCCGCGCAAGGCGTCGCTCATCAATCGCATCGTCGCGTTCGCGCTGGAGCAGCGACTGCTGATCGTGCTGCTGGCGCTGGCGACGGCCGCGGCCGGCGTGTGGGCCTGGAAGGTCCTGCCGATGGATGCGTATCCCAACCTGTCGCCGCCGATGGTGGAAATCATCACGCAGTGGCCGGGCCATTCGGCGGAAGAAGTCGAGCAGCAGATCACCGTGCCGGTCGAGCTGGGCATGAACGCGATCCCGGGCCTGGTGACCAAGCGCTCGATTTCGCTGTACGGACTTTCCGACGTCACGCTGACGTTCTCGGACGATACCGACCACTACTTCGCACGCCAACGCGTGTACAACCGGTTGCCGCAGATCACGATGCCCAGCGGCGTGTCGCCGTCGATCTCGCCGATGTCGCCGCCGTCCGGACTGGTCTATCGCTACGTGCTGCAGAGTTCCGACCGCTCGCCGATGGAACTGAAGACGCTGGAAGACTGGGTGATCGCGCCGCAGTACCGTTCGGTGCCGGGCGTCGCCGACGACTCCGCGTTCGGCGGCGGCAACATGCAGTACCAGGTGCTGCTGGATCCGGTGAAGATCGCGGCGCTGGGTCTTTCCGTCACCCAGGCCGAAGCGTCGCTGGCCGCCAACAACAGCAACGCTGGCGGCGGCTTCTACCAGCAGGGCGGCCAGTTCTTCTACGTGCGCGGGCTGGGGCGGATCAAGACGCCCGAGGACATCGGCAACATCGTGCTGGCCGTGCACGCCGGCACGCCGGTGCTGGTGAAGGATGTCGCAAAGGGGCGGATCGGGATCGCGCCGCGCCTCGGCGAATTCGGTTACATGCACCAGGACGACGCGGTCGAGGGCGTGATCCTGGCGCTGACCGGCTCGAAGACCGAGGACGTGCTGAAGCGGGTCGAGGCCAAGACGAAGGAATTGAACGAGACGATCCTTCCGAGGGACGTCAGGATCCATCCGTTTTACGACCTCACCACGCTTATCGACCAGACCAAGGGCGTGGTGATGCACAACCTCACGATCGGCCTGGTGCTGGTGATCGCGGTGCTGGTGTTTTTCCTGTACGACCTGCGCGCCGGCCTGATCGTCGCGGTGACGGTGCCGCTGGCGTTGCTGTTCGCGTTCCTGTGCCTCGACTTGAAGAACGCGTCGGCCAACCTGCTGTCGATCGGCGCAGTGGACTTCGGCATCCTCGTCGATGGCGCGATCTTCATGGTCGAGAACATCTTCCGCGAGCTGGCGGCACGGCGCGGCACCGAGTACGAGATCAAGGAAGTGATCCTCTCCGCTGCGGCCGAAATCGACCGGCCGCTGGTGTACGCGGTCGCGGTGATCGTCGCAAGTTTCCTGCCGATCTATTTCCTCACCGGCCCTTCCGGCACGCTGTTCAAGCCGATGGCCGACACCATGATCTTCGCGCTGAGCGGTTCGCTGATCGTCACGCTGACGCTGCTGCCGGTGCTGTGCGCGATCTTCATGCGCCGCGGTGTGCGCGAGCGCCGCAACCGGGCCTACGAATGGTTCAAGTCGTGGTACGTGCGCGCGCTGAAACGCGCGCAGCGCGTGCCGTGGCGGGTCACCGCGGCCTCGGCCGTGCTGCTGGCGCTGGCGTTCCTGATGATGCAGGGCATCGGCGCGGAGTTCATGCCCAGCCTCGACGAGGGCGCGCTGTGGGTGCGCGCGACCATGCCGTACACCATCTCGTTCGAGAAGGCGTCGGAAATCTCGCCCGAAATCCGCAAGGTGCTGATGTCGTTTCCCGTCGTCACCACGGTGACGAGCGAACTTGGCCGGCCCGACGACGGCACCGACTCCACGGGCTTCTTCAACGACGAATTCTTCGTCGGCCTGAAGCCGTATTCGCAATGGCACGGCGCCTACCGCGACAAGCAGGCGCTGATCGACGCGATCAACGCCAAGCTGCAACGGTTCCCCGGCATCCAGTTCAACTTCACCCAGCCGGCCGAGGACGCCGTGGACGAGGCCGAGACGGGCCTCAAGAGCGCGCTGGCGGTGAAACTGTACGGGCCCAGCCTCACGGTGCTGCAAAAGGAAGGCAAGGCGATCAAGGCGGTGATGGAAAAGGTGCGCGGTATCACCGACATCACGCTGGTGCACGAACTCGGCCAGCCCAACCTCGCGATCGACATCGATCGCGCGAAGATCGCGCGCTACGGGCTCAACGTCGACGACATCAACAATCTGATCAACGCCGCGATCGGCGGCGACGTGGCGACGCAGGTGGTGCAGGGCGACAAGCAGTTCGACCTGGTGGTGCGGCTGCAGAAACCGTTCCGCGACAACCCGGTCGAGATCGGCGACATCCCGGTGGCCACGTCCGGCGGGCAGCAGATTCCGCTGAAGGAACTGGCGGACATCAGGATCGAAAACGGTGCGTCCTTCATCTACCGCGAGAACAACTCGCGCTACATCGGCGTGCAGTTTTCGGTCACGGGACGCGATCTCGCCGGCGCGGTCGATGACGCGATCGCGCAGGTCGCGAAGAACGTGAAACTGCCGCAGGGCTACAGGCTGGAATGGGGCGGCGAGTACCGGGAATACACCGCCTCGCGGGCGCAGATGCGGGTGATCCTGCCGCTCACCGTAGTGGTGATCTTCGGCTTGCTGTTCGTGCTGTACGGCAATTTCAAGTTCCCCTTGATCACCGTGGTCGGGGTGCTGCTGTCGGCGCCGGTCGGCGCGGTGTTCGCGATGTGGGTGACGGGCACGCCGTTTTCGGTGTCGTCGGGCATCGGCTTCATCGTGCTGTTCGGCGTGTCGGTATTGACCGGCGTGGTCTACATCTCATGCGCGAACGAATTGCGCCTCGGCGGCATGGACACGGTGGCGGCCGCACACGAAGCGGCAGTGCTGCGGCTCAGGCCCATCCTGATGACTGCGCTGGTCGCGGCGCTTGGGTTGCTGCCCGCCGCGATCGCGCACGGCGTCGGCACCGATTCCCAGCGCCCGTTCGCGCTGGTAATCGTGGCCGGCATGATCTCGCGCCTCGCGATCGGCATCTTCATCATGCCCGCGCTGTACAAGCTGGTGGCGCGCGAGGGCGATCGCCTGCAGGTGTGAGGCGCGCGGGTCAGGTTTCCGTGGACCAGCAAAGCGTGCGCGGAATGTGCGAACCGGTTTGCTGCGCCCACGCGCAACGGGTCGTGCCTGTGCGGCCGCGCGTCAGGATGCGGTTGACCGTCTCCTGCGCGTTGTAGAGTTCGACGCGCCCGGCGCCGCCCATGGCCTCGATGTTCCCGTAGCGCTGGAACAGCGCATCCATCGCGGAGATTTCCTGCGCGATGCGCGCACGGTCCTGGGCGGACAGGAACGCGTACGGACCACCGTGGCCCAGCCCGGCGCGCACCTGCGCGGCCTGTTGCTGGAAGCTCTGCGGCGTACTGATGTCGAAGGGCTTGCCGGAAGATTCGCTGGCCAATGCCGCGCTGCCGGCCAGCAGCAAACCCGCGAGGGCACACAACGAACGTTGCGAACGCATGCTGCACCTTCTGCGTCGAGAAGACGCGTCATCCAGGCGCGTGCAAGTATCGTTCCCGCGGTGTTATTGCGTCGTCAAGACTGGCGGCATGCAACATGTCTCGGCGACTGAACCCGTGGTGACGGCGCGGGCTGCATTCCGGCGCGTTCGCGTGGCATGAGGCGTATGCTGCAAACTGGCACGAGCAACGGACGGCGCGGACGCGCGCGCCCGGGGAGCACCGGGATGCACGATTTTCCAACGCAAAAACATTCCCGCGGCGACGACAAGAAGCCGGCGCCCCGGTTCCGCAAGCACCCGCCGGATCGAGAAGCGTCCAGAGCCGAATGCGAGCGGCTGGTCGACGAGGAACTCGACGACACCTTTCCCGCCAGCGATCCGCCGTCCTGGACGATGGGCGGCTCGCACGTGAGTACGCTGCGCCACTGATGCATACTCGCCCGGCGGCTGTCGGGCGGCGAGCCGCAACCGCGATCGCGGTGTGGCGCTGGCGGCGCCGATATAATCGCGGACGATCCCGCTTCCGTTGCGGCACATGAGCGCGTTTCGTCGACATCCCGCGTCGGCGCCGTTCCATTTCGACGCCCGTGCACTCGTCACCACCATGGCCTGGCTGCGTCCCTGCGCGGCCGTCGGCCAGGCGGTCGCGATCGCCGTCGCGGCCGGCCGCTTGCACGTCGCGCTGCCCCTGGCGCCGCTGGCTGCCGGCATCGCCGTGTTGCTCGCAGCTACGCCGTGCGCATTCTGGCGGCTGCGCAAGCCTTGGCCGATCGGGCAAGGCGAGGCTTTCGTCCACGTCGCGTTCGACATCCTGCTGCTGGGATGGGCGCTGTATTTCACGGGTGGCGCCAGCAATCCGTTCATCACGCTGCTGCTGGTTCCCGTGGCGCTGACCGCGGCGGCGTTGTCCGGCACGACCACGGCCGTGGTCACCGCGTTCGCGGCGGCGGTCTATGGCGCGCTGGTCTTCTTTTATGTGCCGCTGCCGGACATGCCGATGCACGGCAATGGGTTCCGCCTGCACCTGATGGGCATGACCATCAACTTCATGGTCGCGGTGGCGTTGCTGGCGGTGTTCGTGGGGCGGATGCGCGCTTCGTTGAACGGACAGCGCGAGATGATGCAACGCTTGCGCGAACGGGCACTGCGCGATGAAAGCATCCTCGCAATCGCGACCCAGGCGGCGGACGCCGCGCACCAGCTCAACACGCCCTTGTCCACCTTGCGCACGCTGGTGTCGGATCTGGGACATGGCCGCGAAGGCGACGCGGCGCTGCAGGCGGACGTGCAGGACATGGCGGGCGAAATCGAGCGCTGCCGCGGGATCCTGCGCGAGATGGTGGAATACGGCCATCGCCAACTGGCTGGGACGACGAAGCTCGCCACCCTCGGCGATTACGTGCGCGAAAACGCCGATCGCTTCCGCCTGCTGCGGCCGGAGGCAGAGGTCATCGTGGACGTCGCGGCAGGCTTGCGCGAACGCGTCATTCGGGTCCAGCCCGGCCTCGCCCACGCGCTGCTCAACCTGATGCAGAACGCGCTGGATGCTTCCTCCGGCAATGGCTCGCGCGTGGTGACGCTGGTCGCGGACATCGACGACGACAAGGTGGAGTTCGTCGTGGGCGACCGCGGTGACGGCCTCGACCGTGCCGTCAGCCTGCCCATGGTCAGCAGCAAACCGGACGGACTAGGCATCGGCCTGGCGCTCGCCCGTTCGACGGTCGAGCGCATGCGCGGCGAACTGCATGCGTACAGTGACGCCGGCGGCACGCGCGTGTGCGTGAAACTGCCGATCGCGGAGCACGCCTGAGGTGCCGGCGGGGGAGAGCCACGGCTGCCTGTTGCTGGCTGAAGACGATGCGGTTTTCGCGCGGGTGATGGCGCGCGCGTTGCGCGCGCGGGGCTTCGACGTGGTCGTGGCCGCTGGCATCGAGGAAGCGCTGCAGCGCGCGAACGAATGCCGTCCCGCCCATGCCGTGGTCGATCTGAAGCTCGGCGACGACAGCGGCCTGGCCCTGATCTCGGCGCTGCAGGCGCAGGTGCCGGGCATCCGCATCCTGCTGTTGACCGGTTACGCATCGATCGCGACCGCGGTGGAGGCCATCAAGCGCGGCGCCCACGATTACCTCGCCAAACCGGTCGACGCCAACGCGGTGATGCGCGCATTGCTGGACGAGCAGGGCCCCGGCGCGACCGGTGTTCCCGATGCTCCCGAGGCACCATTGCCGCTGCGCCGGCTGGAATGGGAGCACATCCAGCGCACGCTGCACGAGTGCGCCGGCAACATTTCGGAAACCGCGCGGCGGCTCGGCATGCATCGCCGCACGCTGCAGCGGAAACTCGGCAAGCATCCGGTGCACGAGCACGAGCACGGGCACGGCGGCTGATCGCGCTGCGACAATTTGCCGCATTGTCCCGGCGGCGGGCGCGCCTACCATTCTGGATATTTGCTTGCATGGAACGCGTGCTTGTTCCCGGGAATCCTCCTGGCCATCTCCGCAGCCGCCGCGCTGCCGCAGACGCTCCCGACCATCAAGGTCGAGGCGGAGCCGTTGCCCGCCAATGTCGCCGGCGTCGGCGTGCGCAAGACGCGCCGGCAACTCGCCAAACAGAACATCGCCGACAGCG
This sequence comes from Rhodanobacteraceae bacterium, assembly GCA_051962095.1. GTDB lineage: Bacteria > Pseudomonadota > Gammaproteobacteria > Xanthomonadales > Rhodanobacteraceae > 66-474. The sequence continues at coordinate 15,453 of JBQCCP010000040.1, forward strand.
CCGACGCGTTGCGCTATTTCCCGAACCTCCAGGTACGCCAGCGCTACATCGGCGATCCCAACGCCATCATCAGCAGCCGTGACGCCGGCACGTTGCAGAGCGCGCGCAGCCTGGTTTACGCCGACGGCCTGCTGCTTTCGAACCTGATGACCAATGGCTGGAATGGTGCACCGCGCTGGGGGATGGTGTCGCCGCAGTCGATCGAGTCGGTGGAGGTGTTGTACGGACCCTACTCGGCGCTGTACCCGGGCAACTCGATCGGCGCCACGGTGTTGATCCGCACGCGCCTGCCGGATCGCTTCACGGCCGGCGCGGACGCGCAATTTTTTTCGCAGGATTTCCATGACGCCTACGGCGCGTCCGGACGCCACGACGGCGGCCGGTTTGCCGCGCACCTCGGCGATCACCGGGGTCGCTGGCGCTGGTTGTTGTCGCTCGACCAGCTCGACAACGCCGGCCAGCCGATGCAATACGCCGTCGCCAAACCCGGCGGCGATGCAGCGGGTGCCGAGGCAGTGGCCGGCGCGACGCTCGACCGCAACATCAACGGCGCGCCCCGCCTGGTATATGGCGCCAACACCATCGAGCACACCCGCCAGACGCAGGCGACGCTGCAGGCCAGCGTGGCGCTGGCCGACAACCTCGATGCGCGCTTCACGCTCGGCGCGTGGCACAACCGCGCATTCGACGCCACCCGCAGTTTCCTGCGCGATCCGAACGGCGACCCCGTGTACGGCGGCGCGATTTTCGCCGCAGGCCGGACGTGGACGCTGCCGGACGGCGGCCTCGCGCCGGCTTCGTTCGATGAAACCCACGTGCTGTACGGCATGCAACTGGACGGCCAACTCGCCGCTGGCTGGCGGTGGCAAGCCGTCGCCAGCCGCTACGATTTCCAGCACGACGTTGAGCGCGATGCGGCGTCAGCGCAATCCCGTGCAGGCACGCTCGCCGACATGGGCGGTTCCGGCTGGGACACCTTCGACCTGCGCACGTCCGGGCCGCTCGGCGACAACAACACCTTGCAGGCGGGCGCGCACCTCGATCGTTATCTGCTCGATTCGCGCGTTTTCGCGACGACCGACTGGCGGGCCGATGCCACCGGCGCGCGGATCAGCGCCTATGCCGGGCGCACCCGGACGCGCGCCGTGTACCTGCAGGATGTGTGGGACTTCGCGCCCGCGTGGACGTTGACGCTGGGCGCGCGCTGGGAGCAATGGCGCGCGTATCGCGGGATGCTGGCGAACGCCGCGTCCACCGTCGGTTACCCGAGCCGCCAGCGCAGCGATCTTTCGCCCAAGGCCAGCCTCGACTGGCGCTTCGCCGGTCCGTGGCGATTGCGTCTTTCGTTCGGCAAGGCGGTGCGTTATCCGACCGTCGAGGAACTGTTCCAGGGTTCGCTCTCCAACGGCGCGATCGTCAACAACAACCCCGATCTCGAACCCGAGCGCGACTGGTCGACGGACCTCGACCTGATCCGCGAGCTGCCGCACGGCCAATGGCGGATTTCGCTGTACCGGGACCGTTTCGCCGACACCTTGTATTCGCAGACCGACCTCACCTTGCCGGTGCCGGTGACCAGCGTGCAGAACATCGACGCGGTGCGCATGCGCGGCATCGAAGCCGCGTTGCAGTGGCGCGACGTGCTGCCGGACGTCGATGTCGATGCCAGCGTCGCGTGGAACGAGGCGGTCACCCTGCACGACGCGCAGTATGCGCCGGCCGACGGCAAGCGCTTTCCCCGCATTCCGCGCCTGCGCGCGACGCTGTTCGCGGATTGGCGCTTCGCACCCGGCTGGGATGCATCGCTGGGCGTGCGGCGCTCCGGCCGCCAATACGCGACCCTCGACAACAGCGATTTCGTGAATACTTATGGCGCGGTCAGCAGCTTCACCGTGGCGGATGCGAAACTGCGCTGGCAGTTCGCGCGGCAATGGACTGCGTCGCTGGGCGTGGACAACCTCACCGGCGAACGCTACTGGGTCTATCACCCTTATCCCGGCCGCGCCTGGTTCGCCGAATTGCACTGGGAACTTTGAAGCCATGAGAACCGCGACCCGTATCCTGTTTCCGTTCCTGATGGCCGTGTTGCCTGCCGTCGCGTTCGCGCAGGGCACGTCCATGGCCGGGATGGCGCACGAACCGGAACTCGGCGCCAGCGCCGCGTTCGACGCGCACGGCCGCTTGTGGCTGGTGACGGCGCATGACAATCATGTCTGGCTGCAGCACTCGGATGACTTCGGCAAGACCTTGAGCGCACCCGTCGAAGTCAATCGCGTCGCCGAGACGATCTACGACGAGGGCGAGAACCGCCCCAAGATCGCGCTGGGTCCGCAGCGACAAATCTACGTCACCTGGTCGCATCCGCTTGCCAAACCGTATACCGGTTACGTGCGCTTCGCGCGCTCGCTGGATGGCGGGAAACA